>CADARM010000121.1 GCA_902790275.1 uncultured Lachnospiraceae bacterium
ATCCCGATTATGGAAATAAGCGGGATTATGAATTTTTCCAGTGCTTTTTTCATCTGTAAGATCCTTTTAAAGTTTATAAAATGTTGATTCCGTTTTCTTCGGCAATCTTATAAACTTCCTCAGGCCAGATTGAAGACTGTACTTCGCCGATATGTGCTCTCTGTAAGAAGAACATACAGATTCTTGACTGTCCGATACCTCCGCCGATCGTGTAAGGAAGTTTCTTATCGAGGATAGCTTTCTGGAAAGGCAGGTTCATTCTTTCCTCGCAGCCGCTCTTCTTTAACTGATAAACGAGTGAATCCTCATCAACTCTGATACCCATGGATGAAAGTTCGAGTGCACCGCCGAGGATGGGATAATAAACAAGGATGTCTCCGTTTAATTTCCAGTCATCATAGTCGGGTGCTCTGCCGTCATGAGGCTCGCCGTTTGCAAGATCGTCACCGATCTGCATAAGGAATACAGCACCTTTTTCTTTTGTGATAAGGTTTTCTCTTTCCTTGGGAGTCTTGTCGGGATACATTTCCTCGAGTTCCTTTGTAGTAATAAAGGAGATCTCGCCCGGAAGGAACGGATCCATGAAATGATATTTGCCGCACATATAGAATTCCGTCTGCTTGATAGCCATGTAAATCCTG
This sequence comes from uncultured Lachnospiraceae bacterium, assembly GCA_902790275.1. Classification (GTDB taxonomy): domain Bacteria; phylum Bacillota; class Clostridia; order Lachnospirales; family Lachnospiraceae; genus UBA3766. Next base: position 642 of record CADARM010000121.1, read on the forward strand.
AATACGGTTTCTTTTAATGTATCGATGTTTCTTTCTTCTTTATCGATGATCTTTTCCCAGTCCCACTGATCGACATAGATCGAATGAAGGTTGTCTGTATCTTCATCTCTTCTGATGGCGGTCATATCGGTATAGAGACCTTCGCCTTTTTTAAAGCCGTATTTGGAAAGAGCCATTCTCTTCCACTTTGCAAGTGAATGAACCACTTCGACTTCGGCATCGTTATATTCCTTGATACCGAAAGTAACAGGTCTTTCAACACCGTTTAAGTTATCGTTAAGACCGCTTGAAGGCCATACGAATAAAGGTGCGGAAACTCTGGTCAGATTAAGTGCATCAGCCAAAGCTCTCTCGAAATAGTCTTTAACTTCCTTGATAGCAACTTCTGTTTCTTTGATTGTCTGAGGGGATTTGTATCCCTTCGGTACGAAAATGTGTTCCATTTCTTTATACTTCACTTTCTATGAGTTTATTTTACAAACTTAGCAATCTATTATATACCTTTTTTGCCCTTTTTTCAATGGATTCGACAATTCCGGCAATTTGACAAAATCAATATCAGGCAGTGCGAACGCGCTAGTCTCTAAGGATCACTTTCATGTCTCTTATAAAGCGTTCCGCGCTCTCAAGCAGTTCTTCCTCATCACGCTCGGGCAGTCCGCAGACTTTGTAATGAAGTTCGAATCCCGGTGTCGTTCCGTTCATGAATCTTATCTGATAAGGACAGTTGTTTATGAAATCGACGAGTTTGTCGGGGTCGACCTTTGCTTTGGGATAAAGATCGACTCTTATCTTTCCCTCGGAACCACGGATATTCGTTACGTATTCGTCTCTTGCATAACTCTTTAAGAGAGCAAGTCGAAGAAGGAAATCAGCCTGCTTTGGAACGGTACCGAATCTGTCTGTAAGTTCCTCGCACATCTCGTCGTAATCGACTTTTCCGTTGATCGAGGCGATGCGCTGGTACATGATAAGCTTTTCGTTCTCGTTAATGATATATTCGGGAGGCATATAAGCATCGATGTTAAGATCGATCCTCGTGTTGTAATCCTCTTTCTTTTCTTCACCCTTCGCTTCGATCACGGCCTCATTTAACATCTTGCAGTAAAGTTCGTATCCTACCGCTTCCATATGGCCTGACTGCTTGAATCCGAGAAGGTTTCCCGCACCTCTTATCTCAAGGTCTCTCATGCTTATCTTAAATCCGGAACCGAGGTCGGTGAATTCCCTTATGGCTTCAAGACGCTTTTCCGCGATCTCGCTTACGACTTTGTTCTGCTGATACATAAGGAACGCGTATGCCGTTCTGTTGCTTCGTCCTACTCGTCCTCTCAACTGATAAAGCTGTGCAAGGCCGAATCTGTCGGCATTGTCGATGATGATGGTATTTACGTTCGGGATATCAAGACCTGTCTCGATGATCGTCGTGGAGATGAGTACATCGACTTCTCCGCGTATGAATTCGTACATGATGTCTTCAAGTTCGCTCTCGTTCATCTGACCGTGAGCGTAACGTATCCTGGCTTCGGGCACGAGTTTTTCTATCGCTTCCGCAACAAGATGGATATCCCTTACCACGTTATGCACAAAATAAACCTGGCCGTGTCTCGCTATCTCACGGTTGATGGCTTCTCTTATGAATTCTTCGTTGTATTCAAGGATGAATGTCTGGATCGGAAGTCTGTCAACGGGCGCTTCTTCAAGAAGAGACATATCCCTGATGCCCGTAAGGCTCATGTGAAGCGTTCTCGGGATGGGAGTCGCGGAAAGCGTTAATACATCCACATCTTTTCTTAACTTCTTGATCTTCTCCTTGTGACCGACGCCGAAACGCTGTTCCTCATCGATGATAAGGAGTCCCAGATTCTTTATCTCAACGTCTTTTGACAAAAGACGGTGTGTTCCGATAACGATATCCACCTGACCTTCTTTTAATCGTTTTACGGTCGCACGCTGCTGCGTCGCACTTCTGAAACGGCATAAAAGTTCTATCGATATCGGATAGTTTTTCATACGCTCTTTGAACGTGTTGTAATGCTGATCCGCGAGGATCGTAGTGGGTACGAGATAAACGACCTGTTTGCCGCCCATTACCGCCTTGAAAGCGGCACGGATCGCAACTTCCGTTTTGCCGAAACCTACGTCTCCGCAGATAAGACGGTCCATGACTTTTCCCGTCTCCATATCGTCTTTGACCGCATTGATGGCATCCATCTGATCCCTTGTTTCTTCATAAGGAAACATCTCTTCAAATTCCTTCTGCCATACGCTGTCTTTCTCGTATATATGACCTTTAAGTTTCTGTCTCTCGGCATATAATTCGACGAGTTCCCTGGCTGTCTGTTCAACGCCTTCTTTAACTTTCGCTTTTGTGGCAACCCACTCTTTCCCGCTTAATCTGTTAAGACGGGGCGAGGCACCGTCGGAGGATGAATATTTGCCGATTATATCGAATGAAGTCGCGGGAACATAGAGATTGTCGCCCTTCGCATATTCGACCTTCATATAGTCTTTGGTAATACGGTCCTGGCTTATCTTTTCAATGCCGCGATAGATACCGATACCGTATTCTTCGTGTACGACATAGTCTCCGACTTTGAGTTCGTTGTAATCAAAGATCTTCTTTCCCTGGTATTTCTTTCCTTTCTTTAACTTCCTGTCACGACCGAAGATATCCGAATCGGAAAGCAGGGCGAATTTAAGGTTCTGGTAAACAAAACCTTTCTTTAACGTACCCGCGAAAGTCATGATCTCTCCGGGTTTTAATACTCTCTGTTTGTTGTCGCTGTAAAATGCCGCGATACCTTCTCTTGTGATGTCGTCGGCTATTCTTCTGGCCCTGGTCCTCGATGCCGAGAGCACGAGTACTCTGTAGCCTTCTTTATGATATTTTTCAAGATCTTTTATAAGTTCTCCAATGGCTCCGTTGTAGCTCGGAACACTCTTGGGATTAAAGTTTACGACATAGTCTCCCTTATCGGGTGCATCGTCGAAACTCGTAAGTTTAACACAGGGGAAAGAAAGATACTGCTTCTTTACGCTCGCATATTTCTCAAGAAGATCCAGCTGTCCCGGGAGCGCATATCCCATCTCGGCTCTGTGCGTGAAACTGTCTCTGAACTCTTCTTCGCACTCTTTTCCTTTAAGATCGACTCTCTTGGGTTCATCGATGCAGATGATCACGTTTCTGTCTTTAAAAAGAGATAAAAAGCCGTCGGCTTTCGGATAGAAGTATTTAAGGAAGCCGTCCATATTTACCCTGTTTACGAACGCTTCGACTTTTAATTCAAAATCTTCTCTCTCGTGCTTTACTCTGGCTGCCGCTTCGGTCTTGAATTCCGCTCTTAATCTCTCTTCGTGCTCTTTGGATTCTTTTGCGATCTTCTTAAGACCCTTTTTCAAAAGTTCCTCATCGATAACGTTTTCCGTAGCGGGATAAAAAGTCACACTCTTTGTCTTTTCGATGGAGCGCTGGCTCTGTGCGTCAAAGAATCTGATCGAATCGATCTCATCGCCCCAGAATTCGATCCTGACAGGGTTATCCATCGTAAGATCGAAGACATCGACGATACCGCCCTGGATCCTCATCTGACCGGGGGATTCAACGATATCGGCCATCTCGTAGCCCATGTGAACAAGCTTGTGTCTTAAAGCTTCAAGTTCGCATACCTGTCTTACGCTTAAAGAAATGATATTATCGTTAAAAACCTCGGGAGGAACGACGGGCGTCATAAGCGCATCGATCGTCGTAACTACCGTAAGCTTCTTGTTTTCCCTGAAGTTTCTGATGGTACGAAGACGCTCCTGGGCGATCTGATTACCGCAGATATCGGCCTGATAGAAGCAGATATCCTTGCCCTTAAAATACACTACGTCCTTATCGTACATCCTGCTCTCTTCAAATATCTCGTTTGCACGTATATCATCGTAAGTAATGATAAAACGCACATCAAAAGAAGCGCCGAACGCGTGGGACAGATGAATTCTCTGACTGTCCGTCGTACCCGGCACGTATACCGATCTGTTCTCTTTTAAAACTTCATGCGCCTTAGAAAACTCCTTGTTTTCGTAAAGCGGTTCATAGAAAAATTCCATATTGCTCATGCGCTTTTTGCGCTTTTATTCCGACTTTTCTTCCGTGTTTTCTTTCTTTTCTGCCCCGGCATTTTCAGCCTTTGCCTTCTTCTCTTTTTCGGGCTTCCTGTTATAGACATTCATGGCCTTTTCGACATCTCCGCCAAGAAGCATGACAGCAGCCTCGGCAGCCTTCTCAAATGATTCTTTCATGACTTTCGAATCATCCGGACCGAAATGTCCGAGCACATGATCCGCAAGATCCATATTGGGATTCTTGTCACCGACACCTACCTTTATTCGAAGGAATACCTGGGTCGATAAATGCTGAATGATGCTCTTAATGCCGTTATGTCCGCCCGCGGAACCCTTGTCTCTTATCCTTAACATTCCGACTTCCAGAGAAATATCGTCATAGATAACGATAAGTTCCGTTTCGGGATCGACCTTGTAATAATCGGTGATCGCTCTTAATGCTTCACCCGAATTGTTCATATAGGTCTGAGGCTTTACAAGGATAACTTTCTGCCCTTCGATATAGCCTTTTCCGACCAGTGCCTTGTGTTCCGCTTCCCTTACGGGTATA
>CADARM010000122.1 GCA_902790275.1 uncultured Lachnospiraceae bacterium
TCACGGAGGGGTAAGTGTTAAAGATATCAATCCAAAAACTATGGAAAGCAAATTGATTAAAAATCTTTATTTTGCCGGTGAAGTGTTGGATGTAGATGCCTTTACCGGCGGGTTTAATCTTCAGATTGCATTCAGTACCGGATTCCTTGCAGGAAACCACTTTTAAGTTTAGCGATTTTAAACCGATTTTCTTTACATTTTAACTTGATTTTTGTAAAATTTTTTTGTCGGTTTTTGAAAACGTCTGTTTATATTAAATATAAATATTCAATCAGATTCGGAGGAGAATAAAATGGGATTTAATGTTGCTATCGACGGACCTGCAGGCGCAGGCAAATCAACAATCGCAAAACTTGTTGCTAAAGAAAAAGGATTTATTTATGTAGATACGGGAGCCATGTATCGTGCGATCGCTTTATATCTTATTAGAAAAGGCGTAGGCATCAATGATAACGAAGGCTTCGAGAAATACTGCGGTGAAGCAAATGTTTCGATCGAATACGATAACGGAACCCAGATAGTTCTTTTAAACGGTGAAAATGTAAACGGCCTTATCAGAACTCAGGAAGTCGGAAACATGGCGTCCGCAAGTTCGACAAACGGTAAGGTCCGTGCACAGCTTCTCGAACTTCAGAGAAAACTTGCAAGAGAAAACGATGTCGTTATGGACGGACGCGATATAGGTACAAATATCCTGCCCAATGCCGAATGCAAGATCTACCTTACAGCATCGAGCAGAGTAAGAGCTGAGAGAAGATATCTTGAGCTTAAGGAAAAGGGAACTGACTGTGATCTTGATACTATCGAGAAAGAGATCATCGAACGTGACGAGAGAGACATGAACCGTGAGATCGCACCTCTCAAACAGGCGGAAGATGCAGTTTTCCTTGATACTTCCGATATGACGATCGAAGAAGTTAAAGACAAGATCATCTCTATCATTGAGAGGAAGTAAGAAAGGCTTTAAATGGAAGTTGTACTTGCAAAATCGGCCGGTTTCTGCTTTGGAGTAAAAAGAGCGGTCGATACGGTATATGAAGAAATTGAAAAAGGCGGTGTCATTTACACTTTCGGACCGATCATACACAACAAAGAAGTGGTTAATGATTTTGTCGAAAAAGGTGTAAAAGAGATCAACTCACTTGAAGAACTTGATTCGCTTCCCAAAGGTCTTGTGATAATCAGATCCCACGGTGTTGCAAAGAGTATATATGAGGGTATCGAGAAGAGAGGATTTTCGATAATCGATACCACGTGTCCCTTTGTAAAACGTATCCACAATACCGTAAATACCGAGTCCGAAGCCGGCAAAACAATAGTGATAATCGGTAACGAAGGACACCCCGAAGTAGAGGGTATAAAAGGGTGGTGCGCAAACGAATCTTACGTTGTGGGATCGGAAGAGGACGCACTCAAACTTAAAGGTGTCTTAAAAGGCGATATTTGCGTGGTTTCACAAACAACCTTTAACATCAATAAATTTAAAGATTTAGTTGAAGTTTTAAAAAATATTTGTTATGATGATAATGTTAGCGTTGTGAATACTATATGCAACGCTACAAGCGAACGTCAAAACGAGGCCGCGCAACTGGCCGCGAAAGCTGACGTTATGATTGTTATAGGGGATTCGCAAAGCTCCAATTCCCGCAAGCTTTACGAAATCAGCAAAATGCATTGTGAAAGAACCTATTTCATTCAGACACTTAAGGAGTTGCATTTGGAATTACCGGCTAATGCTAACCTGGTGGGAATTACAGCAGGGGCTTCAACCCCAAAAAACATTATTGAGGAGGTTCAAAATTATGTCAGAACTTACTTTTGAACAAATGCTTGATGAATCATTCAAAACAATTCGAACAGGAGAGATAGTTAGCGGTGAAGTTATCGATGTTAAACCCGATTACATTATTTTAAATATCGGCTACAAATCTGATGGCATTCTTTCCAAAGCAGAATACACGAATGACTTAAGCATTGATCTGACAGAAAAAGTAAAAATCGGAGATACCATTGATGTTAAGGTACTCAAGGTAAACGACGGAGAAGGTCAGGTATCACTTACACACAAGAGAATCATCGCAGACAAAGGTTCTAAGGTTCTCGAAGACGCATTCAACAACAAGAGCGTTATCAAGGGTGTTGTTTCACAGATCCCCAACAACAAGGGTGTTATCGTTGTTGTTGACGATGTGAGAGTATTCATCCCCGCAGGTCTTCTTTCAGACGTTTATGAAAAAGACTTATCCAAGTTCATGGATAAAGAAATCGAATTCTACATGCAGGAGTACGATCCTAAGCAGAGAAGATATATCGGTAACCGAAAGGAACTCGTTGTAGCTGAAAAGGCTAAGGCCGTTGAGGAAGTTCTTTCCAAGATCAAAGTAGGCGACACGGTTGAAGGTACCGTAAAGAACGTAACAGACTTCGGTGCATTTATCGACCTTGGCGGAATCGACGGATTGCTTCATATCAAAGAAATGAGCTGGGGCAGAATCGAAAGCGCTAAGAAGCTTTACAAAGCAGGCGATAAGGTTAAAGTTCTTATCAAAGAGATCAACGGAACAAGAATCTCTCTTTCAACAAAGTTTGAAGATGAGAATCCCTGGAAAGATTTAAGCACAAGATTCCCCGTAGGAAGCGTTGTAACAGGTAAAGTTGCAAGAATGACAGATTTCGGCGCATTCGTACAGCTTGACGGCGGAGTTGATGCACTTCTTCATGTTTCACAGATTTCCAAGAACCATATCGAGAAGCCTTCGGATGTTCTTAAGATCGGTGATGAAGTAACTGCTGAAGTTACGGAAGTTAATGAAGAGAATAACAGAATCAGCCTTTCTGTAAGAGCTTTATTACAGCCTAAGAAAGATAAGGAAGCTGAAGCTGATGATAACGGCGAATATGCATCTGTTGATGTTGAAGCTGTTGTAGCTGCAGAAGCTGAGGCTGAAAAGACCGAAGAATAATTTTCGGAAATACAATAAAAATTCAGAGAAGGTACATTTTAAGTGCCTTCTCTTTTTATTTGTAGTATAATAGATATGTTAAGAATCATTCAGTAACGTATAAAGGAAGATTTTTGTAATGATTAATGATTACGAATCCTTTAAAAGGGAAGTATATTGCCTTACAAAAATAGATTTGAATGCTTATAAAGAAAAACAGATGAAGCGAAGGATCGATACTTTGATCTTAAGACATCATCTGAACGGTTATGATGATTTTGTGAATTATTTAAAGACGGATAAAGATGTCCTTGAAGATTTTGTAAATTACCTGACCATCAACGTTTCCGAGTTCTACAGAAATCCGGATCAGTGGAAGATACTGGAAGACAATGTCATCCCTGCTTTAAAGACCAGATTCCCCGGTAATGTAAAGATCTGGAGTGCTGCGTGTTCTACCGGCGACGAACCTTATACTCTGGCCATGGTCTTCAATAAGCAGATGAAACCGACGGATTATTCCATCTATGCCACGGATATAGACAAACAGGTTTTAAGTCAGGCAGCAAACGGTGTGTATTCAAAGAAGTCCATTGCGGGACTTCCGAAAGAATATATCGAAAAGTATATTACCGCTACGACAGAACATACATATAAGATAGATTCTTCTTTAAAGAAATCCATAAGATTTGAGAAACATAACCTTCTTCTTGATCCTTTTCCGAAGAATCTGAGTCTGATCGTATGCAGAAATGTACTTATTTACTTTACGGAAGAAGCGAAGGAAGATCTTTTTGAAAAGTTTTACGAATCCCTGGCACCCGGCGGAATTCTTTTCCTTGGTGCGACGGAGCAGATGATGAACTATAAACAGATCGGATACGAGAGACTGGCTTCATTCTTCTTTGAGAAACCGATGAAATAATTAAATAAGAAGATAAAAAAACAGCGGGCGCCTTTTCGGACGCCCGTTGTTTTGAAAAGAAAGGATTTGAAAGAATAAATGATATTAAATATCATTTAAGTTACGCGTTGATCATGTTCTGTAAGATATGCTCGGCATATTTGTTGAAGCTTTCTCTCGATGTCTTGAATTCGGGAGTAAGTTCGAAGAACAGCTGATGATCTCTGTAATCCCTCTTGTAGAACGGCTCGAAGAGTACGCTCCACTCGGGAAGATATGTGGAAGCCTTTCTTGTGTAGCAAGTCAAAGCACTTGCAGGCTCTTTATGATCTTTTTCAATGAACTGAGCTACTGATTTGTGTACTGCCATATCTTCATGGATGAGATAGTAGTAATCTCTGTAGTTCGAGTAGAAGTATTTCATCTCTTCTTCGAAGAGAGGGACTTTTAAGATTCCGTCGACACCTTCACATGTGAAGTAGCATCCGTTCGCTGTGTATGAAAGAGGAACGGGTATCGCGGTTCTGAATCTTAATGTCAGGATAAGTTCCTGGCGTTTTTTATTTTCGTAGTCGTTGTAATAATTGGCTTTAACCTTCATTACACGGATCGATTTGTTAAAGAGATCCGGGATCGCAAGGAGAGAAACCATATGAAGCATGCCTTCAACGTCTTCCTTATTATGAAGAAGGATGGCTTCCATGATGTTTTCGTCCTTATTGCAGACAAATTCGTGATAGTAATTGATGAGTTCACCGCCGTCAAGTCTGTCGCGTCTTATCATTCCGAGGAAAGTCTGAAGTGTTTTCTGTCTGCAGTCCTCAAGTTTCATGAAGTTCTTGTAAGGTTTTATCCTTTTATAAATATCGAGTCCGTCAAAGTTGCCGAAGTCGAAATTGTATTCATACTGCTGGCATTTCTGCTCAAGGAAAGGAATGTCGAACTGATTTCCGTTAAAATGAATAAGGAAAGAATAGTTGACGCTGAACTCGAGAAATGCCTTTAATACGTCGTTTTCTTCTTCGTAATTCTCAGCGAGCCACTGTATCAACTGCCATTCGTCATTCTCGTAATAAGCACATCCGATCATGTAAAGATTGGAACTTCTTGCCGAAAAACCTGTAGTTTCTATGTCGAGAAAAAGAATATCTTTAATCGGAGCCAATGTTTCCAAAGGGTAATTTATTTCTTTTAGAGCTGTCGAACACTGGATAGTTTTCATTAGATTTCCTTCCAAACTGCTATTTTTACATACATAAGTATTTTACTACATTTTAAAAAATTTATATAGTATTTTTAAAAAATAAGTAGTAAGATATTAAAGGCTATTTTTAAAAAGAGAAAGGGAGGCAAGGCTTTGTTTACATTTCACGGTGGTATTCACCCCTATGACGGAAAAGACATTTCAAAGGATAAGCCGATTGTAGATTATACGCCCAAGGGCTTAATGGTAT
>CADARM010000123.1 GCA_902790275.1 uncultured Lachnospiraceae bacterium
ATAAGACCGCTGTAACTTCCGATCCAGATGAAGCCTTCTTCCGTCTGGACTATCGCATTGGCCTCCGAAGTAGGAAGACCGTTCTGATTGTCGTAGAGCACTGCGGAATAGCCTTCCGCAGAGACCGTCGGATCGACCAGTACCTCGGTACCGCCGCCCGTCTGATCCTCACAGGCAAAGAACCCTTCGGCGTGAATGCCGAGATCTCTACATGTCCCTGGAACGAAGAAAACAAGCTCCTGCGTCTCGGTATCCAGACCGAGGAAATATCGTTCAAAGACAGTCCCGATGCAAATATCGTTCTTCTGATCGACGTATCAGGTTCAATGCAGAATCTCGATAAACTGCCCCTCGTTAAAGACTCATTTAAGCTTATGCTCGATAATCTCGGAAGCAAAGACCGCGTTTCGATCGTAACTTACGCAAGCGGAACGGATATCGTTCTTGAAGGCGAAAAAGGTTCAAATAAAGAAGCAATAGAAAATGCTCTGGATTCTCTGAGAGCCCAGGGTTCCACAAACGGTGAAGGCGGGATCGAAGAAGCCTACAAGCTCGCCGAAGAAAACTTTATAAAAGGCGGGAACAACAGGATAATCATCGCTTCCGACGGTGATTTCAACATAGGAAAAACAAGTCAGTCCGAGCTTGAAGAACTCATCTCCAAAAAGAAAGACAAAGGGATCTATCTGTCGGTTTTAGGCTTCGGAACAGGCAATTATTCGGATGCGAGAATGGAAGTCCTGGCAGATAAAGGCAACGGAAATTACGCATACATCGACTCTCTTACAGAAGCAAAAAAAGTACTGGTAGAAGAATTCGACGAAAACATGATAACTGTTGCAAAAGATGTTAAATTCCAGGTTGAATTCAATCCGGCATATGTTTCCGAATACCGTCTTATCGGTTACGAAAACAGAGCACTCAACAATGAAGATTTTGAGGATGATAAAAAAGACGCCGGCGAGATCGGTGCAGGTCACAATGTAACCGTGCTCTACGAGATCGTACCGGCAAAAGATGATTCTTACAGCGGTGATAACTTAAAATATCAGTCAAGTTCATTAACAAAAGAAGCTCTTGAATCCGAAGAATGGCTCACTCTTTCCGTTCGTTACAAGGATCCCAACGGTATCAAATCAAAGCTTCTTAACTACAATATCGGTTCCAACTGCTATACCGACACACCTTCCACCGATTTCCTTTTTGCCGCATCCGTAGCCGAATTCGCAATGGTATTAAGACACAGCGATTACGTTGGAAACGGAAGTTTAAAGCATGTATCGAAAACGCTTTCGAAACTCAGATTAAACGATGATTATAAAAAAGAATTCGCAGAGATCGTAGAAAGTGCAGCAAACTATTAGATCATATTTTCTTTAAACACTCTCATCATTTCGTTTGTGAGGCTTAAATTGTTGGGCTGGAGGATCACATCTTCTCTCTTGACCCACTCGGCGTACTTTAATTCGCTCTCATCCATATGGATCGAACCGTCGCCGTCGGCCTCACAAAAGAAACCTACGAGGATATCCTGGGCCATGCCCCAGGGCTGCGATTTATAATATCTTATATTTTTAACCTTAATACCGGTCTCTTCCATAACCTCTCTCTGTACGGTTTCCTCTAAAGTTTCACCTATTTCGGTAAAACCGGCAACCAGAGCGTTATGGCCGTAGCCCCTTCTGTATCTGGTCAAAAGGATCGTATCGCCTTTAACTACACCTACGATAACGGCGGGATTGATCCTCGGATAAATGACATTACCGCACTTCGGACATCTTAATGCTCTTTCCTTTTCGTCAAAGATTAAAATGTCCCCGCATTTTCCACAGTGTTTGTTGTCCGAATACCATTTCTGAAGATGATACGCGGTAAATACGGCATATACTTCCTTTCCCGAGAACTTATCACGAACATCCCTTATGGAATAATACGAAAAACCTTCTTTCATAAAGTTCGTGTTCTCGGCCAGAAGGAAGTATTTTTTTTCGTCAACCGAAAAAAGATATACGATCTTTCCCCCGCTTATGTCTTCGCCCGTCAGAAACCGTATCTGACCGTCCTCATCACCAAGGAGGATCTTTCCTTCATTATCGAAAATGAGAAGGAAATCTTCCCTTCCCATTTCGATGTTTTTATATTCGTTATAAAGTTTGCTCGGAAAAATATCCTGAATCATTTTTTCTGTCCTTACATTTTTATTCGGGTTTCTTTGCTCCGCAGTTTGAGCAGTATCCGCCGACGTTCCCGGCAGCATTGCATTCGGGGCAGGTCCATATATCGCCAAGCGGCATAAAACCGGTAACAGGCGGATCGGAAGGATTGGGAATAATCGCATCAGGATCCATTTCCATCGAACTTCTTCTCTTTACGCCGAGTTTAACATCATGTGCCGGCATCGTAAAAGTGATAACATATCCGCGCTTTGAATCGTACTCCTGCTTTAAAGAAACATCATCGTTTTCGCAGTAAAAAGTGTAATCGCTGTCAGTTCCTATCATATCGTAAACAGCCGTTACCTCCTCACCTGCGGCATAGGAATCTTTATCAAGCTTATACCCAAAGTCAGCATCAACTTTATACTTTACCGCTCCGCATCCTGTCATACTCATAACTGCCAATACCCCCGCCAATAAACCTAACAGTTTTTTCTTCATTTTTTCCTCTTTAAGCTTTCTGCTTTTTCTCTTCAATACGTGCTTTCTCCCAGCGAACAAACGCCACACCTATTATTATAACATATCCGATAACGCTTAAAAATGTCGGCGATTCTTTTAGGAAGATTATTCCCCAGAGTGCCGCAAATATTACCTGGATATAATCGAATACCGAAAGCTTCTTAGCGGGTGCAAATTTATAAGCGCTCGTTATCGCAAACTGTCCGACCGCCGCAGCCATTCCGGCAGCGATAAGGATAAGGATCTGCATAACGCTCATATGTACGTAATTAAATACCATAAACGGCATGGTCAGCATGCACGAAAAGAGTGAAAAGCATATTACTATGACAGGCGTAGCCGCACCTTTTTTAGTTGCTCTTCTTACAAATACATATGCGCAGCCCGCGCCGAATCCGCCGTACAGGCCGATCAGTGAGGGAATAAGTCCCATGTTTCCGGGCGTAGGCCTGATGATAAAAAGTGCCCCGATAAATGCTATAACCGTAGCGATTATATCGGTCTTTGAAGGCTTTTCTTTCAAAAGCGGGATCGAGAGGATTATCGCAAAGAACGGAGAAAGCTTGTTTAACATGTTCGCATCCGCCAGTGCCAGCTTATCGATGGCATAAAAGTTTGCTATAAGTCCGGTCGTTCCGAAAAGACATCTGAAGAAAATATCCCATCCGAACTCTTTATCTATCTTAAACTTCTGTCTTTTTATTATCAGTGTCGCTATTGCTATAACCAGCGCAAACGCGTTTCTGAAAAAGGCCTTCTGCATGGTAGGCAGGTCCCCTGCCAGTCTTACAAAAAAGGTCATTAAAGAAAACCCTGCTGCCGCTATGATTATGCAAATTATTCCCTTTAACCGGTCGTTCAATTTATGCCAACCACTCTTTCTTATCTATTTAATAAGCACCTATCCAGGCATCCTCTCCTGGGAAGCGGTGGGAGTAAAGCGAGAAGTTCTCAAGCGAGCTTCCCGGTATGATATATGCACTCAGATCCTTCTTAAGATAATCCTTATATTTGATCAGATTGACGGATTCGGGATAACTTAAAGCCACATAAATGATGGTGAGGTCCTCTTCGTCCAAAAGCGCATATTCGTAAGCATTATCATATCCGTCCATCGCTATGATCGCCGGATAATTATACATGGTATCATCCTGATAAACATAATTTGTATATGACTGATTGTTATCAAAATCGATCTTGCAGCTTACATCAGACATACGATCAACTTCAGCCTTATAATCCTCTTCGTTATACTGAACTTTTAATATAAAATATCCGTCAGTATCGAATAATCCCGTTTTGGCGGAATAAGCATATTCATCATCAACGGACTTATCAAGATTCTCAGGGAAAAGATAGAATCCCGAATTAAATTCACTGCTGTATTTTGAGACCATGGCCTCTTTATCGTATCCGTCCGTGCCTTTCTTGGTCGGAGCAAGGGTTTCAAAGATTACAATCATGAATAAGACCGTAAACATAAGAACACATTTTACCACCACTACCGAAACGATCGATATCAAAGTTATCAGTCCTATCGTCAGTGCTTTGTTCTTTTTAATCTTCTGCAGCACTCCGTTTACATAGAGTGTCATAATGATCATGACCACAAATGCCAGGAAGGAAAATACAAGGGCAATAAAGTTTCCCAGTTCCTTCTCATATAAACCTGTCTGAAATACGATCGCTATCGCAAGCAGTAATACACCAACGATACCTATTACTCTTATTACTTTAAATAATCTGCCTTTTTCATTATTGGCATAATCTGCCATCTTGTTGGCAACATCTCTTACTTCATTGTTCATCATCTCGCTTTTTCTCTCTCCTTCTATTAATTCTCTTACATCCACATCGTAGAAGTCCGCAATTTCGACAAGTAAAGAAATGTCAGGCATGTTATTGCCTGTCTCCCATCTCGAAACACTTCTTCCCGATACGTTTAATTTTTCTGCAAGCTGTTCCTGAGTTATACCTTTTTCTTTTCTCAGTTCCTTTAAAAAAGAACCGACTTTTTTCTGATCCATTAAGGTTTTCCTCCTTTCCTTTTGCAGATTAATAGAATTCCTTCGCGATTCACACGACACAAAGCGAGAAATGCCGTATTTACGCTGTTAGACACATGTGTCTAACTCTGTTTTTTTACTCCTATAATACTATGTCCTGAGACGTATAGTGTCAATATTCTTATTGCCTGTCATTCAAAAAAGGCCGATCCGGATCAGTCTGTTTTTGATACGGATCAGCCTTAAAAGCAGCTAAATATTTTCTTTATGCTATTTTCCAGGAGATAGCTTCTTTTCTTTCATTTACGAAGTCTCTGTAAATGCCTTCTCTTCCCATAAGTTCATCATGCGTACCCTTATCAGAGATCTTTCCGTCTTCCAGAACGATTATCTGATCCGCATTTCTGACAGTTTTCAATCTGTGTGCGATCATTATGATGGTCTTGTCTTTGGTCAGCTCTTCGATCGCTTTGGTAAGTTCCGCCTCATTTTCGGGATCGACATTGGCCGTCGCCTCGTCAAGTATGATGATCGGGCTGTCCTTCATGATAGCTCTCGCTATGGAGATACGCTGTTTCTCTCCGCCAGAAAGCGATGCTCCGCCCTCTCCGATA
>CADARM010000124.1 GCA_902790275.1 uncultured Lachnospiraceae bacterium
GTATGTCTCGCCTTCGATACCCCATTTTGTAAGATCATATGCTTCATCTGAGTAGAATAACCAGTCTACGAATCTTAACATCTTGATGAAGTCCTCTTCACCGAGATCGTCGTATGCGTTCTTGGAGATCATAACACCGTTTTCAAGTCTGGAGTTTTCTGCCATGTAGTTGTTGATTCCCTTAGGTGTGACCATAAGATATGTTTCATAGTTGCCTGCGCCTACGCCTTCATCAAGGCCTGCTGTGAATGTAGCAACCTGACCGCGGTTAACTGACATGATAGCTGTTTCGCCACGATAGAATTTGTTTGTAGCTACTGAGTCATCCTGAGTAAATGTTTCGGGATCGAGGATTCCGCCTGCGACAAACTTGTTGGCCATCTTTACGAATTCCTTGTAATCTTCTGTTGTCGAAGAAAGATACCATTCATCCTTGTCATGATCGTACTGGATACAGTCACCTACAGCCCAGCCTGAAGCTACGTTGTATGAGAAGCCCATGATCTTAAGAAGGTTTCCGCCCGAACCCTGTCCGGATTCCTGGCCGCACCAGAGGTCTGACCAAATGTAATCGGATTCTTTGCACATTCCTTCACTTACCATGTAAGCTTTAACCTTAACCAATGCATCATAAAGATCATCGTATGTCATATCTTTTTCAAGAGCTGCGATATCTACGCCTGCGCCGTCAAAGAGGTCTTTTCTTACGATGAAGAAGTAATCCTGGTTGGGCGATTCATGCATACCGGGAAGTCTGTAGTAGTTACCGTCGTTACGTGTGATCGTGTCAAGGTCTGCCTGCATGTTGTAATCTTCAACAAACTTGGAGAAGTTGGGCATGAACTGAACCCACTTTGATACGGGAACGATAGCTCCGCCGTCTACGTATTTGGATTCGTCATATGTCTTGGGAATGATATAAGGTGCATCGCCTGCGTTAACGCTTAAAGCGATCTTGTCATTGTAATCGTTTGAATCGATGCTTGTAAGATCAAGAGTAACGTTTGTTCTCTCTGTGATCTTTGCAAATACACCGTCTGTAACCCACTTCTCTGTCATGGGATACCATGATGCGTCCGAGAAGGACATTGTGTATGTCACAGGTTCATCCGAATAGAAGTGTTCGCCGTATGTGTAGCCGAGATCCTCCTCAGGCTGGGCTGTACTTCCGTCATCGGTAGCCGTAACGGTATTGTTGTCAATAGCGTTCTGGCTGGGTGCGGGTTCCTCGCCGGAACCGTTGCCGTTCGTACAAGCTGCAAGTGAAGCAACCATGCTGATCGTGAGCATTGTACTCAAAAGCTTCTTTTTCATTTTGTTTCCTCCTTTTTAAACATGGATTACTCTCCCCCATGAAGAAATAATCCGTTTATGTAGCGCTTTTATAATTTATCCCTTAACTCCGCCAAGCATCATTCCCTGAACGAAATACTTCTGGATGAAGGGGTAAACACATATGATGGGTACTGCCATCAAAACCATGGAACATGATTTGATGTTTGCCGCGATCTGCATCGTTTCCTGAGATGCGGCTCCGGGATCCGCCGAAGTGGATGCACCGATGATGATCTGACGAAGATGATATGCTACAGGCCATTTGCTTCTGTCTTCCAGATAAAGGAAAGCGTTAAACCAGTTGCTCCAGTAACCTGCCATATAGAAAAGTACCATCGTCGCCATAATGGGCTTTGAGATCGGAAGCACGATCCTGAAGAACACTCCGTATTTCGAAAGTCCGTCTATCTCTCCGGCTTCCTCGAGTTCGTGAGGAAGACCCGCAAAGAACGATTTCATCAAAAGCACGTAATACGTTCCGATAAGTCCCGGAAGGATAAATGAGAAAACCGTGTTTCTTAATCCAAGTGAAGTCATAAGGATGTAGTTGGGGATCATTCCTCCGCCGAAATACATCGTAAAGATAATGAAAGGCACGAAAATCTTATTGAGCCTTAACTGCGGTTTTGAAAGCGGATACGCGAGCATCGCCGAAAAAAGGACCGAGAAAAACGTACCTACTACCGCATAAATGATCGTGTTTCTGTAGTATCCGAGGAAATCGCCTTTGGTAAGCACCGATTTGTATGTCGTAAAGTTGAATCCCACCGGAATGATCGATACCTGGCCTTTGATGATCGCAGCCTCTGATGAAAACGACTGAGCCACGAGATAAAGGAACGGGTAAAGCGTGGTCACGCAGATGAAAGCCATTATTATGAAGTTGAATACCTGGAATACTCTGAACTGCCAGGACTCTTTCACCTTCATGCCCTGTTTGAATTTCTTTTCCTTGCCGGAGTCCAGTTTTATCTTTTCTTCTGACATTTTCTTTCTCCTTACCAAAGTGATTCGCCCGCAACTTTTTTCGATGTAAAGTTTGCCACCGTCAAAAGGATCAGATTCAGCAATCCTTCAAACAAACCTACCGCAGTCGCGTAACTGTAGTTTCCTGAGTAAACACCCATTCGGTAAACGTATGTCGAAACGATATCGGATGTTTCGTAAGTCATCGGGTTGTATAAGAGGAATACTTTTTCGAATGCAGCTCCGGAACCAACCATTCCTCCGATATCGAGTATCAGAAGTGTTGTGATCGTAGGAAGGATGCAGGGGATCGTAACATGCATTACCTGCTGAAAATGAGTTGCACCGTCAACCTTGGCCGCTTCGTAAAGCTCGGGGTTGATACCTGCGATGGCCGCCAGATAAAGGATGCTGCCCCATCCAAGTCCCTGCCATATTCCGCTGGCAACGAATATGGTAGGGAACCATTCGGGCAAAGCAATGAATTCTATGGCTTGCTGTCCAATCGAAACGAGGAATGAATTTATGGGTCCGCTCGTGGATAAAAGTTCCTTGATCATACCTGCGACGATTACCATCGATATGAAATGAGGGAGGTAAGAAACGGTCTGAACAAACTTTTTCCAGGGAAGCCACTTGATTTCGTTTAACAGCAGTGCAAAAATCAATGTAAGAGGAAATCTGACCAAAAGGTAAGCGAAGTTAAGGATCAGCGTGTTTCCGAATGCTCTCCTGAAAGCAGGGTCGCCTAAAAACTGTTTGAAATATTTAAATCCCGACCATTGCGATCCGAAAATATTTCCGCCCGCGCTGTACTTTCTGAAAGCGATTATGTTTCCGAACATCGGTATGTATCTGAAAACTATGTAATACGCTACGGGGATGATCAGGAACGTGTAGATGACCCAGTTCTTTTTAAGATGTTTTCCCATCTCTTTCATCCAGTTCGAAAACGATTTTCCGTTTTTCTTTTCGCTGTCATTTTCGAGTGATTCATTAGTTATTACAGATGTATCTTCGCCTGACATTTTGACCTCCGAAAGATTGAAGTATTTTTGTATTTTTGTTCTCTAATATTCTTGTATACAAGTATATTATGCCATTCTTTTGTGCATTTCTATTAGCAGAATCCACATATCTGCATTTATTTTTAGTGCGTTTTGCACAAGTTTTGTGTTATGTTAACCCGTTGTCCATCAATAAAGATGGACAAACAAAAAAATCGCCCTTTCGGACGATTTTCTTTTTGTAAAAACAACTGTTATTTAATTCTTGTAATACTGAGGATAAGCTTTCTTGATCTCCTCTTTGTCTATGTCATATCTGGATAAGTGCTTCTTCATAAGTCTCTTGGCTTCTTCCTTATCCTTGTTTCTTATTGCTTCCATGATGAGTCTGTGATCGTTGACGATCTTATTGTCTTTTACTGTGATAAGCGAAAGTGCTCTCACTCTGTCGTAGTGGATCATCATTCCTGCTTTCATCGCATATGTTCTCTCTTTATGAGCCATCACATATATCATCTTGTGGAATTCGTTATCAAGTTCGAAAAGCTTATCCTGAACATTGTTTTCAAGATAAAACTCCTGAAGCTTTACATTCGCCTCAAGGTTCATAATGTCTTCTATCGTTGCCGTATCACAGGCTATCTCGACTACGGATACGTCAAGCACTTCTCTTATAAATCTCGACTCTTCAACCAGATCCGGATCTATGAGTGCGACCATGCTTCCTCTTTGAGGATATGTTTCTATTACATGTGAATGATTAAGGTCTATAAGAGCCTCGCGAAGCGGTGTTCTGCTGACTCCTATCTCTCCCGCAAGTTCTGTTTCACTTAAGAACTGCCCGGGTTTTAATTCAAGCGAGATAATATTCGTGCACAAAAACCGCGAAGCATAGTCTCTTGTGGACTCTCCTGCGAGTTTTTCGACTTTGATCATATTGTCTTAACCCCTTTCGATCGATCTTATGAGCATCCTGTATTCGTCATAGAATCTCTTTGCCACTTCTTTTTTGTTCTGCGTATGGATCTCGTTATATTCTCCGAGATCGTAGAGTTCCGCGATCGCACAGTCTTCGATTTTTTCGGATGCTCTCTGCTGTGCGTCCCTTAAATCTTCCCAGTCGTCGCCGGGTATCTCCCAGGATTCTCCCCTGAAGTACGGAAGTCTTGCAAATATAAACGGAACTTTATATCCGAACAGGCTTCTCCATTCTTTTACCATATCGATCATAAGATATTCGTAATCTTCCGGATATCTTGTATTCGATTCACCCTGATAGAAAAGAACAGCTTTAAAAGCGATATTTCTGAGAGGATATATCATCCTGTTGTACAAAGCCGTGGGGTGCCATGTAAAGAAAGTCATGGGTCCCATGGGTTCTTCGACTGCTGCCACTCTGGCATTCCATATTCCGTCAAGCGGTAATTCCCCGTCGTCTGCCTTTATGCAGTAAGGCATGTCTTCCTTAAATTCACCGACGTTATTGTTTATGATCACGCGGACGGTGATCACGTTCTTTCCGTGCTTTAATATCCCTCCGGGAAGCGAATATCTTCTGGGAGGATAAAAGTATTCGGTCTGTCCGATAAGAACACCGTTAACATATGTCATATCGGCATCGACTATCGTACCGAGTCTTAATTCCACATCTCTTTCGCAAAACTCCTGCGGAACATATACGACTCTCTGAACCCAGACGGTTCCTATCCTGTTCTTAAGGACATTGTATAACCACGACTGCGGAACCTTTATCTCGACTCCGCCCATCTTTTCGTCATCGCTCCATTCGTGGTCGTACCACTTTTCTTTAAGACCGATATCGTCTTCGTCGGTCTTTTTGGTCCATTCGGCCACATGCTGCATCTCGGTATTGATGGTGTTCCTTACTGTCCTTAGAAGTCTGTCCTCGCTCATAAAAGCTTCGATATGCGTTCCGCCTACCGCTGCATGAACAAGTCCTACGGGAACATTGTCTTTATCAAATTTCATCTGGGCAAAATAAAAGCCGAGCGCACTGAAATCCATTACGTTCTTTTCATTCGCTTCAAGCCATTCGCCGCTCTTTGTTCTTAATTCCGGTTCGCCGAATTTAAAATCCTTGGGCATCTGAAACATCCTGATAAGAGGATAATTAATGCCCTCCAGATCTTTTCTGTAAAGATCGAGTGTTCTTGATACGGGCAGTTCCATATTGGACTGTCCGGATAAAAGAAATACGTCTCCGACATATACGTCATTTATCGTATACCTGTCCGAATTATCGGTTATATTGATGACATGCGGTCCGCCCGCTTCCATCGGTTCCAGGAATATCGCAAAATTACCGTCATCGTCGCAGATGCCTTCATAAATATTTTTGTCAAAATACAGTCTGACCTCGTTGCCCGGTGTGGCAACGCCCTCAACGATATTTTCAGCATTTCTCTGAATTATCATTCCGTCGCTGTAAATTTTCGACAATCTCATAGTCTCACCCCGCGTAAAACAACACTTCTAGTAAAGATCCCTTCCTTTGTCGTCTTTTATACCGGTCTTTCTGAAGAAGTAACTGTTGATCACGTCACGCCATTCCTTTGAATGTTCGACCTGATGTTCAAAACGTGAAGCCGCTCTTTCGTATACATCGTCGGAAATAAGCCCCTTAAGACTCTTCCATGCTTCATACATTTTTAAAACCTCTTCGGCCCCTTCGAAATGCGTGTCATATATATGCTGAATAATGGTCCTGCCACTTTTCAATACATAATTATAAGGCAATCTGTGGAAAAACAAAAGAAGTTCTTCCGGGCATGTTTCGGGCGATGAATACATATCCGCATTCTCTTTTCTGTACTGTGAAACAAAGCCCGTTCCGCTCTCCGTTCTGTCTCTTCCGATAGCGTTATGATCAGCCTTATGATAGGTTCCCCACGGCGAATACTCATATCCGTCGACATCGGGTCCGTAATGGATATTCGGAACGCACATCCAGCCTATTCCCAGAGGTGCGTTGTATTTCTCGTATGCGGGCCAGGATCTCATAAGTATATCCGTAACCGTATCTACGACAGTTTTTCCGTTTATATTCTCAAAGCTCTTTTCTCCGACAGCCGATGCAAGATAAAGCCTTGCCCACTCACTCGCAATATCCTCTGCGGGAAGCGATGTGTCAAAAGAAAGTCTTCCGAATCCGTAAAGATTTGCTCCCGCAAGATCGTGTCCCGTCCAGTTGTAATCGTTACCGGTATTGCAGACTGCTGCCATTCCGGCGTTCTTATTTCCCATTACGCGTCCGGATACGATATCTGCAACGCTTGCTTCCTTCATATGCGTATTAAAGGTGAGCACTTCCTTAAACCAGGGAATAAGGTAACATACATGTCTCTGCTGTCCGGTGTATTCCTGTGCTATCTGAACCTCGAGCATCTGGTTGGTATGCTCCATTCCGCCAAAAAGCGGTGAGACCGGTTCTCTTACCTGGAAATCCATCGGTCCGTTCTTTATCTGGAGTATTACATTTCTCTCGAATTTGCCGTCGAGATCACGGAAATAATCATATCCCGCTCTGGCTCTGTCGGTCTTCTCGTCTCTCCAGTCCTGTTTGCAGTTATATACAAAACATCTCCAGATGATGAGTCCCCCGTAAGGCGCAATGGCTCTCGCGAGCATATTTGCACCGTCAGCCTGAGTCCTCTGATATGTAAAAGGTCCGGGACGGCCTTCCGAATCGGCTTTAACAAGGAATCCTCCGAGCAGAGGAATGTTCTCATGTACTTCCTTGCATTTATTGTTCCACCATACGATAACTCTCTCATCAAGGGGATCCGCACTGTCGAGACCGTATTCCATCGGGAGTGCATAATTTACGCTCACAAAGAGTTTTATTCCGTAGTCGGCGAAGATTTCCGACAGTTTTCTCATATTCTCATAATGTCTTTCGGAGATAAGATACGATGCCTCTCCTTTGACATTTACATTGTTGATGACAACGGCATTGATACCGACAGATGCAACGGCTCTTGCATACATGACGGTTCTGTCGTTAATGATCATTTTGTTGTCTTCAAAGAAAAATGAATTGCCTGAATAACCTCTCTCGATATCACCGGTCATATTGTCCCAGTGATTAAGCATTCTTAAGGGATTATCGGGCGTTTTTATGATATTGACTTCCTCGGTCAGTTTGCCCAGACGAAGCATTTCGATGAATCTGAACGCACCGTATAACAGACCGTTGTATTCATTTGCCTCTATTGCAAAACCTTCTTCAGACGTTTTGATCCTGTACCCTTCGTCCCCGAGTTTTTCCTTTGAAACGATCTTCAGACTAAGACCCGTTTCACGGTCTTCATCGGAAAATTCTATGTTTATCTTTCGGTCAAATATCGTCGAAAAAGCCGTGTCGATCTCATTTTTTATGCTTTTGCAGATCCTGTTTTCAGGGTCACAGCCGATAAAAAAGACATCGCTTAAAATGTCCGAAAGTCTCTTTTCCTTCTCATCCGAGAGGGTCAGTTTTGTGTAATTAAGCCATAAAGAACTGTACATATACTCTGTCTCTTTCCAAAAATAAAAATATGTAGTATACTTGTATTTCAGTACAATATCATTTTACTACATATAAATATTTTGTCCATAGCAAAATCACCACAGTAAAGATAATAATACTTATTTTTATGGTATTATATAGGATAGATTATTAAAGATATAAGGATTAATTCTACATGAATCTTTTCGGTATAGACGGTAAAATATATAAATTCCTGGATAAGTTCTGGAATATGGTATGGATCGGCATCCTCTGGATCATCTGCTCCATCCCCATCATCACGATCGGCGCAGCTTCGAGTGCCGCTTATTACGCAATGGTCAGAAGCGTTCGAAAAAACGAAGACAATTCCACCAGGGATTTCTTTAAATCTTTCAAACAGAACTTCAAGCAGGCTACGATAATGACTGTTATCTACATCGTTGTCGGTATCGCTTTCTCATTCGCCACATGGTTTTATTATAACGGTCAGGGCGGTTTCAATTTAGGCCTGCGCTGGTTTTATTACATCGTGATCCTCGTATATCTCTGCACGATCACATATGCTTTCTCGTGGCTCTCAAGATACGAAATGAGCACATTCCATGCACTTACATATCCTATCGCGGTCACTCTGATGCACTTAAGATTCTCTCTCGGACTTATAGTCTTCTGGGCTGCTGCCACGATAGTTTTGTACTGGTCATACAATACATTCCTCTTTGCCCCTCTTCTTCTTTTGATGCCGGGACTTAAATGTCTTTTCGACACATTTATGATCGAGCCCGTCTTAAAGAAGTACGAATCCATCGCGCTGGCAAATTCGGAAAAAGCAGAAGCCGATGAAGGATCTAAGGACACTGAAGTTAACGGCACCGGTGAAAAAAACAAAGACACTGAAAAAAACAGCGAAGACAAAGATACAGAAACAGCAGATCATTAATTTTCGGAAGGCGAAAAAGATGAAACAGTTTATAACCGATGATTTTCTTTTAAAGAATGAAATTGCAAAAAAGCTTTATAACGATTATGCAAAGAATCTTCCCATAATCGATTATCACTGCCATATCGACGCAAAAGAGATCGCAGAGGACAAAAGGTTTAAAAACATTACAGAACTCTGGCTCGGCGGCGATCATTACAAATGGCGTTACATGCGTGCAGCAGGAGTAGATGAAAAGTATATCACGGGTGATGCGTCCGATAAAGAAAAATTCATAAAGTGGATCGAAGTACTTTCAAGCGCGATCGGCAATCCTTTGTATCACTGGAGCCATATGGAATTAAAGAAGTATTTCGGATTCGACGGATATGTCAAAAAAGAAAATGCTGAAGAACTCTGGGAACTTTGCAATAAAGTGATAGCTTCCGATGATTTTTCGGCAAGAAACATTATCACAAAGTCCAATGTTTCACTTCTATGCACAACGGACGATCCCGTGGATTCTCTTGAATATCACGATATGATCGCAGATGACAAATCATTTAAGTGTTTCGTTCTTCCCGCATTCAGACCTGATAACGCTTTATCGATCGAGAAACCCGGTTTTGCCGATTACATAAACAGACTTTCCGAAGTAAGCGGGATAAAGATCAATTCACTCGATACTTTAAAAGAAGCTCTCTTTTCAAGGATCGAATATTTTAAGGAAAAAGGCTGCGTGCTTTCCGATCACGGTCTGCTCGACATACCTTTTAACCCGATATCAGATTCCGAAGCAAATACGCTTTTTAAAAAGCGCTTAAACG
>CADARM010000125.1 GCA_902790275.1 uncultured Lachnospiraceae bacterium
TTAGTATTTTTAATACTTTTTATTCATTTTCTCCTAAGAAAGACCCATTCCCCGGGTCTTTCTTACTTTTTACGAAAAAAAGGGTATGTGCATAAAAAAAGCGGACACATTTAAGTGTCCGCCTTGATTTTTTATTGTTTTTCCGCTCTCTTGGCCTTCATGAGACGCTTGTTCTCGTACATTCTCTCATCGGCCTTTTCAAACATCGTCTCGATGTCTTCGTTTTCGATCTCATCGGAATCGGCCATACCTGATGCAACCGATACTCTGTTGATGAGAGGTACATCCTCTCTCTGAAGTCTTTCAACTTCGGATCTGAACTTTTCAAGAAGTTCGAATCTCTCGTCATAATCCGTATTCTTAACGATCGCAACAAATTCATCGCCGCCGATCCTGAATACCGGCGAATGTTTGAACGTATTACAGATAAGTTCACTTGAACTCTTGATATAAATATCGCCTGCGCCGTGTCCGAGCTCGTCGTTGATCTTCTTTAAGTCGTTAAGGTCAAACATAACTGCGGCAAACTGTGTGCAGTCCTGAGCAAGATATTTATTCTTAAGAACGGTCTTCATGTTTTCATATGCCGTTCTGTTCTTAAGTGATGTCAGGGCATCAGTCTGCATGAGTTCCGACAATTTGTCATTCAATGCAGCCAGACGGATATTTGTCTTATAGTATGTGAGCGACTGTGTAAGGCACGCTTCGTATTCCTGATATACCCAGTCTCTTATTCCCACATCGGTCTTGTTCATTACAAAATATCCGACTACAAAAGTATCGATGTATAAAGGCATTACGAAATAGAATTCGTTAGGGCCTTCGCCGTCATACTCGGGAATGATCTCTCTTTTATGTATGTTCTGGCCGGTTTTTAAAACCTGACCGTTTCTTCTTGATACGACAACCTGCATCTTGTCCACATACTTGCACTGAGGAAGTATATCGGGATCTTCCTGTCCGATCCTCTCAAGTGTGGGATCGAGCATCATATAAAATGTCTGTATCTCTTTATGAAATGCATTGTTTATAACGCTCTGAAGTTTGTAAGGAAGTGTCGAGAAACGGCTCGACTCCTGGAATGCAGCTCTTAATCCGTATATTACGCCGGTTCTTGCATTCATCTCGTATTCTTTTCCGATAAGCGAATGACAGTACTGTCTTCTCTGCTGATCCTCATTTCTCGGATTGATGCAGCCGCAGCTCTCACCGGCTTTGAATTCACCGTCGACATACTGTTCTTCGGGAACTTCTTTTCCTTCAAATATCTGAATTATACTCTTGGCACAAAGCTCACCGATCGCATCATAACACTGGTCGATCGTCGCGATCGAAGGATAATACGTCTGTCCGGATTTAACATAATCAAATCCTGTTATAAGAACATCGTCCGGAACAGTGAACCCAAGCGTTTCAAGAGCCATCGAAGCAGAGATCGCAAGGAAATCGTTGGCAAATATCATGGCATCGGGAAGATTCTCCTTCTTACTGTAATGCTCCATGACCGCTTCCATGCATTTTCTTACTTCCCAGTTTGTAAAGAATATATCTTTGTCATCCAGAATGAAATCTTTTTTCATGGCAGCAAATTCTTTTACCGCCTGAAGTCTTAAATTGGAATCCCCGTTATCTTCCGGACCGCCGAAAAATGCAACTCTTTTTACGTTGTGCTTAGTATAAAGATGCTCGCAGAGTTCTGTCATTGCTTTCTCGGTCTTTACGAGCAGGCCGTGAAAGCCCGGATGAACGTCACCGACGCAGAAAGTCGGGATCCCGGTCTCTTCGCAGTGTTTATATATATAATCGCGCACTTCATTGGAATTTAATCCCTGTGAAAAAACTACCGCGCTGTCAAAATCATTTAAATTCGGGAAAGAGTGAATCGAAACTTCACTTCTGTTGTTGTTTTCGGGACGGCCGTAAGAGTTGGCCGCAAGAAACATAAACGTATCGGCCTCTGCAGCCTTCAACGTTTCCGAATACCCCTTGATGAATGAAGAAACTATATCGAAATTCCAGCTATTTGCAAATATAGCAATCTTTTTCTTCATGATAAGCCTCCAAAATTATCCCCTTTGGAACCATTATATCACACAAAATAACCCATGTACTCAACTTTTATCTGAGAACCGGGAAACAAATATTCATATAACTCCACAAAATAATCATCGGTCATTGATGCCAGATAATCAACCACCATCTCCTCAAAACTTTCATCCCTGTAGTTTCCGAGGCGCCTGTAAGGCTTTGTGATATCCTCGATGTACTTAAGATGATGTTTGTAAAAAACAGTGTCCTCACTTCCAGACTTTGCCTGTTTTAAGAGCTCCTCATACAGCTCGTCAAACATCGGGTATATTTTCTCCTTATATACCTTCTCTATTTTATCACTTAAATAGATTTTCTGGTAGTTCTCTTTTTTCGCAGCGGAAAAACTTTTGAAATATGCATCGTCCATTGCGATGTAATCTTTGCCGTAGCTGTTCTCGATGATATTGACTATCATATTGTTGATTATCTCGGCATTGGTCTTTCCGATGACTTCCGAACCGAAGATGCTCTCAGATTCGATAAGTCCGAGTTTCTTGGCATCCTGGCGGTCTTTTCCGAGGTATGCGATGATATCCGATACTCTGACAACGCAGCCTTCGAGCGTTGCGGGAACAAGCGTCTTGATATACGCGCTGTCCTTATAGCTTTCGGCCATCTTTTGGTCAAAGAGCTTAAAATCATCGTAAGGCACAGGTTTGTATCTTTTACACTCAAATTCACCGTTATGGCAGATTATGCCGTCCAGAGTCTGAAGGCTTAAGTTAAGCGGGAATATCGTGCTTAACACTCTCGCCGAATGGATATTGTGATTGAAATGTTTTCCTGTGGCTTTATAAAGGATCTCGTCGAGTTTTCTCTCGCCCGCATGACCGAAAGGCGTGTGGCCTATGTCGTGTCCGAGTGCGGCAGCCTCGATAAGGTCTGTATTTAAATTAAGTACCGTGCCTATGTTTCTTGCGATCCTTGCGACGAACTGAACATGAGTCGCTCTCCTGCTCACATCGTCATTTTTGCAAAGTGAGAAAACCTGCGTCTTATCCATGTATCTTACATAGTAAGGGCAGTGCATTATCTTTTCTGTATCCCTCACGAATGCGGGACGCCAGAGATTGGCCCTGTCGTGATCGTTTTCCCTTCTTACGACATTCTCATCTTTAAACGCATAGGGATTGGGCTTATTGGCCGCCCTGTCTTCCCTTATTCTGTTTTGCAGTTCTTCGCTTAAGTTATGGTAGATCGCCATTCGTTTTCCTCGTAAGCAGAAACGGTTATTCCTGAAGGTTTTCGCGTGCAACGGAAAGCATGAGTTTGATACGGTTTTCCTGGTTGACCTTGGTGGCACCGGGATCGTATTCGATATCAACGGAATTGATCTTCGGATTGATACGTCTTACTTTGTTAAGCATTCCCTTGACAGCTACGTGGCAGGGAAGACATCCGAAAGGCTGAACGCAGATGATGTTTTCGTATCCGTGTTCCGCAAGCTCGAGCATTTCCGCTGCAAGGTACCATCCTTCACCCATGCTGTTGGTGGTATCGATGATGCCTTTGGCACGTTTCTTTAAGTCGTTTACTCTCTCGGGAGCGGTAAACATCGGCCATTTTTCAATGCCGCTTATCAAAAGGTCCTCGATAAAGAAGTAATACTTCATTACGATTTCCATGATCAGTCTCTTAAAAGGATTTCCTCCGTATGTACGAAGATCCTCAAGCGCACCGTTCGTTTTGTATGCGCCGAATCCGAGAACCGTAGGGATAAAATATTCGCAGTCCTGTTCGGTTAAGAACTCTTCGAGATGGTTGTTTCCGGGAACGGAATATTTAAGGTAAAGTTCACCGATGATAGCAACCTTTACTTTGGGCACTTTCTTTATCTCGATCTCTGAGAAAGTACGACAGATCTCGCTTACCGTCTTCTTCATTTTCGATACCGAGATTCCCTTACCCTTGGAAAAGCCTTTTCCGAGTTTCTCGATCCACTCGTTTAAAAGAGCATCGGTCGCACCCTTTTCGACTTCGTACGGTCTTACCTGATTGGATACAAGGTTTAAGGCATCGCCGTAAACAAGTGCCGCTGCTGCCGAAAGAAGTGTTACGGGTGACAAAAAGATACCGGGTGCGTATTCCATATTCCATGTGTTTGCGGATATGAAAGGAACGTCGGGATATCCCGCTCTCTCAAAAGCTTTACGCATTAAGTTTATGTAGTTTGAGTCTCTGCATCCGCCGCCTGACTGGGTGATGATCATCGCAACTTTATTGGGATCGTATTTACCGCTCTCCATCGTTGCAAGCATCTGTCCCGTGATAAGCGAGCAGGGATAACAGATATCGTTGTGTACGTATTTAAGTCCCACCTGCGCGATCTCGGGACCCTCGGTATCAAGCAGCACACATTTGTAGCCATAGTGCACGAAAACATTCTTTAGAATATTGAAATGAATCTTTGCCATCATAGGAATGAGTATTGTATACTCTTCCTTTTTCATTTCCTTTGTAAAAACAAGTCGTCCTGTTTTGTCATAAACCAGCTTTGCCATTTTATCACACACCTTTACAATGGCAGGTTATTTTTCCTTTTTTTCCGTTGCCGCAAGCAGACTTCTCAGCCTTATCTTTACTGCTCCGAGATTTGTTATCTCGTCTATCTTTATCTGTGTATATATCTTTCCGTGACGCTCAAGTATTGCTCTCACTTCATCTGTAGTAATAGCATCAACTCCGCAGCCGAAGGATACAAGCTGTACAAGCTCCATATCATCATGGTGGCTTACATATTCAGCAGCAGCATACATTCTTGAATGATATGTCCACTGATTAAGAACGCTTGTGCGCACCTTTTTTGCCTGCTTGATGCTGACTACATCCTCAGATACAAGAGCAACGTCAAAGCTTGTGATAAGCTTGTCTATACCATGGTTTATCTCCGGGTCAACATGATAGGGTCTGCCTGCAAGGACTATAATCTCCTTGCCCTCGCTTTCGGCACGCTTAATTATTTCATTACCCTTATCCCTGACCTTCTTCATATAGCTTTCATATTCAGCATATGCAGCACTTGCAGCAGCCTTTACTTCTTTATATGAAATGTC
>CADARM010000126.1 GCA_902790275.1 uncultured Lachnospiraceae bacterium
TTTTTCCGGACGATCCTGATCTCATTCTTACAATTGTTTGTGCCTAAACAAAGTCAGATTAACATCGTAACCGTACGGAAAGTTTGCCAATGCTATAGCCAAAAAGATGCTCATTATCCGGAAGGGATATCGGTGCATAAGGACGAACTGAACCAAACGCTGTGTTGCCGGGCGTTTTGAGATTTTTAAATTTATTCTGTCTCATAGATGCAGTTTGCATTGTTCTTTTCCTTTCGATATTTTCTGATAATAAAAAAGAAGTGCTGAACGATCCGGACCTGCAATTATCAGGTCGGATGTCGGACAGGCACTTCCTTCATCGCCGATAAGATAACACAACAAAAACTGATGTGCAACCCCTATTTTCGAATTTTCTGAAATCAAAAGAGCCCAATAACCGTACGGTTTTCAGGCTCCATATTAATAATACTTTTAAGATGTTTTTTAGCGTCGGAAACTGCTCGAAAAATTTTTTAATTTCCGCTTACAGCTTCTTAAGTTCTTCGTAAAAACTTGTGACATCACATGATGCGTCACCCTGAAGTCTTCTTCCGATCCTGTTGTAAACGAACGCATTAGTTCCGTTGATATTTACACCATAACCGATATTGGAACTGATGAATCCGCCGCCGATATTTCTCCATATGACAACGCTCAAAAATCCGGACGCCTTTTTCATGATGTCGCCGCCTGCTTCAGGGGGGATCTTCTTTGTAAGGATAGCCTGGCTGAGAGCTGCGATTATCTGATCCAGCTTAGGGATCGATGTCTCTTCAAAATCGAGATCCATGTTGAATACTCTCTTTACAAGATCAAGAAAATCGAGTGCATATCCGAGCTGCATGAACTCTCCGTTAGCAAGTTCCGGCTGTCCTCCTGCGATCTTCTTCGCAAGGTCATCGTAATAAGCGGTAAGCTCTTCTATGGACTTACTGTAATCGATCTTACAAGCCTCAACGGGACCTACCTTCAATTCAAAATCAGCCATCTTTTTGCTCCTTCCTGATAAAAGAAATCAGCATAAGTATATAGCATACCGTCTTGGGAAGCATCAGCATCCCCAGTATAGGAAGCAACGGTGCAAATATCGCAACCGGAATATAAAACAGGAAAGACAATATCGTATAGAGCCATAATCTGCTGAGATACTTGTCTTCTTTCCGCACTTTGAAATATAGATAAACAACTATGCCGCCGATAACGATGAACGGCAGATTGCGGATAACTCCCCACAGCATTGATCCTTCACCCGTAAACCAGTTATTTCCCGGTGCAAGACAAAGGGCAATTCTCAACGCAGCAAGAATATAGATAGTGATGCCAACTGTTTTCGTACTCTTGTCATCCTTGTTGTAGACGCTTTTATAGAGCAGGAAAACAAGGATGTAAAAGATGGTCATGGTAATGGAAGTTACAAGCTTACCAAATCCCAGATACCACGTGAAATCTTTATCGATGAAATAATTCAATACTCTCGGAACAAGATGGAACGAATCACCGAGTCCTAATACCAATGCCGCCGTCCCCATGAGGACATCGTTTTTATTGCGATGCTTTATCAGTATCACGATGCCTGTAAGTATCGCGAAGACAAGATACAAGATATCAAATGTTGATTCGCCGTATTTCATGTTCTGTTCAGGCTCCTGATAAGATTTCTCCGACAGATGTATTTTACCATCTCATCAAGGTTTATACCTTAACCATATAAAGCGCGTGGAAATATTTCTTCATTGCCATCAGCTCATCGAAAGTTCCCTGCTCTTCTATCCTTCCGTCCCTCATGACGAGGATCTTATCGTATCTGCGCATTAACCTTTCTTCAAGCGAATGAGTGACAACGATCCTCGTTATGCCTGTAAGATCCAGAATATCCGATGAAACTTTATATGCAGTCTGTGAATCAAGCGCGGCTGTGATCTCATCGGCAACAAGGACAGAAGATTTTTTAAGAAGACTTCTTGCAATGGATATTCTCTGCTTCTCTCCTCCTGATAATGCATTTCCGCTTTCACCGCAAAGATAATCACTTCCGCGTTCTTCTATCAGTTCGTTAAGATTGGATCTTCTGATGGCATCTTTTATCTCATCCTCAGGGAAATCACGGAACATCGTGATGTTGTCCCTGATCGAAGAATTAAATACAAACACATTCTGATCGATCGACGACACCTGATCGAAAAATGAATCCGAAGACGAGTCCTTAAGATCCGTGTCATCCCATCTGATCTTGCCGCTGTATCCGGCGCCGCAAGCACCCGACATAATGAGATTTAAAAGAGTTGATTTACCGCTTCCTGAAGCGCCCACGATCGCATAAGACTTGCCTGCTTCAAAATCGAATGACACATCGTGAAGGACTTCTTTTCCTTCTTCATATGAGAAAGATACATCTTTAACCGATATTCCTTTTTCAAGAGCAGAAAGCTCTGTGCTTCCGCCTGTGCAAACGCTCTCGCCAAGAGATTTTGCGATCTTTTCTATCAGTGCTCTTGATGCTTTCCTGGCTGCTAAAAGGCCCGGAAGTTCTGCTACGGGAGCAACAACAAAGTTCATCAGATTTACGAAGATCATGACCGTTCCTGCTGTAATCCCCTTACCCGTGAGAGCCATATATGCTCCTGCGAAAAATACTGTGACCTGTGCAACTACACCGGCAAACTGACCCAGTGTACTGATCAGGATCTGAAGACTCGTTCTGGTAAATTTAGAGTTTTCAAGTTTTGTATTCTCTAACGAGAAAAGACCCGTAACAGGCTCTTCGGCACGGAATGCTTTCACTACTGAAAAACCATTAAGACAGTCAGTTATTGTTGCCGTAAAACTCTTATTCATATCAGAAACATTAACTTCAGCTTTGCTCAGTTTCTTACCTGATGCAAGTGATACAACAAGCGGCAGCAAAGTCACGGCGATCGCAATCAGTGTCAGCAAAGGCGAGTAGTAGATCATCATGCCAAGCGATGTAAAAAACAACGTAAGCCTGTATATAAACCAGAACTCTTTATCCAGATAATTTGTCTCGATCGAGATGCTGTCATTGGTCAGTGCTGACAGATAAGTTGACTTGCTCTCAGAACGGAAAGACATGATGTTTTTCTTCGTGAGTTCGGCAAACAGAGTCTCCTTATAATTCCGCATTGCTTTCCTGATATATCTCGGTTTTGCATAGTAAGTCAGATATGAAGAAAACAGGAAAAACACAGCAATCAGAATGCATATTATCAGGAGCTCACTAATGCTCCATCTTCCATTCCCGGAGGCCGTATCTATCAGTTCTCCCATAAACCAGGAGATAGCGATTCCCATCAGTCCCGACAGGAGTGCACCGATAACCGAAAGGATAAAAAAGACATGGTTGTCCCTATGGAACTGAGATTTCAGTTCCACATATAAGTTTTTGTTTTTCATGTGAATACCTACCTGTTGATCTTATTCCACAACGCGTTGAATTTCTTGTCATTGATCAGACCGAGTGTATAATCGATCGATTCTTTTGCAGTCTCACCTAGCAGGCTGAATGTACTAACAGCGTTGTGGCTTTCAAACAGCTTGATGATGTCTGTCGTTTTCTCTTCTGAAGTGTCGAAAACGTCTGCCAGATCTCTTGCTTCTATAAGAAGCTCTTCCGCTTTTTCTTTATCACCGCTCTTGAAATACGCATAACTTTCCGAGGTTAAATACGAACACTTCGTCTTATCAAAGAAACACATTTCGTCCGTTTTTCTGATAGTTTCAGTAAACTCGATGCACCATCTTGAGAGCATCTTGATCCTGTTTAGATCACCTTTATTTTTATAGTAGAAGAGCAGTCCCGAAGTAGTGTTGATCATCTCGAAAGTGAGTTCGGTAAAACTTAAGATCAGCTTTCTGTAGCAATCATCTCCGCTATCGCCGCTCAAAGATGTAAGCAATCCGATCTTCGAATTGAAGACACCGGCTTCGTTGTTTTTGAGCATCATGGAAATAGCTCTGTCACTGTCGCCTGTCAGGAAATACAGAAGCGCAATGCTGCCTATCAGCGAGAGCCTTCCAAAACGCGGATTGATATCATATGGAACGATCACCAATGCTTTTTCGAAAAGCGAAATCGCTCTCTTCATCATATCGTTATTCTTCTCTTCGATACCGAATGCGGAAAACACATTTCCGGCAGCAACGATCACACCGAAATCATTAGGATATTTAACAAGTGCTTTCTCAGCTTCTTCGAATACCGAACGGTCTTTTATACCCAACAG
Organism: uncultured Lachnospiraceae bacterium; assembly: GCA_902790275.1. GTDB lineage: Bacteria > Bacillota > Clostridia > Lachnospirales > Lachnospiraceae > UBA3766. Next base: position 4,242 of record CADARM010000126.1, read on the forward strand.
TTCATAGATATGATCTGTGATCGTTCCCTTTCTCTTATCCGCCATCTCATAACCCAAAAGGTTATCAACAGATGTATCAAAAAGATCGGCGATCCTGACGAGCATACTGATCTCAGGAGACGTAAGGTTTGCCTCCCACTTATAAACTGCACCCACCGTAACTCCCAAAGCATTTGCCAATGCTTCCTGTGTAAGCGAACGTTCTTTTCTCATTCTCTTGATGTTTTCAGCCAGTTTGAGTTCCATGTCCGTCACTCCTTTGAAACTTTATTTGCTCTAATGATAGCGAAAATCAACTCCGGTTTGAACTGACTGCCAATACTATTTGGATTATTTTTTTTATACCAACAGGGAGGGTAATTTCACAAAAAGCAGACAGCAATCTATTTTATTCTCTATAATTTCAGACAAAGAAAACATATTAATCAGGAGGCAGAGCCATGAAAGGAATGAAGAGAATCACGACACTCTTATTAGCAGGTTCCATGGCTCTTACTTTCAGCGCATGTGTACGAAATGACCGCATTGATACTGACGGAAGTGATATAGAAGAGTCTTCAGAAGAAATAACCGGGACGTCAGAAGAAGTTCTCAAATGGTGTGAAAGCGATCGCTTTTATCTTTACGGTCATGAGATCATATTTGGCGAGACCACAGTTCAGGAACTGTATGATATCACCGACTGTTGCGAATTCTGGGACTTTGACGAGACCTACACTTACAGGATCTACTACACCATCGATGACTTAGTCGATATTCCGAGTTGCTGGCTTTATCCTAGTGAAAAGGCCAAAGAGTCT
>CADARM010000127.1 GCA_902790275.1 uncultured Lachnospiraceae bacterium
TGCATAAAAAAAGCCGTTTCAAACGAAACGGCTTTTGTATTTCTTTTTTTCTTTATGCTTCGACAAGGGAATCAACATTTGATCTGTCAACGACCGAAAGTCTGCAGGGTATGTAATTGTCGAGCTTCTCACCGGCAACGATATTATTGTAAAGCCAGATGATGGGATCGTGTCCCTGTCCGAAAGCATCCTGTCCGATAGCGGCTGCGATAACACCTGCCTTGATCTCGGAGAAGATCTCCTGGTTGTGGTCGAAACATACTAAAGATGTCTTTCCGACTCTTCCTAAATCCCTGATGGCTTTGGTAACCGCAAGAGGGAAACCGTTTGTGATGAATACCACTTCAGCCTCGGGATGTTTTTCAAGCGCCGATTTTGCAGTTCTGTATACTTCATCCGCGATATCGGTTATCGAAACTTCATCGACTATCTTAATGCCCTTGGCACTCTTTATCTGCATCTTGAAGCCTTCGCTTCGCTCAACGTTTACGCCTACGGTAAGATCGCCGGTAAGCATAAGGACGTTGCCCTGTCCGCCAAGTTTCTTTGCCTCTATGATCCTTCTCTTGCAAAGATAATCGTAAAAAGTGGAATCCGTATACTGTTTAAAGAGCCTGGAAAAATGGTATTTCGAGAAGCCCGCGGTATCCGCCACGGTCTCAAGGTTAAGATCTTCCGAATAATTTGCTTCTATATAGGAAAGAACTCTGACGAATTTCTGATAGATCTCCGAATGTGTAATTACCTTTTCTTCCTCATTTTCGCTGACTTCGACCTCGGGAGAGTGCGACATCAAAGCGATTGTCTTTAAAAGCTCCGCATAGATCTCGATCTCGTTGATCTCATTGTAAGCAAAGTACAGACTTATGATCCTGTTCAACGACGAGAAAACAAGCGGGTATATGTGGGTCGTAGAGTTGAGACCGACTACCCTTGTCGTGGAAAAGAAATCCAGGATGTCTTTCTTGGATTTGAAATAGTCGAAGAACGATATGTCGAAGAGCATGATGAAGCGTTCGCCGCTTTCGGGCGCCGTAATGGAATGAACCTTCATCGGAGGGATAAAGATGATATCTCCTTCATGAAGCTTATAAACTTCCTCGCCGACATTTACGGTATAAACATCCCGGGTGCAGAGGATTATCTCCAGCGCCGCATGCTTGTGGTCGGGGAAACTCGCAGACTGGTCGTTATGCCAGATTCGGTAACGGTACCCGGGAAGATAATCTATGTATTCCTCGTCATGGTCGACCTTTCTTGATTTAAACTGTCCGAAAGGCTGTGTAAAATCCGAATGGGTGTTTTTTGAAGAAGGCATTGAAGTAATCCTTTCATTATATATATGTACATTATATCAGAAAGAGCAATATTTGACGATACAGCAATATTTGTAAAATGTCTGTAATGTGAAAAAAATGTGATTTGATTGAGATAATCCCGAAAACATAGTAAAATAATACAAAAGTATTTAGGAAGAATAAAGGGGTAAAAAATACTATCAATCACCATTTGGTGGAATTAAGGAGAGTTACGAATGAACAGAGAAGAAGCGAAAAAAAGAGCGGTTGAGCTCGTCGACAGGATGACTGTCGAGGAGATCGCATCCCAGTTAAGATTCGATGCACCCGCGATCGAAAGACTCGGCATCCCCGAGTACAACTGGTGGAATGAAGGACTTCACGGAGTTGCCAGAGCCGGAGTAGCCACAATGTTTCCTCAGGCAATAGGAATGGGCGCAACATTCGACGAAGAACTTTTAAAGGAAGTCGGAGATGTTATTTCCACCGAAGCCAGAGCAAAATACAATTTCCAGTCTGCAGACGGTGACAGGGATATTTACAAGGGGATCACTATTTGGTCTCCCAATGTCAATCTCTTCAGAGATCCCAGATGGGGCAGAGGACATGAGACCTACGGCGAAGATCCTTACCTTATAAGCCGCCTTGGCGTTAATTTCATAGAAGGTTTGCAGGGAGACGGAGAATACTTAAAGACCGCTGCCTGCGCAAAGCATTTTGCGGTACATTCGGGTCCCGAAGCTTTAAGACATCATTTTGATGCCAGGGCCACGATGAAGGATATGTGGGAAACATACCTTCCCCAGTTTGAAGCCTGCGTTCTCGAAGGCAAAGTAGAATCCGTAATGGGCGCTTACAACAGGACCAACGGAGAAGTATGCTGTGCACATTCATATCTTATGGATGATGTATTAAGAGGCAAATGGGGATTCGAAGGCCACTTCGTTTCAGACTGCTGGGCCGTAAGGGATTTCCACGAGAACCATAAAGTGACCGCCAGCCCCGAAGAGAGCGTTAAGCTTGCTCTTGAAAAAGGATGTGACGTTAACTGCGGTTGTACATATCAGAAGATAATGGATGCTTATCAGGAAGGCCTTATCGACGAGAGCCTCTTAAAGAGGGCAGCCGTAAGACTCTTTACCACAAGATTCCTTCTCGGCATGTTTGACAAGACCGAGTACGATTCGATACCTTTTGAAAAGATTGAATGCAAAGAACACCTGGCTGTTGCATCCAGGGCAGCAAAAGAGAGTCTCGTTCTTTTAAAGAACAACGGTATACTTCCTCTTGATAAGAATAAGATCAAAAAGATCGGTGTTATCGGACCCAATGCAAACAGCAGGGTTGCGCTTATAGGAAACTATCACGGAACTTCCTCAAGATACATTACCGTTCTCGAAGGTATCCAGGATTATGTCGGAGATGACGTGAGAGTATTCTACTCCGAAGGAAGCCATCTCTTCGACGCAAAGACCGAACCCCTCGCAAAAGATTATGACAGACTTTCCGAAGCAAAAGCTGTTGCAGCCAACTCTGATGTGGTTGTTCTCTGCGTAGGACTTGACGAGACACTTGAAGGTGAAGAGGGCGATACAGGTAACGCTTACAGCTCGGGCGATAAGAAAGACCTTAAATTACCGCCTTCGCAGATCAAACTTTTGGAGACCCTTATCGAGACAAAGGTTCCCCTTATCGTCTGCGTAATGGCAGGAAGCGCAATGGACCTCTGCCTTGCCGATGCTCATGCCGATGCGATCATCCAGACATGGTATCCCGGTGCGAGAGGCGGAAAAGAAGTTGCTGAGATGCTCTTTGGTGAGTTCTCTCCTTCGGGAAAACTTCCTCTTACATTCTACAAAGATCTTGACGGAATGCCCGAATTCGAAGATTATTCAATGAAGGGCAGAACATACAGATTCCTCGAGAAAGAACCCCTCTATCCTTTCGGATACGGTCTTTCATATGCGGATGTTAAGATAAACGGCGTTTCCAAGGAAGAAAAGTCCTTTGACGCAGCATCCAAAGACGGAATCAAACTTAACGTGAATGTTAAAAACACATCTGCCATTGCGGCTGAGGAAGTTTTACAGGTTTACGTTCACGTTAACGGAACACCCGATGAAGTTTTAAATACCAAGCTTTCCGCATTTAAGAGAATTAAGCTTAATGCCGGCGAGGAAAAGAACATCGAGATCACCGTTCCCGCTTATGCTTTCACGACCGTAGACAATGACGGCGTAAGAAGCGTTACGGGTAACGGAGCTGATATCTATGTAGGATTCTCCGGTCCCGATGCAAGAAGCGAAGCCCTTACGGGTCAGAAAGTATTTGCATTAAACATTTAATAAACTCCTTTGGTAAGATTTGAAAGGAAAACGATAACGGATGTCGTTTATTTATCTTTGGATCGATAAACGGCATCTGTATTGTGTTAAAAGATAATGAGTAAAGCGAAGAAGAACGATCACGAAAACGAAGTAAAGAAAGAAGAGATCATCGAGACAGCCGAAGTTTCGGAAGAGGAAACCGCTAAAGATACCGAAGAAGAACTTTCGGATGAGGAGAAACTCCTTAAAGCAAAAGAAGAGAGATTTTACGGAAAGGACCGCGAAGAGGAGGTCGAGGAAGAAGAGATCCCCGATACCGCGATCACGAAGGCCAAAAAGAAAGTCGGTTTCTTTGTGGATTATTACAAGTGGTTTGTCATAATCCCTGCGATAATAATCATCATAGCTGTTGTCATGATCACCTCGTATATTAGCGAGAGCAGGGAAAGAGCACTCGAATTAAGCATCATTAACGCCAAATACGACATTCCGAACTTTATCTATGCCGTGGAAAACGATTACACCAAGTATACGGGCGAAGACATCACAGGCAAAGACATTCGTATCGAGATCGATCTTCAGTATCCCGATACCTCTTCGGGAGAAGGGAACTTCTCACAGTCCGAGATCGTATCCATGCAGAAATTCAATGCGAGCGTTATCGCGAGCAGAGTGGATGTAGCGCTTACCAACCCCTGGGTCATAAACGATTATTCCGTTACGGATGCAACGCTTGATCTCAGGGAACTCTTTGATGAGGAGTTCCTCAAAGAGCATGAGAACATAGTATATTACGCAAAGGATTCAACGGGAGAAAAGATCCCCGTGGCATTTTATATCAATGCCCCCGTCGTAAAGGAATCCTATGAGGACGATGTGACGCCCCTTGTGGTATCCTTCGATTCTTCAAACCATAAAAAAGAAGCCGGGCTCTTTATGGAGTGGCTTCTTGAACAGAGTACCGATGAATTGACCGAAGATTAGATGACAGGCAGATTTTCTTCTGCATCTTCACCGTCTTCGCCGGATGAAGGCTTTTCCTCGCCATCTTCGTCCTTTGTAAGGATCTTAAGAAAGATCTTTCTGTAAAAGAGACTGAAGAAATATGCGAGCCCGGCAAATCCGAAGAACATCATCAATGAAAAGACCATAACGCGGCATTTCGCGGAAAGATCGGCTATGAGTAATATGAAGATGTGTATTACGAACACCATTCCTATTACCGGAAAGTTGATAAGTCCGAGGATTGCCGAGTTTTTTATTATCTGGCGTGTAGGCGAATTAAAGAGTGCCATCTGCGGAAATACGAGTACCGTGGCGTAAACAATAAGGAAAAGCGCGATGGACACGGGGTACTGGCAAAAGATAAGGGATCCAGAAGAGCGTGGCCTGCTTGAAATTGGACTTAAATTCCGCGAAATATGTCTTTCCGATCTTGAATTCCTCTCCGCGGATCCTTTTAAACAATACGGAATAAAGGGCGGTAGCCGAAGCACCTATCGTAAATACGGGAAGGCTGCAGATGATGAACAATGCGTTAAGATACATGATGTCGAAGAACAGTGTCAGAGCCTTCATTAAAAAGCTGTCGGGTGAAAATATGTTTTTCATGAATAAAACTCCTGTTAGCAGATTATATTAAGATAGATATTATATAATTTATAAGAAGTATATAAGTTATCAATATCATTTACCGAATTCAAATTATGTACGAGTATATCATAATTTAACGGTTCGGACATGTTTTTGTGCGAATTTTATTATATTTGACAGAAAAAATATGCAAAATGAAACGCATAAAGCAATAAATGTAAAAAATGAAGCAACATTTGTAAAGTAATAAAGGGACATAACGATTATAATTGGGTTGTTATTACAAAAGTCGACATTTTTATTGTTCGAATTGTACATTTTATATACAAATTGAACAATAGATGTCAAAAACCTATTTAAGGAGGAAAAAGTAATGAAAAAATTTATGGCTTGTGCATTAAGTACATGCATGGTTGCTGCAACACTCGTTGGTTGTACAGGCGGCAACGTAACACCTGAAGTAACTAATCCCGACACACCTGACACACCCGATGTAACAACACCCGGTGATGACACAACAGCAGCAGCTGTTGAAGGTACATACGGCGATTGGGCTATCACAGAGTCTCCTATCGGTTTCTTCTGGGGTGGTACATGGGTAGTTTCCAGCCAGGCAGCTGTTGATGCTGGTAAGGCTGAAGGCGTTAAGGCTATCATGGAATACATCACACTTGATGATTCTGAATCAGGCCTTCAGTACGCTTGGGCTAACGGTACATTCAACGTATCTGACGATGTAGATCTTGAGAACATCAAACCCGCTAACGGTGGTGACAAGGGTACAATCGAACTTTGGAACTTCACAAACGAAATTCCTAAGATGGTTTACCAGTACGTTCAGGATCATCCTGATTTTGGTTACAACGTACATGTTACAATCAAGGGTACAGCTGATGGATATCAGGATGCTCTTGACCAGGCTCTTATGAACGGCGAAGTTGATATCTACGGATGTGAATCTGCTTTCGTTCTTAAGTATACACAGGGTGACATGGCTAAGTTTGCAGCTCCTTACGATTCACTCGGAATCGACTCTGCAGCAGCTACAAAGGCAGCTGACATTGCTGGCTACACAATCGATATCGGAACAAGACCTTCTGATGGCAAGTTAGTTGGTTTAGGATATCAGGCTACAGGTGGTGTATTCATCTACAGACGTTCTATCGCTAAGGACGTTTGGGGTTCAGATGATCCCGCAGTTGTTAAAGAGAAAATCGGTGGTGGTACAGGTTCATGGGATACATACTGGAACGCAGCTGAAGAACTCAAGGCTAAGGGATACGGAATCTGCTCAGGTGATGGTGATATGTGGCACGCTATCGAGAACAGCTCTGACAAGGGTTGGATCGTAGATGACAAGCTTTACATCGATCCTAAGAGAGAAGCATTCTTCGACATCTCCAAGAAGCTCAAAGACAACGGATATCACAATGATACTCAGGACTGGGGCGATGCTTGGTTCGCAGATATGAAGGGTGCTGGCGAGAAGCAGGTGCTTGGTTTCTTCGGACCCGCTTGGTTGATCAACTACACAATCCTTCCTAACTGTGGTAACGCTCCTGAAGGCGTAACAGCAGCTGGTGACTCTGTAGCATCAGGTACAGTTATGGCTAAGTCTTCTTGCTCACCTGACATCTTAGGTGGACAGAACATGTTCGACGTATTCGTTCCTGCAAACCAGTTTGCAAATGGTAAGAACCTCACTCAGTACGATGAGAAGATCAACAACATCTTCAGAGATAAGGTTCGTGAATACACAGCAGGCAACATGTCTAAGGAAGAAGCTATCGAATCATTCAAGACAGACGTTAACGAGCAGTTAGGTATTGCTATTGACTAATTTCGATAACTTAAAATAGTTTATACTATTGAATTTTGAAATAAGAGCAGGGCGGACTTACGTCCACCTGCTCTTTTCAAGACTTATTATTGTAAGACCACACTTGATTAGATCCGGCATTAACGAGGTATATTACGGGTGTGTAGCACATTTTATAAAATCGAGGAGGTTGGGCGTATGAAAAAGAAAAAAGCTTATGATTATGCAAGGTTTGGCTACATATTCAGCATTCCTTTCGTACTTGCCTGGTTAATTTTTCAGTTATACCCTATTTTCTATACATTACTTTTAGGTTTCACTGACCTTAAAGGTGCTGGAAACACAGATTTTAATATTCTTTGGTCCGAACCTTTTAAAAACTTTTTGACAGTACTTGGAAACAAGTCATTCAAAACAGCATTTGTTAATACACTTATCATTTGGGGATGCAACTTTGTTCCTCAGATCTTACTTGCTTTGTTGATCACCGCGTGGTTCACTAACAGAAGATCCACTATCAAAGGACAGGGTGTCTACAAAGTTATGTTCTATCTTCCCAATATCATTACACAGGCTACTGTAGCTATGTTGTTCGCTCAGTTGTTTATGTATCCTAAGGGAGTTATCAACGACTTATTGATGCAGGTTGGTATTTTCGACAAAGCTGTCGACATGATGCGTGATGCGAATATAACCCGAGGAGTCGTTATCTTTATTCAGACTTGGATGTGGTATGGATATACAGCTATCGTACTTATATCCGGTGTTTTGGGTATTTCACCCGAGTTGTTCGAAGCTGCGGAAGTTGACGGTGCAAACCAGTGGCAGACATTCTTCAGAGTAACTCTTCCCAGTATCAAAACAATCCTGTTGTTCACATTGGTTACATCACTTATCGGTGGTTTGAATATGTTCGATATTCCTAAACTTTTCCAGAATGGTGGACCTAACAACGCAACACTTACCACTTCATTATATATCTACAACAAGGCTTTCCAGGGCGGTTATCTTTATGGTGAAGCTTCTGCAGCCAGTATGATCATGTTCTTTATCATCGTTATCCTTTCGAGCGTAGTATTCTATCTCCTTCGTGACAAGGACGAAGTAGAACTCAGAAAGCTCGTTAAGAAACAGGAAAAAGAATATAAGCGTAAAATGAAAATGAGCAAAATGTAGGAAAGGAGGAGAAGATAATGTCTAATAATTCTAATTTACAATTAACTGTAGAAGGAAGAGAAAAAGGCAAAGGCGGAATCGTTCAGAAGATTATTATCTATATTCTTTGTACATTCCTTGCTATATTAAGTATTCTTCCCTTCTGGATGATGTTTGTTAATGCAACGAGATCAACTCCTCAGATTCAGCAGAGTGCGGTTTCGTTCTTACCTTCAACACACTTATTTGATAACATCAAGATTCTTTCATCAAAGAATATGTTTAAGCCCCTGGTAGGTTTCCTTAACTCGTTTATCGTATCTGCCGGCGCTACAATCCTTGCTGTTTACTTCTCATCTTTAACCGCTTATGCACAGGTAGTTTACGAATGGAAGCTACGAAATGCATTCTTCAGTTTTATCATGGCGATTATGATGTTACCCGGACAGTTAACATTGATCGGTTTCCTTCAGATGTGCTACAAGCTTCATCTTACAAACAACCTCTTAATGCTTATCCTTCCGGCAATTGCAGCACCTTCAATGGTATTCTTCATGAGACAGTACTTGCAGCCCGCACTTCCTATCGAGATCGTTCATTCGGCTCGTATCGACGGCGCAAGAGAGTTCTACATCTTTAATAAGATCGTACTTCCCATCATGAAGCCCGCTATTGCTACACAGGCTATCTTCAGTTTCGTAGC
>CADARM010000128.1 GCA_902790275.1 uncultured Lachnospiraceae bacterium
ATATAAAGCGTTTGAGTTAGAATCTAATAACATTAGATTTTATCTTTTTTCGCACTTTATATAAAAAATTATTCTGAGTCCATGTAATAGGGGAACGAAAGGGAGGTTAACAGTAATGGCAACTGCTCAAGTTTTTTCTTGTAATTATAGCGGCAGCATCAAGAATAAGTTGCTTAAAGGCGGAGATAAGTTGTTCTTAAAGATCGAGGACACAAAGATTTCCGGAAAGGCTTTCATTTGTAATGAAGAAGGTCGTAATGGATATATCGATAACTTCGAGTATCCCATTAACGATGTAAGAGAAGTATATAAGGGTGATTATCAGGGTGATGTTGCTCTTATTATGAATACACGTATTACAAGTTTATACGGAACCAAAAAAGCTCAGACTATTTTCCCTGCAATCAAGGATATTGATGTAGTAGTAGAAATTTTAGGTGAATTAAAAGAAAAGACAGCCGCTGCAGGAAATGCAAGCGATACAAGAAGAGCTGCTACAACTCAGAGTCAGCCCATCGCTCGTCCTGTTGCACCTACACCTACACCTCATGCTCCGGGAGCTTCCCAGCCCGTTCCTTCGGCACCCGTTCCTTCAGCTAATCTTGACGCAAAGAGCATCAAGCAGGAAGTAACACAGAGTGTTATTGTAAAGAAAGATTCAGCTATCGGCGGAGATTCGATCGGTGGTGCGCTTCTTAACAGAAAGCCCGCTGAACCCGCAAGATCTGCATCGGCTACAGTAGGAAGCGCAGTAATGCCCAAAGGCGCACCTCAGCCTCAGGCAGCACCCGCTGCAGCACCTGCCGCAGCAGCTGCACAGCAGGCAGCTCAGCAGAAGAAGAACGATTCCGAAGATTTCCAGAAGAGAATGGAAAAACTCTACGTTCTTAAAGATTGCGGAATGCTTACAGATAAAGAATTCGATGCAAAGAAACTCGAACTCGTTTCCGAGCTTTGCGGAATGACAGACTTCAACGAAAAAGTTCAGAAACTTGTTGTTCTTAAGGAATGCGGAATGCTTTCCGAAAAAGAATTCGATTCCAGAAAAGTTGATATCATCAAAGAATGCTGCTCAACAGATGTTGAGGATCTCGGCGAATACAAGAGAAACGTTGAAAGACTTCCTTACCTTAAACTTGGCGGAATGATCGACGAAAACGAATTCATCGAAAAGAAGAGTGCTGTACTTGCAGAAGTTGAATACAGCGATCTCGATTCCGATGAGATCACATTGAGAAAGCTCGAGAGATGGCCTGTTCTTCGCGATGCAGAAATGCTTACAGAAGACGAATTCAAGATCAAGGTTCAGTCACTTGTTGACCATATTGATGTATCCGAATTCGACAGCATCGATGCACTTAAAGTTAAACTTAAAAAATGGCCTTTACTTGTACAGGCTAAACTTATTTCTGAAGGCGAATTCAAGAAGAAACAGAACGATGTTATCGATTCCTTCACAAATTCTCCCTGGAACGATGTTCCTTCATTCACAGTTGTTGTCGAAAGACTTATGGCTCTTAAAGATTGTGAATGGCTTTCAGAACTTGACTTCCACTCAAAGAAGGTTGAACTTTTGAGAAAGGTAGCTGCAGTTGAAGATTATGTAACTAAGGTTCAGCTTTACCTTGCACTTCCTCAGATCGGTCTCATCACTCAGGGTGACTTCGAAGTTAAGAAACAGGAATTTGTTGATGAGATCTTTGCTCCCGGAAACGGATCCACAGAAGAGTTCCAGACAAAGGTTAAAAAGCTCATGGATCTTGAAAAGACCGGAATGCTTTCAACAGATGAGTTTACAAGCTACAAGATGAAGCTTATGAGCGAATTATAATATCACTTATATATAAGGAAAGGGTCCGTATTTACGGATCCTTTTTTATTCCAAAAGGAAGATTTTCATTTTAGGAAAAATAATTGTTGACATAAAGATGAAAACACCGTATTATATTAGAGTATGCCGCATAACTAGGTAGAAGTGGCTTTTTGCCCACCGAAGTTAGCGAGATTGTTAATAAGGAGGTGCCTTATGTACGCTATTATTGCAACAGGAGGTAAGCAGTACAAAGTTGCTGAAGGTGATGTGATCAACGTAGAGAAGATCGAAGCTGAAGTTAACGATACTGTAACTTTTGATGACGTTCTTGCAATCAGCGATTCATCTTTCAAAGCAGGTGATGATTGCGCTAACAGCACTGTTTCAGCTACAGTTCTTGAACAGGGCAGAGGCAAGAAAGTTATAGTATACAAGTACAAGAGAAAATCCGGTTATCATAAGAAAAACGGACACAGACAGTACTTTACAAAAGTTAAGATCGACAAGATTAATGCTTAATTATGGTATCTGTTATTTTTTACAAGAAGAATAATTCATATTACAGAATTGAATGTTCCGGTCATGCCGGAGATGCACCTGCAGGTGAAAACATTGTATGTGCTGCGATTTCCGCTTTGGTTATCAACTGCTTCAATTCTGTGGAAAGATTTACCGAAGATTTTGTTTCTTCCGAGACCAGTAAGGACGGAATAACAAGCCTTCAGTTAAAAGAAAACATCTCCGAAAAGGGAGAACTTCTTGTAAGATCACTGGAATTCGGATTAAACGAGATTGCCAGAGATAACAGACAATATTTGAAAATATCAGTTAAGGAGGTATAAACCTATGCTGCAGATGAATCTTCAATTATTTGCACACAAAAAAGGTGTTGGTTCTACAAAGAACGGCAGAGATTCAGAATCTAAGCGTTTAGGAGCTAAAAGAGCTGACGGTCAGTTTGTTAAGGCCGGCAATATCTTATATAGACAGCGTGGTACCAAAATTCATCCCGGTGTGAATGTAGGTATCGGCGGAGATGATACATTATATGCCAAAGTTGACGGTGTTTTACGTTTCGAGCGTAAAGGCCGCGACAAGAAACAGGCAAGTGTATATCCTGTAGAACAGTAATAATCAAACGCCTCAAGTATTTGCTTGAGGCGTTATTTATAATGAAATTTTGGAGAAAGAAATATGTTTGCTGACAGGGCAAAAATATATATAAGAAGCGGTAAGGGTGGAGACGGACACGTGTCTTTCAGAAGAGAAAAATACGTACCCGACGGCGGTCCTGACGGAGGCGACGGCGGAGACGGCGGAAGTGTATATTTCGTTGTAGACGAAGGAATGAACACTTTGGCTGATTATCGTCATGTAAGAAAATACAAAGCTGAAGACGGTGAAGACGGCGGTAAAAGAAACTGCCGCGGTAAAAACGGTCAGGATATCTATTTAAAAGTACCCAAAGGAACGGTCGTTAAAGAACTTAATTCGGGTAAGGTCATCGTCGATATGTCAGGTGATATCAAGGAATTCAAGATTTTAAAAGGCGGAAGGGGCGGTAACGGAAACCAGCATTATGCAACAAGTACGATGCAGGCTCCCAAGTATGCCCAGCCCGGACAGCCTGCAAGAGAACTCGATCTTTTCCTTGAATTAAAGGTAATAGCCGATGTAGGTCTTATCGGATTTCCAAATGTAGGAAAGTCTACTTTGATCTCAAGCTGCACCAATGCAAAACCCGAGATAGCCAATTATCATTTCACAACGCTTTCTCCTCATTTAGGAGTAGTCGACCTCGACGGCAGATCGTTTGTAATGGCTGATATTCCCGGTATCATTGAAGGTGCCAGCGAAGGAGTCGGACTAGGATTTGATTTCTTAAGACACATCGAGAGAACCAAAGTATTTATTCATGTAGTCGATGCTTCAGGTTCCGAAGGAAGAGATCCTATCGAAGATATCGAAACCATTCATGCGGAATTAAAGAAATACAATCCCGATCTTTTAAAAAGACCGATCGTTATCGCAGCCAATAAGATAGATATAATAAGCGATGAACCTTCAGATATCGATGATGACGGTAATTTCATTTATCCGGATGAGTATTATAATGTTGAAAAGATAAAAGAAAAATACGAACCTTTGGGATTCAAAGTATTCCCTATCAGTTCATATACAAAAGCAGGTGTAAAGGAATTGCTTTATCATGTAGCAGGGATCCTTGATTCACTCGACAAGACGCCCGTTGTATTTGAACAGGAATTTGATCCCGAGACAGATTTTGCTGTAACTGACGAGCCTTACAGCGTATCCTACGATTATTCCGAAAACGAATATGTCGTTGAAGGACCGAGGATCGAGAAAATGCTCGGATATACCAATCTCGACAGTGAAAAAGGTTTTGCTTTCTTCCAGAACTTTATGAAGGATAACGGAATCCTTGACGAACTTGAAGCTCTTGGAATTCAAGAAGGCGATACCGTAAGAATTTACGGATTCAGTTTTGAATACTTCAAATAAGGAGTTAATAATGACAAGCAAACAAAGAGCATATTTAAAATCTCTTGCAAATAATCTCGAACCTTTATTTATGGTCGGCAAATCAAGCATAACACCCGAATTTAACGAGGCTGTGTCTGAAGCCTTCAATACGCATGAACTTATTAAGTTAAGTGTATTAAAGAACTGCCCCGACGATCCCAAGGAACTCGGCATAACCATAGCCGAACGTACAAAGTCGGAACTCGTTATGGTCATTGGCAAGAAATTCGTATTATATAAACCTTTTAAAGATAATCCTGTGATCGTACTTCCCAAAGCAGGAAAAAATGAATAGATCATGAAAGTATGTATTTTCGGGGGCACTTTTGACCCAATTCACAAAGGACATATTCATATAGCTAAAAATGCCTTGTCTGAGTTTTCATTGGACAAGGTTATTTTCATGCCTACAGGCTGTTCCTATATGAAAAAGGACGTAACACCATCGATACACAGATTGAATATGTTAAAACTTGCCGTTGACGGTATCGAAAAATTCGAGGTAAGTTTACTTGAAGTCGAAAGAGAAGGCTATACCTATACAAAAGATACAATTGAGATATATAAGAAAGAGAATCCCGAGGATGAACTTTATTTCCTTATCGGG
>CADARM010000129.1 GCA_902790275.1 uncultured Lachnospiraceae bacterium
GTTCCGAAGAAGAAATGCCTTCACTTACAAATCCGAACCTCTCATAAAATCCTACAAGTTTATCCTTACAGGTTAAAACAAGCCCTTTTCTTCCCTCTTGTTCAGCTTTATCGATATAGAATTTAAGCACTTCCCCGGCTATGCCTTTTCCCTGATAATCAGGATGCGTTTCTACTCCGAATATCATCTGCCAGTCGCCTTTTTCGCAGTGATAAGATGTGTCGGCAAACATTTCATCCGTAAGATCTTCTTTATCAGTCGCAAGGCCGTTAACCAGACTTATTATTTTTCCGTTTTCTTCTGCGAGGGCAAAATGTCTTGGATACACATTAAGACGTTTTTCGAAAGTCTCCCTGCCGGCAGCCTCTGCAGCCGGAAAACAGATGCTTTCAAGTTCTGCTATAGCCTCTGCATCTTTGGGGGTGGCAAGTCTTATTGTCATGCTTTATCTCCTGTAATCATTTTCTTAACGAAGTATGTGAATCTGCTTTCTCATAATACTTCGTAATCTTTTCAAATGCATCACTTATTTCGCATTCAATATCAAAGATTGAAATGGCTTTTTTCTCAAACTGTTTCTGAGCCTGGAATCCGACCTTTTTAAACAGTACGCATCTGCAGTCTTTCAGAATATTAACCTTTTCCTCGGCATCCGATCCGCCGTTACATCCCTGTCCGTTACCTGAACAGTTACAGGATTTGCAGGACTCGGACGAACAGGTTATATCTGTTCCGGTTTCTTTTGTATCTTTTTCTTTATTCAGTTTTCTTTTTTCTTTTAACGAATAACTTAAACCTTCAACTTCGTAGATCAGCACTTCGTCTGCTTCTCCGAATTTAAGATTAACATTGATTTCGTCCGATGATCCTACTGCAATTAAATATCCCATATTTCCTCTTAGTTAAATCTTTGTACAGCTATAGTATAAATATCTTCGATCAGTCTGATACCGCCTGAATAGCCTACATATGATCTGTCAAATACCACTTTATCCTGTACGGGCCACGAAATGTTTAAAAAGTTTCCTTTAAGGCTCTCAGTAACCTCTTTTTCGTAATATCCGCCGAGAACCAGAGGATATCCGTGGTAATCATGTGATTTGATCTCTTCGTGAATCTTATAACCGTCTGTTTCAAAAGAAACATTTGCTTCGATACCGAAATTGAGTTTCTTAAATTCCTCTGTTATCTCCTCTCTGTATTTTTGAGGCGTATCGTCAACAACAAACTGTGTTGCGGGAACAAGTCCCAGGTCATTAACAAGGAATTTGGTTAATCCGAGTGTGTAAAGTGCATCCGCAACGATCGTAAACTGCTTGTTGATTACACGGTTTTCAAGGAAAAGATCCGCATATCTTTCTATCAGATAATAGTAATAATCTTCGTGCTCCTTAATGACTGCTTCAACTTTTTCTTCTTCTACTCCCGCAAATTTTCCGACTTCTCTTAAGAATTTGCTTGTCTCGGTAGCGCCTACGGGAAGTGTCTTTAAATGAAGGTAAGGAGTGCCGAATTTCTTTTCCATCTTCTTAACGTTTGAAAGTCCTACCCATGGCGAAATAAGAAGATTGAATTCAGCTTCGGGTATTTTTTTGATATTTTCGATTCCTCTCTTGTATCCGAAGATTGTATTGGGTGTAAGTCCCAATTCTCTTACGAGATTTTCAAGTTCTCGTAAATTTCCGAGCCAGAAAAGATCCTGGTAAGGAACGTCTGCCCAGATGTTCACGAGTCCTTTTTCTTTTTTGTCCGATTTCTTTAAATACTGGTCGATAATGGCATCAATCACCTGCTCATGGCCTTTGTAGTTGTTGCCTTTAAATCCTGCCGTCGGAGCGTAAATTACGGGCTTATCCGCATCCGCAAATTCAGAAACCACTTCGCCCGAGTCATCACCGACGATTTCGGGAATACATCCCGTAAGAACAACGTAAAGATCCGCATCAACAACTTTAAGTGCATTATCAATAGTTGAACGAAGTTTCTTTACGCCACCGAATACAACGTCTTTTTCGTTAATACTCGTACAAGGAAAAATGTTCGGCGAAAAATATCCCGAGCTTCCCGTTGATTCGGAAAGCTTCTGTGCACAACCGGGTCCCGAATGTAAAACGGGAAGTGCACGCTCGATCGCCTGAACGGTCTGCATTGCTCCAAGAGCGCATTTATATCTTTGTTTATCCAATAACTTAGCCATTATTTTGCCTCCTCAAGAAATGCACTGACTTCCTGTTTGTACCACCAGTCCGTATACGGAAGTTTCGATCTCTTCGCGAGATTTTCTTCGAAGCTTCTGTTTCGGATTGCATCAAGAATTGTCTTTGCAAATTCCAATGTGTGTTTGTAACCGAATATCATATATTCGTCGGCCACGTAAATAGCGGGTGTTCCGTTCTTAATAGCCCATACGGTTGAACCGGGGTGTCTTGATAAATACATATCGGGCTGATATTTCTTTAAAATATTCATAACCTCGTAGTTCTGCTGGTCAGCAACGGAAGCCTCAAAATCAATATCATTGTCAAGAAGATACTTCATTGAAGGAGGCACGTCACCGTTCTCGTATTTTTTATCGTAGTGCCAAGCAAGAGCCCATACAACTTTGATACCGAGTTCATCGAGAACTCTGGATACTTCAAAGGTGTAACCGGGTCCCATTCCGAGTACTGCAGTAAGGCCTTTTAATTCTTTCTTTACTTCCTCTATCTGAGGGATATATATTGCCCTCTGCTCTTCGATATATTTCTCGACCTTTTCAATTCTGCCGGTAGCTTTTCCGATTGCACGAAGCCATGTTTCAAATCCGACGATACCGCACTGGTTTATACTTCTTACGTAAGGCACACCGTATTTTTCTTCGAGTGCGTTTCCGAGATAGTTTCCGAGTGTTCCGCAAATACATGTAGTTGCAACGCTCTCCGATAAATGTGAAAGTTCTTCAATTGTCGAGTTACAGTAAAGAAATACAGGTTCGAGATCAAAATTCTTGAATATCTCTATGATCTCGGGACGTGCGCTTTCGAAAAAGTTCTTGAAGTTGATCTTATTTGTTTTTACGCCTTCTCTGGGAGGTTTTACGATTTCCTGCATTATGGCGTGATCGGAAATATCAAATCCCGTTGCCCAGATTCTTGATTTGAATCCTTCGCAATGAACCGCAACGATGGGAACGTTCACTTCACTTCTTACGTCTTCGACTATACTGTCTATATCTTCACCGATGATTCCCGTTGCACATGAGCTTGATACGAAAATCGCCTTGGGTGAATATCTTTTGTTTACTTCAATGATTATTTCTCTTAATGTCTTTGTCGAACCGAAGATTGTATCGTTTTCGTTCATGTCGGTTCCGACATAGATGGTGTTGCTTGTTACACCTCTCTTCTTGGCCATAACTTTCGACATATAATAAGTCGTCGCACCGGCAACCGAACATCCGGCAGGTCCGTGATGAATTATCGCAACATCACGAATACCGCCAAGCTGTCCTAAACCACATGTTGAAAGACATGTGCTTGACTGAGAGAAACATCTCGAGCAGCCTTTAAGTGTACCGCATTCGCTTTTTGATGCAAGATCCTTTAATGTTCCTACGTATCCGGTGATCGATCCGATTCTGTTTTCTCTTGTAGCAACATTTGAATTGCTTAAATTGATAGACATTTGTTTGCTCCTTATATAATTTAGAATCCGACTTTCTCTTCTACCTCAGGTCTTACCTTCTGCAAATCTTCGGAAAGATATCTTTCACCGTTATCGGGAAGAAGAGGAACAATCAGTTTGCCTTCGTTTTCACTTTCAAGTGCAAGTTTGATTGCTACTGCAAGTGATGCACCTGAAGATGCACCTACGAAAATACCTTCATATTTTGCGAGAAGGTGTATTGCACGAAGTGTCTCAGCGTATGTAATGAAACGATATTCGTCAACAAGTCCGTCATTAAAGTTAGCCGGAGCCATGGGTGTAATACCGTTGTCATCATGCACCTGGTGAATGCCGTGGAATCCGCCGTCTTCAACGCCCTCTACAATGGGATTCAAAACATCATTGATATCAGGCTGTGTAATGACCACCTTTACATTGGGATTCTTTTCTTTTAAGTATTTGCTGACACCGTGTGTTGAACCGCCTGTACCTACACCGCCTACAAAAATATCTACTTTTCCGTCGGTATCGTTCCAGATTTCAGGACCGGTATGTTTGTAATGTGCGTTGATGTTGTCTTGGTTATCAAGCTGTCTTGTTGAATAAGGATTCTCTACTCCTTTTTCCATAAAGGCAATTACTTCTGAAAATGCTGCAATACCTTTTTCGAAAACACCGTTAATTAATTCCTGAGGAATGTCTTTGGCGATGTCTGCCTGATACGCTTCAAGAAGTTTGCTTCGCTCAATGGATACGCCGTTTTGAACACCAATTTTAAACTTGTATCCTTTGGCTGCTGCAAAAGCTGCCATTGCAACACCTGTATTTCCGCTTGTAAATTCAATAAGTGTTGTTTTATCGGGGCTTATATCACCGCGTCTTTCAGCTGCTTCGATAATCTCTAAAGCCATACGGTCTTTATGAGATCCGGCAGGGTTAAAATATTCGAGCTTACCTGCGATTCGTCCCTTTAAACCGAGTGCTTCTTTTAATCTGTGAAATTCCACGATTGGTGTGTTTCCTACAAGTTCCGTAATTGAATTATGAATATTTCCCATTTTATTTTCCCTCCAAAATTAAATCTTATAATCATCCGCAAGTTCCATCATTCCGTATTCCATGAGAATCTCTTCGAGTCTTTCCTGTGTCATGGGTGTGGGAATAACGAAATCCTGATTGTCTATAACTGCCTGTGCAAGGTTTCTGTATTCCTGTGCCTGATTTGAATCGGGCTTATATTCGATAA
>CADARM010000130.1 GCA_902790275.1 uncultured Lachnospiraceae bacterium
ACCGAGGATGAGACATGCAAATTTGATGATAAGAGCAAATCCTATATTTTCGTAAACGATCCTCAAACATTTTCTCGAGATCCTGATCGCCTGAGCTATCTTTACAGGATTGTCATCCATTAATACGACATCGGCTGCTTCGATCGCCGCATCCGATCCGAGTGCACCCATTGCGATGCCGATATCGGCTCTTGCAAGAACGGGTGCATCATTTATTCCGTCGCCTACGAAAGCGAGTACTTCGTTCTTTGATTTATTTTTTATCAGTTCTTCAACCTTGGAGACTTTATCTGCGGGAAGGAGATTACCGTAAACTTCATCGACACCTAGTTCGTCTGCGACTTCCTTACCGACTTTTTCAAGGTCGCCCGTTAACATCACTGTCTTTTTTACACCGGCTTTTTTAAGCTTGGCGATCGCTTCTTTCGAGTCGGGCTTAAGCTCATCGGATATCACTATGTGTCCGGCATAGGAATCATCGACTGCCATATGGACTATGGTACCGTTCTTATGACATGATTTGTATTCAAGTCCCAGGCTTTCCATGAGTTTTTCGTTACCTGCCGCGATCTTTACTTCGTCGACTTTGGCAGTAATACCGTGACCTGAAATTTCTTTTATGTCGGATACTCTGTTAATGTCTATTTCTTTTCCGTAAGCATTTTTAAGACTGATACTTATGGGATGAGAGGAAGCACTTTCGCAATGTGCAGCATATTCGAGAAGTTTTTCTTCATCGAGCGTATTGTGATGAATGCAGTTTACGTTGAATACACCTTTTGTAAGAGTGCCGGTTTTATCAAAGACAACATATCTTGTCTTTGAAAGCGATTCGAGGAAATTGGATCCTTTTATAAGGATTCCTTCCTTGCTTGCACCTCCGAGTCCCGCAAAGAACGAAAGAGGTATGCTTATTACCAGAGCGCACGGACAGCTTATAACAAGGAATGTAAGTGCACGGTATATCCATTCGTTCCACATGGGAGCGTTATGCGTTATCAGAAGAAAGAGAGGCGGTAAAACTGCAAGGCAGAGTGCACTGATAACAACAGCGGGTGTATAGATCTTGGCGAATTTAGAGATGAATGCTTCGGATCTTGATTTGTTGGAAGAAGATGATTCGACCAGTTCAAGGATCTTGGATACCGTTGATTCACCGAAATCCTTTGTTGTACGTATCTTTAAAACACCCGTAAGATTGATGCATCCGCTTATTACTTCATCACCTGCTTTAACATCTTTGGGTAAGCTCTCGCCTGTTAATGCCGAAGTGTTAAGAGTTGATTCACCGCTTTCGATAATACCGTCGATGGGGATCTTTTCTCCGGGAAATACAGTAATGATATCGGAAACCGATACTTCATCGGGAGATACCTTTTCCACTTTTCCGTCGATCTCGACATTGGCATAATCGGGTCTTATATCCATAAGCGCCGAGATGTTTTTTCTGCTCTTTCCGACAGCATAACTCTGAAAAAGTTCACCGATCTGATAGAAGAGCATTACGGCGATCGCTTCCGTGTAATCACCGCTTTTTTTGATGAGCGCTATCGCGATCGCACCTATGGTGGCAACAGCCATCAGAAAGTTTTCGTCAAAGGGACGTCCCTTTATTATTCCTTTAAAAGCTTTCTTAATAATGTCGTATCCGATAATGATATAAGGCACCATATAAGCGATGATCCAGAAAGGCTCATGGATAAAGCCTGTAGCGGGATCATCTTCATCCGGTCCGAGGAACTTATAAAGGATAAAGAGTAAAACCATCAGGACTGATGTTATGATTATTCGGATCAACATTTTTTTCTGCTTTTTATTCATAGGCAGTACCTTTGCTTAAAGTTCGATATTGCAATCGTCTTCAACTTTCTTACAGTTCTTTAATACCTGTTTCATAACGGCTTTTTCATCGACACCGTCTTCGAATTCAACGATCATTTTCTGTGTCATAAAGTTTACAGTAGCTTTCCTGATGCCTTCTGTTTTGTTTGTTGCATCTTCCATAAGATTGGCACAGTTGGCACAGTCAACTTCGATATTGTAAGATATTTTCATTTGTCCTCCTTGTGTAAACGATTAAGCAATCGTTTAATTGTTTTTCTTTATCATATATCACGTTTGATTTCTTGTCAACATGTAACTTTCCATTATTTGATTTATTAATATTTTCATGTTAGTATTTTTATGAATAAATATACTGATTATTTAATCCGAGGTATCGATTATGGCAGAATTTGTACTTCCGCATGAACACGGTGAAGAAAAGGGAATCGAGAAGTTAAAAAACAATCTTTCGAATGAATGCAGTTTCGAGACCGTTGCCAATATTTTCCAGCAATTGGGCGATCCCACAAGAATAAGGATATTCTGGCTGCTTTGTCATTACGAAGAATGCGTCATTAACATTTCGGCGATACTTGATATGTCTTCGCCGGCCGTATCGCATCATCTAAGACCTTTGAAGAACAGCGGTCTTATCGTGAGCAGGAGGGAAGGAAAAGAAGTATATTACAGAGCTGCCGATACCGAAGAATGCAGACTTTTGCACAGTATGATCGAAGAGGTAATGGAAATTAAATGTCCCAAATAAACAGACAGTGGTTGTAGAAGGAGAATTACAGTGGATATTGAAGCATTAAACTGCAGATGTTGCGGCGGAATCCTTAAAGTGAATTCCAATCTTTGTGTTTGCGAATACTGCGGTGCAACCAATTTTATTTCCGACGTTGCAAACAAGTATATCAATCAGTTAAACCGTGCAAACAAATTAAGACAGGAACGTGAGTTTGACAATGCAGCAAGGATCTATGACAACATTCTTGCCGAAAACATTCCCACGTCCGATATTCTTTGGTATCGAACTCTTTGCGAATACGGTATCGAATATGTTCCCGATCCCATATCGGAAAAATATATTCCCACCATGCACAGAGTAAATGAGGAGAGTATTCTTACTTATCATTCTTATCTTGATGCTCTTAGCGCAGCAAGCAGGGAACAGAAGGAAACTCTCGAAAAAGAAGCGGAATATATAAATAAGATCCAGACGGATTATCTTAATATAGCGAAAAACGAAAAGCCTTACGATGTGTTCATATGTTATAAAGAAACTGATGAGGCTACCGGTGAAAAGACCGATGACGTTGCTATAGCCGATGAACTTTACAGCAAACTGATCAACAGGGGATTTAAAGTTTTCTTTGCGAGAGTAACTCTTAAATCCAAATTAAGCGTTGATTACGAACCTTATATATTTGCGGCTTTAAAGAGCTCGAGAGCTATGGTAGTTCTCGGAACCAAGGCAGAGTATTTCATGTCTGTCTGGGTAAAGAACGAATGGGGAAGATTCCTCAAGCTTATGCAGGATGATCCCAACAAGCAGATGTTCTTCGCATGCGACGATCCCGAAGAACTGCCGAGAGCTTTTGCGACAAAGCAGGCTGCTCTTCTCGGTGAGGAAGGTGCGCTTGAAAATCTTGCCGAAAACATTGAGAGATTTTTAAAGAACAAGGCTCCGAAGAGGAAAGTACAGGAGCTCAACAAAGATGAATCTTATGAACATGCACTTGCGCTTGTGCGTACGAGAGAGCATTTCAGGGCCATTAATGTTATTGAAGAGTATATAAAAAAATATCCCGAAGATGCTTCAGGATACTGGCTTCGAATGCTTAACAGGTTAAAAAGCACTCCCGGAACCATAAAACGCATGAAGGTTAACCTCTATGCGGATGCCGATTACAGCAAGGCAATAAAATATGCTACGGAAGATCAGAAGATCGAATATATAGAGACTGCAAAAACCTGCTCAAATAATCTTAACGAACAGAAAAATTTCGACTGTCTGCTTGAGAACGAATCAATAAAATACGTAAATAATTTTACTGCAAATACCGAAAGCGGAGCGAAGACTTTCGAAGTAAGGGATAAAGTCAGGGAGTATGCAAAGAGTGCCGAAAGATGCAATAACTTTTTGAGATATACTTTTACTCTGGGAATGATCCTTTATTTCCTCGGAAATCTTATAGCGATCATGATACTTGGAAACGGTGCAGGAAAATGGGTGCCCGCATCCGTCATAATAACGGCGCCCATGATAGTGCTCGGCGTGGCGATCCTTTTATCCTACAATATACTTCTGGATATCATTGTTTCTTTCGTGGTGCTTGTATTTACGATCATATCGGCCTTTAATACACCGGTTTCTGATTTCTTCAGAGTCGTAGCGTCAATACTGCCTGCGATCGCTTACATCGCGACCAGCAATTCGTTTTATTTAAACAAGGTCAGAAATAAAATGCTTCATCATACGGTAAATATGAACAATACCCTTGAAGCGTTAAGAGTCGAAACCGAAAAGGCGAGCAGTGATCTGAGTCTTTTTGCATCCAAACTTCTTAAGGAATTTAAGAAGAACAATGATATTGACGATAATGTTATCGAGATCCATGATGACGATTATTTCATCGCGCAGAAAAAGATCCAGGACATTTATGAAAGTGAGGTAACAAAGCAGGAACCTCTTATGAACTTAACGATCCCGAACGACTTGAGCAAGCGTACTGTAAGAACCGAGTCGGGAGTAGGCGTTATAGCTTTGATCCTTTCATGTATCCCGGTCCTTGATATTGCAGGCCTCGGTTGTGCTTTGTACGATATCTTTACGGATAAATACAAAAAATACACGCATATAACGGCCGTTGCTTCTCTGGTAGTGGATATGATCGTTGTCATTGCAGGCTATATCATTTACCTGAATTTATAATCTGATATGTTGTTTTAAAGGTCCGAAGATTTTTCTTTGGACCTTTTTTTAATTCAAACATATAACAAAAAATGATATATGGAATAACGAATGATAAGAAGTAATGATCCCGGATTATTGACAGCCAATATCGCAAGATGGGGCACGATCCCCGGAATGAAAAAAGCAAACAACTGCGAGCTTTATGCCATTGCGGGCAGAAGCCTCGAAAAAGCAAATAAATTTATGAATGAATTCGGTTTTGAGAAGGCTTACGGAAGTTACGACGAGCTTCTTGAAGACGCGGAAGTCCAGGCGGTATATATTCCTCTTCCGAATGATATTCATATTAAATGGGTAAAAGAAGCGTTAAAGAAGAAAAAGCATGTTCTTTGCGAAAAACCTCTGGCACTTAATGCCAAAGAAGCTGAAGAGATGTTTGCCTGTGCAAGGGAAAACGGCGTATATCTCATGGAAGCGTATGCATATCTTCACAGTCCGTATATAAGAAGTCTTAAAGAAGATCTAAAGAGCGGTATCATAGGCGAAGTGGATTATATCGAATCGGCGTTTATCACACAGGGTTATAAAGAAGACTTCAGACTTCACAAGGAACTTGGCGGCGGAGCGATGTACGATCTCGGCTGTTATTGTACGACCATGTTTTTATCCATGACGGATTCCGATCCCGTGTTTGTTAAGGCCTCTGCCGAGTATTCCGATCAGGACGTGGATCTTGTTACCGCAGGTATCATAAGATTCGAAAACGGCCTTCGTGCTTCTTTCAATGTCGGGATGATCCTTGGACAGGATTCCAATTTCAGATTTGACAGACTCTATATTCACGGAAGTGAAGGCTCGATCAAATCAGAGGTTGAGTACAATGCCGAAGGCGATGTAAGTTACAGGATCTATACGAAGGACGGAATGGTCGTAAGGAGTGTATCGAATCCCCAGAACTATTCATTGGAGATCGAACAGCTCGGAAACTGCATTTTACATGATGAGAAACCTCTTGTTTCCGAAGAATTTTCATTAAAGAATGCTAAACTCATAGACACTGTTTTATCCGAGATCGGATATTATTGATATTATGCGTCTTGGTACTTCTTCTCCTTTAAAACACATATCCGGCGAAGACTGGGCGAAGAATCAGGTAAGTCTCGGATGCAGTGCTGTTGTATTTCCTTTATCGTGTAACGATCCGGAGGAAAAAATAATCGAATATAAAAACGCGGCACAAAAACACGGACTGATGATCGCTGAAGTCGGAATATGGCGAAACGCTTTGTTGTTAAACGAAAACGAGCGTAAAGCCAATATGGATTACTGCGTCAATCAGTTAAAACTTGCGGAATTTTTAAATGCCAGATGTGCGGTAAACGTTGCGGGGGCTTTCGGCCCCGTCTGGGACGGAGGATACAAAGAGAATTACAGTACCGATGCATGGAAACAGACCGTTAAGATGGTCAGGGAGATCATCGACAGGGCGGATGTGAAGAATACGTATTTCACACTTGAACCAATGCCCTGGATGTATCCGACAAGTCCTAAGGAATATATAAGACTTCTTGATGAAGTCGGTCGTGACAGATTTGCGGTGCATATGGATATCATCAATATGATCAATTCCGCAGACAGGTATTTTAAACCGGAAGAATTCCTTGAAGAATGTGCGGACCTTCTTGGCGGAAAGATCAGAAGCTGTCATATCAAGGATATCCATTTTATTTCGGAATATACGTTCAAGGTTGAAGAATGTGCTCCGGGTGAGGGTGAATTCCCTATACGCAGATATGTTGAAAAGATGAATGAGATCGATCCGGATATGCCGATGATACTTGAACATCTTGATACCGATGAAGAATATCTTAAATATCTCGGATATCTGAAGGAGGAATTAAATGGCTTATACAAGACTCTCTGATGCAAATGAAATAAACGAAAGATTCATGGATTCGCTTTTATTCGAACAGAGACTTATCGATTCGGTAAATGCGGATATTAGTACGACGCTTTTCGGTGAAAGTTTTTCAATGCCGGTATTGACACCTGCGTTTTCTCATCTGGGTCATTACAGTTCCCGTCCTCTTACGGGACTCGAGGAGTATTCGATCGCAGCAAAAGAATGCAATATCCTTAACTTCTGCGGAATGATGGAAAATGACCTCTTTAAGAAGATCATGGATGCGAATGAAAAAACGGTAAGAATAGTTAAACCTTATGCCGATAATGCGAAAGTAAGAGATCAGCTGCAGTTTGCCGAATCAGTCGGAGCTTTCGGTGTCGGTATGGATATAGATCATATCTTCGGTACCACGGGCTATGACATAGTAATGGGCGAAGAGATGGCTGCACAGACAGCAGATATGCTTCGATCGTATGTGGAATCCGTTAAGATCCCTTTTATCGTAAAAGGTGTATTAAGCGTGGAAGACGCGATCAGATGTGCCGATATCGGAGCCAAGGGT
>CADARM010000131.1:0-4875 GCA_902790275.1 uncultured Lachnospiraceae bacterium
ACATCCGGATGTATTTAACGTGCTCTTACGGATCCTTGACGACGGTCAGGTAACGGATTCACAGGGAAGAAAGATCAACTTCAAGAATACCATCATAATTATGACAAGCAATGTCGGTGCGAAGAGGATCACTGAACCCAAGAACCTGGGATTCGGCGGAAAGGAATCCAAGGAACAGAATTACGAGAAGATGAAGAGCAATGTAATGGAAGAAGTAAAGCAGCTCTTTAAACCCGAGTTTATCAACAGGATCGATGATTTCATCGTATTCCACAAGCTCGACAGAAAAGACCTTGAAGACATTACGGCACTGCTTCTTTCGAATCTTTCCAAACGTGCAAAAGATCAGATGGATATCGACCTTAAGTTCACTCCTGCTTTGAGAAATCATATCGTGGATAAGTTCTCAAATCCGCTTATGGGAGCCAGACCTTTGAAGAGAGGAATCATGTGCGAGATCGAAGATCCGCTTGCCACGGAAATCCTTTCGGGCAACATTTCCGAGGGCGACTGTATCAAGGTTTCCTTCAAGGGCGGAAAGGTAAATTTTAACTAAAAATTTATAGCAAATACGCAGAATTTAAGGTATAATAAACTTGTATTTTAATATTATACGGGGGTAATAGGAATGGATATCATCAGTACTTCGGAAAACGGAAAACTTTCTTTTGGCAACTATGAACTCGCTGAGAAGCAGAAGAAAGAAGATTTTCCCCATTGCGGCGATCTTTACAAGATCAAAACATACAACACGATGACGAAACTTGAAAAAAACGGTCTGTTTCTTTTCGAGTCGGTTCCGGGTACCAATGTTACGGAATTTGAAGAAAACGACAAAGGTTTATACTTTAAAGTAGAATCCGATAAGGATTCACAGATCACTGTCGGACTTGAAGAAAATACTGAATATGACATCGAGATCGACGGTAAATCGATCGGCAAGATTAAGTCCAACGGCTCCGGAAAAGTCAGTTTTTCAGTTGAACTTTCCAAAGGTGAAGCCAAGGACGTAAAGATCATCAAATAGAGGGTTTATGTCAAAAGATAAAGTGAAGACTGTTTTCTTTTGTACGGAATGCGGTTACGAAAGTCCCAAATGGATGGGACAGTGTCCCGCATGCAAAGCCTGGAATACATTCAAAGAAGGATTGGATTCCGCAAAGGCTTCACACGGTACGCTTACCGCTAAAAGAAACGGGATCGCAGACGCTGCCATAATCCCTGTCTCAAAAGTTGAGATAAAAAAAGAAGACAAGATAAAAACAAATATCGGTGAACTTGACAGAGTCCTGGGCGGTGGTATCGTTTGGGGCTCTTTGACTCTTATAGGCGGAGATCCCGGGATCGGAAAATCTACGCTTCTTTTGCAGGTCTGCAAATCCCTCGGAGAAACAGGAAAAGAAATATTGTATATATCGGGTGAGGAATCGAGCGCCCAGATCAAACTTCGTGCCGACAGGATCGGAGAATTCAAAGACAATGTTAAATTGTACTGCGAAACCTGTCTTGACGACATCAAAGAAGTTATCGAAAGGGAAAAGCCCGATGTGGTCGTTATCGATTCGATACAGACGATGTATCTCGAAGACGTTGCTTCGGCTCCCGGAAGTGTGGCACAGGTCAGGGAAGCAACAGGCGTGCTGATGAAAATAGCCAAGGGCCTGGGTGTCTGTGTCTTTATCGTCGGACATGTTACAAAGGACGGAAATGTTGCGGGTCCCAAACTTTTAGAACACATGGTAGATACGGTGCTTTATTTCGAAGGCGACAGACATGCGTCCTACAGGATCTTACGAGGTGTAAAGAACAGATTCGGTTCGACTAACGAGATCGGTGTTTTCGAAATGAGGAACCAGGGACTTGTAGAAGTGGGAAATCCTTCGGAGCTCATGCTTGACGGAAGACCTATCGATACATCGGGAAGCGTCGTATCCTGTTCGATGGAAGGAACAAGACCCATATTCATCGAAGTTCAGGCTCTTATAACTCCTACGAGTTTCGGTATTCCGAGACGCCAGTCAGACGGTGTTGACAATAACAGAGTAAATCTCTTGCTCGCAGTGCTTGAAAAGAAGATGGGACTTCCTTTCGGAAACTGCGATGCGTATATAAACGTTGCGGGCGGAATAAAAGTATCCGAGCCTGCGATAGATTTAGGACTTGTGGCTGCGATACTTTCAAGTTTCCACAACAAGCCGATAAAAGAAGATACGGCGGTATTCGGCGAAGTAGGTCTCTCCGGTGAAGTAAGGACCGTGGCACAGACCGAAGCAAGGATCAATGAAGCCGCAAAATTAGGATTCAAAAAGGTTATACTTCCTTTATCCTGCAAGAAAACGATACAGGATACAAAAGGACTGGAACTTATATTTATCGACAATATAAAAGATTTAAAAATCTGATTACATTAAAATCAATTGATCGGGGGGAAAGATTAAATGGACAATGTAAAAATCACAATCGGAGATGTTACTAAAGAGTATCCTGACGGAACGACTTTCGAAGTTATCGCTAAAGACTTTCAGGATAAGTATTCGAGCAGAATAGCTATTGCCGTTTTTAACGGAAAGATGAGAGAGCTGTCTAAAGCTCCCGAAGGCGACGGTACACTCGAATTTTTGGACCTCACAAGCGGAACGGGACACCGTGCATACAAGAGAACCGCAACGATCATGTTTATGAAAGCATGCAATGATGTTATCGGTGAGGAAAACATCAACAAGATCAAACTCGAGTTTTCGGTCAATACCGGATATTATTTCTCATGCGACGGTAATTTTACCAATTCGCCCGAGATCGCCAAAAAACTCCAGGAGAGAATGAGAGAATTATCCGATAACGATACTCCGATCATAAAGTATTCAAGACCTCTTGAGGAAGCAAAAGAGATCTTTGCAATGCAGGGTATGGAAGATAAACTCAAACTCTGCAAATACAGAAGAAGCTCCGTTATCAATCTTTACGATCTTGACGGATATATCGATTACTACTACGGATACATGCTTCCCACATGCGGATACGTTAAGTATTTCGAAGTTCTTCCTTACAGAGAAGGACTAATCCTTAATATGCCGAGAAAAAAGACTCCCGATGTGCTTGAGGAATTCGTTCCCCTTGATAAAGTTTTCGATACGATGATGACTGCAACACAGTGGGGAGACATGCTCGGTATCGATACCGTGGGCGATCTTAACGACTGCATCTGTTCGGGTGATATCGATGATATGGTACTTGTTCAGGAAGCTTTGCAGGAGAGAAGGATCGGTGAGATCGCAAAAGACATCGCATCCAGAAAAGGCGTTAAGTTTATCATGATCGCCGGACCTTCATCATCCGGAAAGACAAGTTTCTCACACAGACTTTCCGTACAGTTAAGAACCCTCGGACTTAAGCCTCATCCCATCGCTGTTGACGATTATTTTGTAAACAGAGCGGATACGCCTCTGGATGAAGACGGAAATTACAATTTCGAATGTCTTGAAGCCATCGATGTTAAACTTTTCAACGATGATATGAACAGACTTCTTTCCGGTGAGAGAGTTGAGATACCTACATTCAACTTCAAGATCGGTGCAAGAGAATATAAAGGCAATTACAAACAGCTCGGACCCGAAGACGTACTCGTTATCGAAGGTATACATGCCCTTAACGACAAGATGAGCGAGACGCTTCCCGTAGAGAGCAAATATAAGATCTATATTTCAGCTTTAACGACTCTTAATATCGACGAGCATAACTGCATCCCTACAACAGATGCAAGACTTATAAGAAGAATGGTAAGAGACTTCAGGACCAGAGGAGCTTCCGCAAAGAGGACCATCGGCATGTGGGGATCCGTAAGAAGAGGAGAAGAAGAAAATATCTTCCCGTTCCAGGAAACGGCTGATGCAATGTTTAACTCCGCTCAGATCTATGAGATCGCAGCATTAAAGGCTATCGCGGAACCCATTCTTTACGGTGTGACACAGGATGATCCCGAGTATTTCGAAGCAAAGAGACTGCTTAAACTTCTCGAATACTTCCTCTGCATGGATACCACAAACCTTCCCAAGAATTCTATCGTAAGAGAATTTGTCGGAGGCTCATGCTTTAATGTATAATTCCCGGAGAGTGGACCGAAAATGAGCGATTCAAAGAAGTTAAGTAAAGAGGTTCTTATCGTGGAAGATGACAAAGAGATAAGAAGCCTTCTCGCCAATTTCCTAACGGAAAAAGGAATGGCTGTTACCGAAGCGAAAGACGGAGACGAAGCTGATTCATTCATCAAGAGTAAAACTTTTGACGTTATCCTTCTTGATATGATGCTTCCGTACAAAACCGGCGATGAACTGATAAAGATCCTTCGTGACAACAAAAGCAGGGAAGGAAATGCCTATACTCCCGTTATAGTTATCTCCGCAAAGGCTGAACTCGAAACAAGACTTGATGCGATAAAATCCGGAGCGGATGACTATATTACCAAACCTTTTGATCTTAATGAGGTATATGTCCGGATAGAAGCTGTACTTAGAAGAAGCGAAGGCGGCGAATATGTTGTCGGCGATAACGAAGAAGTACTCGAAGCACTTGGCGTAAAGTATGATCTTTCGGCAAACGAAGTGACTTTTGAAGGGAAACTTATCAAACTTACAGCCAAAGAAATGAAACTTCTTCTGCTTTTTATGAAGAATCCGAAAAAGACTTTTTCAAAAGCGAATCTATATAAATCGGTATGGGAAGATGAATACATTTATGAAGACAATACCATAAATGTTCATATGAGCAATCTGAGAAAAAAGTTATTGGATGCGACCGGAAAAGAGATAATCGAAACGGTTTGGGGAATAGGCTATCGTCTTAAGGAGGAGTAATGCCCAATATCATTTTAATAATCGC
>CADARM010000131.1:4942-7332 GCA_902790275.1 uncultured Lachnospiraceae bacterium
CACTTGTCATCCTGCTTCTTTTAAAACTGATCCTTGTCAAAACCGATCTAAGGCAGATGAGAAAAGAACTCACAAAAACAAGGGACGAATCTTATAACAGGATCCTTCGTGTATCTCTGATCGATTCGGATGTCGAAAAACTTGCAGGTGAGATAAATAAGAATATCGAGTATCAGAAAAATCTTAAACTTGAAACCCAAAAATCAAGAAAGCAGCTTGAACAGTCGATCTCGGATATAGCACATGATCTGAGAACCCCGCTTACGGTCATAAAGGGTAATCTTCAGCTGCTTGAAAGTGAGGATCTTTCCGAAAAAGGATCTCAGTATCTCGAAGTAAGTTCAAAGAAAGCGGAAGTATTAAAAGGAATGGTCGATGAGTTTTTCGAACTTTCTGTATTGGAGAGTGATTCAAAACCCGTTGAACTTACCAGATTTGATATCATTCCTTTTCTTTCGGATTTTATCATCGAGAACGAATCGATAATAAGAGAAAAGGGATTAAGTCCCGTGATCGATTTTCCCGAAAAGTCCGTATTCGCAAATGCCAATGAAAAGCTTTTAAGCCGCGTATTGAGCAACCTTATAGGCAATATCGTCAAATATGCCAAAGGTGATTTCGAACTCTCGGTTTCCGAAAAAGAAAAAAGCGGATGCGTGATAAAGATCGGCAATTCGGTCGACGATAAAGATTCTATAGATATCGATCATATCTTTGACAGAACGTATCGTGCAGACAAAGCAAGAAGCGACGGAAGCGCGGGACTCGGACTCTATATTGCAAAACTATTAATGGAAAAGCAGAAAGGCAGTATAGAAGCCGTTATAGAAGAAAACAAAATATTTTTTATCCTTACATTAAATTAGCGAAAGGAGGAGCCGTCCGGCACCTCCTTTTTTGATAAAAAAAAAAAAAAAATAAAAAATTTAAATTATTTAAGAAATTCTTTAAGAATTAAATTTAAAGTAGAGTACGAAAACAGAGAAAAGGTCAAAAAAGACTTAAATTTGTGAGGTATGTGATGTCTGAGAATATAGTTGAGATCAGAAATATAACTAAACAGTACGGTAAACAGAAAGCACTCGATGATGTTTCTTTTTCGATAAAAAAAGGAAGCATAGTCGGACTTATCGGACCAAACGGTGCCGGTAAGTCCACCATTATGAAGATAATGGGCGGTCTTGCGTTTCCCACTGAAGGTGAGCTTTCCTTATACGGTGCAACGGATGAGAAGGGACTTAATCATGCAAGAACGAGAATGAGCTTTATGATCGAAACTCCGTACGCCAAAGAAAAAATGACCGCAAAAGAAAATCTTGAAAAGCAGCGACTTCAGAAAGGCATTCCGGATAAGAAGAGAATAGAAGAAGTTTTAAGAGCGGTCAATCTCGAAGATACGGGAAGAAAAAAGGTAAAGAATTTTTCACTCGGCATGAGACAGCGACTTGGTCTTGCAAATGCGCTTCTTGGAAAACCCGAATTCATGGTCCTTGATGAGCCGATAAACGGCCTTGATCCCGAGGGAATCGTTGAGATAAGAGAACTTTTCAGAAGGCTTAATAAAGAAGATAACATCACACTGGTCATATCTTCGCATATTTTAAGTGAATTATCGCTTCTTTGTACGGATTACGTATTTATCAATAATGGCAGGATCAGAGGAACATTTACTGAAGAGGAATTAAGAACGGCCTGCAGCGAATATGTTCAGATCAATACGGACAATAACGAAAAGGCAAGTTCGATCCTCATAAATAAATGCGGCATCGAAAAAATGGATGTTTTAAAAGAATCCGGTATCCGCATTTATGAGAAGCTTGATGAGATAAAAGACATATCGAAAATACTTTATGATAACGGAGTCGTTCCGACTGAGATAGCAAAGAATGCAGTAAGCCTTGAAGATTATTACATGAGAATGGTTAGCGAGGTATAGGGATGATCAACATTATAAAATCAGTCAATTACGGATTAAGAAGAGATTCCGGTGTCATTATTTCCGTCATCCTCATGCTTACCCTTCCGTTCACGATCATGCTTGGGATCTTCGCTATGATGGCGGAAGGCATCCAAAACATTACGCCCAGTTTTCTGATAGGAAGTCAGGCGTTCGGGATGATATTTGCCTTCTCTTATGCAGGTGTTGTGATAATTTCGGCCAAAGCCATGGGAGGAGACAATGCGGATAAGACCATCAATTATGAGATCATGTCGGGACATAACAGATCAAGAGTCTTCGCCGGGAGAATGATATGCGGGATACTGTGGGGAACGATCCTTGTGATCATCTTAAACTGTCTTCCGATCCTTGTTTTTTATCTTATCAACGGGTGGGGTTCGGAAACGGAGCCGTACGAGGTCATTATAAGGATCTGCCTGACATTCTTTCC
>CADARM010000132.1 GCA_902790275.1 uncultured Lachnospiraceae bacterium
TCTTTTTATGCATAAAAACATGTTTACGGTCCTGAGAGTCGTTTTTTATATGTGTTTTCCGACATGGTCGATATATTTCAGGAAAAGTGATTATGTAAACCAGCATCAGTATTTATTCGGAGTTATCGGTACAAAATTCATATTTTTAGCTGTAACTTTGCCTTGTCTGATAGGTTTGGCACTTTCGATAATAACATTGATTGTTAAAATATTAACATTCTTGAAGGAGGATAAGCTCGAATAATATACATCTTTTTTCGTTATATCATTTATTAGAAAGTGTTCAATTATAAAAAATAACAGGCGCCTGACGACAATGCCGGCGCCTGTTTTAATTTGTTTCGTTTTATATTTTTACTTCTCTTCCACTTCTTTATCGCTTTTTTCTTTGTCTTCGGTTTTTGATTCTTTTGCTTCCTTAGCCTCTTTTTTCTTATCCAGTTTCTCCTGCTTCTCTTTTGCTCTTAATTCTTTCTTTTTCTGCTGGATAACACTGGGCAATTCTTTTTCGACAAATTCCTTATTTTCCGTATCGATATGATCCAGGTAAATGTAGTCGTTTGTATCCTGAGACAATTCCTTGTTTCTGAGAGTTATATCAAGAGCCGACTGTGTCAAAGTATAGATCACTGCCATTAAAGGAACGCCAACGATCATACCGGGGATTCCCCAGAATCCGCCAAATATCGTGATTGCGAAAATTACCCAGAAACTTGAGATACCTGTTGATGATCCGAGGATCTTGGGTCCGATAACATTTCCGTCAAGCTGCTGTAAGATGATCACGAATATCAGGAAATAAAGTGCATGTATCGGATTGATCACAAGTAATAACAAAAGACAGGGTATCGCACCGATTATGGGTCCGAAAAACGGGATTATATTTGTTACGCCGATGATAAGTGCAAGCAATACCGGATATTCGATACCGATTATAGAGCATCCTATGAAGCACAGAAAGCCGATGATCATCGAGTCGACTATTTTACCGATAATGAACCCTGAAAACTTATCTGAGGCCATTCTGACGTTTTTAATGACTATATTACCGTTTTTAACATTAAATACTGAATAAACGATCTTTTTTGCCTGACCCTTGAAAAGCTCTTTTTTGGATAAAACGTATATCGAAACGATTATACCGATGATGATATCCTTTAAAGCTTTAAAAAATGCCAGAAGGTAAACGGAAGATTTCGAAGCAAGCGTCGTTAACCAGGGAACAAGTGTTGTATCGGTCCAGTTATTGATGATCTCTTCGTTTTCTTTGATATAATTACCAAGATACTTATATATTTCTGGATATTTATGCGTAAGGCCGTCAAACCACAGCATAAAGTTTTCTTTGTATTTAGGGAATAATATTGAAATATTTACAATACTTTCGCTTATCTGAGGGATTACAGCGATCGCAAAGCATGCTATCAAAACAAGAATCGCAAGGTACGATAAGATCATTGCGAGAACTCTGTACAGATCTTTTTTCCATTTGGGAAGAAGCTTCCTGTCCGGAGCTTTTTTGTCGAATATCGAAAATACCGACGTCTCAAACCATTTCATCAAAGGATTTACAAGAAATGCGATAATAAATCCGATAATGATAGGCAAAAGGATCTTAACGAAAGTTACAACTGCGTTTCGTATTGCCTCGTTTATACTTAAAAGAAAATTAAACAATACAGCTATCAGTAAAACCACAAGCGCCGTTGTTCCCCAGTATAGATATTTTTTGTCCCATCTGAATTTCATTTTTATGCCTCTTTGTTCATTGCTTCGTATAAGTGTTTTTTCGCCAAGTCAACCGACTGTATGCTGAATTTCTTATAAACCTGTGTTTCAGCATTTTCGTAAGCTTTCTTAAGCGTGTTTTCTATTTTTTCTTCGTCATACTCTTTTGTTGCTCTTATGTATTCGAGTTTAAACGCATAATAAAAGAAAGGTTCTGAATTTTTCAGGATATAAAGGATCGATTTTGCTTCTTCGAAATTTTCTTTGTAAAGCTGATATTTGAAATTCGCTTCGTAAAGAATATTGGTTAAAAAATCATATTTTGATACATACTTGTTATAAAGCGGCTGTATAACCGAATATACTTCATCAGCCTTTTCTTTATAATCGATCTCAGCATAAAGAGAGATCGCCGAATCTGCCAGAGAAAAGAATGTAACAAGATTCGTCCTCGAAGGATTGTTTGAATCGATCTTAAGTTTCTTTTTTAATTCGTTAAAATCGAATTCTTCTATATGTCCGATAGCTTCATCGTATTTTTCAAGAGACGCAAAGTAATTGGCTATGATATTGGCGCTTCCAATATATCCGACGCTGTATTTATTGTTTTTATATCTGCGTTTTCTTTTTGATGCAGCCCTGTAGATCTCTTCAGATAATCCGTTATATGTAAGCTCGTTGTTATAAAGCTTCATAAAAATGAATTCCTGAATGGTCGCAATAAACATGATTATGAATACAACGACTATGGCAATACAGATAAGGCCGATTGACGTATATTTATAAATATCAGTGATTATTCCGAGATTATTCGGGAATAAAATTTTTAAGATAATATATATAATACCGATTATTAACCCGAGCACTAATCCCACGACTGTTGATATTATTAATTTGAGAGCACTTTTACCGTTCATATTCACCCTTTTAACGATTTATCATTTTATAATACACAATAAAATTATAAACCAACAAGGATTATAATTCCATAAGTTTGTGATATAATTAATCCGAATAAAACTCAGGCTTAAAGGAACGATAAATGAAACTTCAGCGGATAATGTCGAAGACGCGTAAAGCGGTTGATGACTATAAAATGATAAATGAAGGAGATACGATAGCGGTAGGGATTTCCGGCGGAAAAGATTCGCTTGCTCTTTTACATTCTCTTGCCGGCATGAGACGCTTCTACCCCGTTCACTACTCTCTCATCGCCATTACATGCGATCTGGGGTTTAAAAATGTAAATTTTGACGAGATTAAGAGATTATGCAGTGATCTTGATGTCGAATATCATATCGTAGAATCTGATATCTCGGATATCGTTTTTAATATAAGAAAAGAAGAAAATCCCTGTTCTTTATGTGCCAAAATGAGAAAAGGAGCAATGTACAATTTCTTAAAAGAACACGGATACAGTAAGATCGCATATGCTCATCATCAGGATGACGTTGTGGAAACATATATGATGTCTCTGATCTATGAAGGAAGGCAGAATACTTTTTCTCCCGTCACTTATCTTGACAGGTCGGGTGTTACGGTCATAAGACCTTTCATTTATATGAAGGAAGCCGATATCATCGGATTTGTAAAAGCAAATGATGTTCCTGTTTTAAAATCTCCCTGCCCCGTAGACGGATATACAAAAAGGCAGTACGCAAAGGATCTGATAAAGAGCATTAACGATGAAGCCCCCGGAGTAAGGGAAAGAATATTTACAGCCATACAGAATTCAAATATAAAAGGCTGGAACAGAGATTTTGTATAAGGATACTATGGATTCAAAATCATTTAATTACCATGAAAGCATGAAAGCCAAAAATGTACTGAAATTAAGGGAATTGTTAAAAAAACTCCCTTCTTTTTGTGCTGAGTATTTCATAGGCAAAAATGATGTCATATCCTCGAGGACAAAGATCGCATACGCTTACGACCTTATAGTGTTTTTCGAATATCTGCATGATTCGGATGAAAAGTATTCCAAATGCCCGATCACTGAATATAAGATAGATATCCTTGATGTTATATCAAGAACTGATATACTCTTTTATCTTGAATATCTGTCATATTACGAAAAAGACGGTAAAGTCTATACAAACGACGAAAGAGGAAAAGCTCGTAAGCTTGCTTCTTTAAAGAGCTTTTATCATTATTATTTCATCAATGAGCTTATAAAGACGAATCCCGCAGATCTTGTTCCCATGCCCAAGCTTCATGAAAAAGAGATCATAAGGCTTGATGTTAACGAAGTCGTTGATCTTCTTGATCTCGTTGAGAATGGTGCCAAGCTTACCAAGGGTGAACGCAGATTCTTTGATAAAAACGCCACCAGAGACTTTACGATCCTTACAGTCATGCTCGGAACCGGTATCCGTGTTTCCGAATGCGTAGGCTTGAATATTTCCGATGTGGATCTTGAGGAATTCAGATTTAAAGTAAGAAGAAAAGGCGGCAAGGAAGCGATCATCTATTTTGGCGACGAAGTATGCGATGCTCTTGCGAATTATCTTGAATTAAGGAATACGATCATTCCCGTCGAAGGTCATGAAGACGCTTTATTCTTAAGCTTACAGAATAAAAGGATGTCGGTCCGCGCCATGGAAAACATGGTTTCAAAGTATACCGGAAAGCTTAATACTTTAAAACATATCACACCGCATAAATTAAGAAGTACTTTCGGTACAAATCTTTATCGTGAAACAAACGATATTTACCTGGTTGCCGATTTCCTCGGACATAAAGACGTAAATACGACAAGAAAGCACTATGCTTCAATCTCCGACGATAACAGGCGAAAAGCGATCATGAACTTTAAGTTAAGGGAAGAAGAATCGCTTACCGGCACGGATAAAAAGAATGATGATAAATCTCCGAAGCAATAATCGAAAATATGTTTGCCATATCCGAAATGATATGTTACAATAATTTAGAAAATATGTTCGATTATTGATGGAGATAAAATATGTCTAGAGAAAAGAACAAACTTACTGATACAGACTACGAATTACTTGAATATATAAAAGAAAATATCATGAAGAAAGGTTTCCCTCCCACAGTAAGGGAAATGTGCAAATTTACAGGTCTTTCTTCAACAAGCAGCATATTTGCACACTTAAACAGCGAAACCGCTTCGGTTCCCATTGTCGGACAGGTAGCATGCGGCGAACCCATTCTTGCCACACAGAATATCGAAGGTTACTTCCCTCTTCCCGTAGAAATGCTTCCCAATGACGAAGTATTCGTACTTATGGCAAAAGGCGACAGTATGATAAATGTCGGTATCTTCGACGGCGATTATGTATTTGTACGTCAGACCAATACCGCATCAAACGGTGACACGGTTGTTGCTCTTTTAGAAGACAGCGCAACGATCAAGACTTTCTATAAGTTTAAAGATCATATCGAACTTAAGCCCGAGAACGATACGATGAGCCCGATTATCGTTAACGGAAACATTCAGATCTTGGGAAAAGTTTTCGGTGTCTTCAGATTGTGTAAATAATCACTTATATATAATAAAAACCGGATGAAATAAACATCCGGTTTTTTTTATGTCTTTATAAGATGATTTTTAGTATATATCATATTCCTCTGAAAAAATATAGATCGAATAACCCAGATGATCGTCGATCATTGATACCTTTGCGACAACTGTCTGGCCTTTTTTTAAGTTTGCTATCTCATATTCTTTTGATTTTTCTGCGATCAGAGTTAAATAAAGATTTGCTCTTAAATTAATATCGGGATCAGAATAAATAATCCCGCCTTTTTTATCCTCTTTTAATTCGACTTTGATGGTTTTTCCGACAATATCGACTCCGTTTCTGTGGGCGCTCACAGCATCCTGGATGGTTTCATAATCGGCTTTAATTTCGGGTTTCTTCTGACCGCATGCCAGTAAAGAAAAACACATCAAAAATGACATTAACAAAACGATTATTTTTTTCATAACAATTCTCCTGAATATATTTTATGAAATAATTATTTCATATCAAAGATATTTAAGACAGAATCAAAATCGAAATTTAAAAGGTATATTATTCTTATTTGGCCAATTAACCGTATCGTTTCTTATTTTCTTTCGGATATGAGTTTCTTATAGTAATTATATGTCTCTTCGGTTATCGGATCGATCTCTTCGCCTTTTGAATTAAGGTAATCGATCGTATCTTTAAGAACATTCATACAGACAAGATTAAGATCTGCCATCGCTATCATTCTATACATGGGAAGCTTATCAGAGTGCGTTCTGTTAGGCTCGATGAAATCCGATACGAATATTATCTTTTCCATCAATGTCATGTCGGGTTTACCTGTCGTATGGTATTTGATGGCATTTAGAATTTCTTCATCTTTAATTCCGTATTTTTCATATGCAAGGCAGGCTCCGGCTTTTGAATGAAGCAAAGCGGGGCTCTTTCTTTCGAGTTCGTTTAATTTTGCGAAGTTTCTTTCGCATATTTCTATCATTTTA
Source organism: uncultured Lachnospiraceae bacterium (assembly GCA_902790275.1). Taxonomy (GTDB): domain Bacteria; phylum Bacillota; class Clostridia; order Lachnospirales; family Lachnospiraceae; genus UBA3766. Next base: position 6,203 of record CADARM010000132.1, read on the forward strand.
TCGAGCGGCATATATTTGGCGCAATCATGCAAAAGTGCCGCGGTTTCGCATTTTTTTACATCCGCCTGATATGTATCTATAACACCGAGCGTATGCATAAGCCTTGATTCTTTCAGATCTTTTGATAATAAAGTGATCATCTCTGCTTCGTTTAATTCTTTGTAAAGATGATTGTCTTTTATATACTCTGTTACTTTATCGTCAGTATCAGTTAGAAACAGTTCTTCGTAAGGTGTCGTATTTACTTTTTCTCTTATCTCTGTTGAAGAGATATCAAGAAAATCGCAGGACATAAATCTTATATCAGCTCCGTATTTTGCCTTTAATTCCTCAGCTTTATTCTGACTTTCTTCATCGTTTCTGTCAGCAACAAGGAATATAAGATTTTTGAAAAGATATTGATAAGTACTTTCAAGGATGATAAGCGTCTTCCAATAGGAAAAGAACCGACAACGGGTGATAAGGTGCTACCCAACAGCATTTTGAGAAATTACAATCATGTAACCCTGCTTAAATTGCATAATCCTGGGACAGTCAACATTTGGAAGTTAAGTGGAGCTAAAATTTCAGAAGAGACTTTTCCGTATTCATACATTATTATTGACAATCGCCCCGGTATAGGGCAACTAGCTATACAGATGAAGACGGAGGCATGGTCAGACCCCGATACCGTGGCAAAACTTATAGAAGAGAATCTGAACAGAATACTAAAAGATCAAGGAACTGGTTTGGAAATCGAGATACGACACAAGTGGCTCCCAACAAAGTTTTTTGAGCATATAAAAAAGAAGAGAAAAGATGAGAATCTCATAGTAAAGCATTTGTCGTTCGAGTTTACCAATCCCGAGTTTGAGACCCCGATTGAAACTGCCGTTGAAACAAGTGGTCATCTTAATCAATTGATGAAAATGCTTTCACAATTGGGTGGTGCGAAATGCAAACTACAAGTAGATGCCCCCAAAAAGAAAGAACTGATAAAAAGAAAGCTGAGGGACATCAAG
>CADARM010000133.1 GCA_902790275.1 uncultured Lachnospiraceae bacterium
AGGTTGTAGAGGGCGCAAAGAAAGAACTTGCATTTACGGGCCGTAAAACGATCCTGTTCATCGATGAGATCCATCGCTTCAATAAGGCACAGCAGGATTTCCTCCTTCCTTATGTTGAGGACGGCACTATCACTCTGATCGGTGCTACAACGGAGAATCCTTTCTTTGAAGTTAATAAGGCTCTTGTTTCAAGATCTAATATCTTCAGACTTTCTCCTTTGTCAAAAGAGAATGTCAGATCGCTTATATTAACTGCCGTTAATGACAGCGAAAGGGGTCTTGGCGCTATGGATGCGGTTATTGACGATGAGGCGGTCGAATTCCTCGCCGATACCGCAGACGGAGATGCGAGAGTGGCTTTAAACGGTATTGAATTAGCCGTTATGACCACGCCGAGAAGCGATGACGGAAAGATCCATATCACTCTTGATGTGGCAGGAGAATGCGTTCAGAAAAGAACGCTTAAATATGATAAGGACGGAGACAATCATTACGATACTATCTCTGCTTTTATAAAAAGCATGCGCGGTTCGGACCCTGATGCTGCAGAGTATTATCTGGTTCGAATGCTCGAGGCGGGCGAGAGCGTAACGTTTATCGCAAGACGAATGATGATCTTTGCTTCGGAAGATGTCGGAAACGCAGACCCCATGGGACTTGTGGTCGCGACCAATGCTTCCCTGGCGGTTGAAAGAGTCGGACTTCCCGAAGCGGAACTTATTCTTTCACACGCGGCGATCTATCTTGCATGTGCGCCAAAATCCAATGCCTGCACGGTTGCTTTGGAAGAAGCACATAGAGTCATAGCAGAGACGGGCAATCAGCCGATACCTGCGCATTTAAGGGATGCTCATTACCCCGGTGCAGCAAAACTCGGTCACGGTGTGGAATATAAATACCCTCATCTTTACGAAAATCATTACGTAAAAGAGCAGTACCTGCCTTACGAATTAAAAGATCTGCATTTCTATAAGCCGGGTGATCTCGGATATGAGACAAAGATAAAAGAACATTTTAAAAAGATTAAGAAAGAAAAATAAAAAGAAACCGGTATGGATCTTCATACCGGTTTTTATATGTCTGCAGATTATTGTTTAGAACATGGAATCAAAATCAAAAGAGAAATAATACTCGTTTAATGCTTCGTAATATTCTTCGTAATTGTCTTTGTTAAGTTCCCCTTCTTTTTCATGGATCCATTCAAGGATCATATCGCTCGCTGCCTGTCCGTGGTGAGCGAGATCTTTATAATTGTCGGGATCTTCTATGAGTTCATGTTTCATATAGAATGAATATACATGGATATTCTCATGTTCGAGCAGAAGCGATGTGATGTATTTTTCCGCATCGATCTGTTTTTTCAGATCACCGCTTCTTAAATAAAAATCAAGATAGTAGATGCTGTAAGGCGTGTAATAGATATAGAAATCGACGTCGGGATACGCATCCGCTATATCTGTAACGTTCTGTTTGATATTTCCGTCGATCTTTGCCTTTTCTTCGTCGGTTAAAAGATTCTGTTTTTCGGCAGGTATTACCGAATCCCTGTTGTATGAAGCAAGGATAACGTCTTTTCCGAAAGGATAATCGCTGTTCCAGTTTGAATAAGTATCAAAAGAAGAAGGATGAGAAGCCTCGCCCCTTCCTATAAGAATTAGCATGGAATCGATAATGGCGTTTTTGCTGAAGATGTATTTTACATCATTTAATCTTTTATTGTCGTAAAGATATGTGGGATATGAATCTTCTTCGTAATCGCGCTCATCCTTGTCGTTAAAGAAACGGTTACAGTCAAGACCTCTTATCACCATCTTTAAATTCTTATTGTTTTCACATGCGACTTTTGTAAGATCGCCGACTTCCTTGTAGCTTCCTCCGGAGAAAGGCACTTTTACACCCTTTGTGCCGAAGAGAGAATCCATCACAGAAGTACGGAAACACTCTGTCATCGAACTTCCGACGATCGCTGCATCGTAATCGAAGTTCTTGACGATACCGTCGTTTAAGTATCTCTGCTCCTTCATGATGTAATTCTTTCCCGCGATGGGAGCGTGGTAATGGAAATACGGGTCAACGTAAACAACGAGCGAACCCAAAAGAGCCGCTGAGATCACAAAGACCGCTATGAAAATGATGAAAAAGATCTTGCTTTTTTTCATATCCGAACCTTCTAGAAATTAAAGTAAAGGAATGTACTCACTCCGCTTAAAGATATAAAACTCCAGATGAAAAAGATGATCGTGAACTCAAGCGTTAAGGCATTCGGCTTGAATTTATCAAACATCTTTTTTGAGTTGGGCAAAAACAGTGCTATGGCGGTTGAAACGATCATAAATCCCCAGGGGATTATGTTGGGGATTTTCTGTTCGATATCCGCAAATCCCATAAGCTGTATAAGCTCGGGAGTTCTGAACGCATTTAAGATAATGGGATCGATCGGAGCGAACTTAAACGAGAATGCGGTCTTAAGGATATCAAGAGCCGCAGGTATGTTTTCCGCCCTGAAGAATACCCATGTGATGTTTACGAATATAAATGTGATGATCCATCCGATGTATCCGACGGCCTTTGGGATCTTTTCGAATCTCTTTGTGATGAATCTTGTTATGATGCAGAAGATTCCGTGAAGAACACCCCAGAGAATGAAATTCCATCCTGCGCCGTGCCAGAGACCGCTTAAAAAGAATACGATAAACATATTAAGGTAAGTTCTTAACTCGCCCTTTCTGTTTCCGCCGAGCGGGATATAGATGTATCTTGTGAAAAATCTGGTCAGCGTCATATGCCATCTGTCCCAGAATTCATTTATCGATTTAGACTTGTACGGCGAATTGAAGTTCATCGGAAGGTCGATGTTAAACATCTTTCCCAAGCCCACCGCCATATCACAGTATCCCGAGAAGTCAAAGTAGATCTGGAGGGTATAGCAGAGGATGACAAGCCATGCGGATCCGGCATTGAGCTTTTCGCTTGCGACATAGCCGTAGTTTACGATGGCACCGAGAACATCGGCTATCAGTACTTTTTTGGAAAGACCGATCGTGAACATGAAGATACCCTTGGTAAGATTGTCGAAATCGAGTCTTTTCTTTGATTCGTCGGTAAACTGCCCTATAAGCTCATCGTGGGTTACGATTGGACCCGCTATAAGCTGGGGGAAAAATGCCACGAATGAAGCATAGTGGATAAACTTATATTTTCCGACCTTTCCTTTATAAGTATCGACGATGAATGAAACCTGCTGGAATGTAAAGAAACTGATACCCAGAGGCAGTACGATCTTAAGAAGAGGAAGATCGCTTTTAAATATCTGATTGACGGTATCGATGAAAAAGTCCGTATATTTAAAGAAACCGAGGACTCCGAGGTTAAAAACGATACCGGTTATGAGAAAAGGAAGAGCTTTGTTCTGCTCCCTGAACTTTCCTATAAATACATACAGGCCGTAATTTGCAAAAATGCTTACTATTATAATAAGGAGATAACGGTAATTGAAATATCCGTAGAACCAGAGTGACATTCCGAATAAAAAGAACTGGGCCGGAATGTAAAGCTTGAATCTGTTTAAAAGGAAATATCCCAAGAGGCACAGCGGTATAAATAAAAGTATAAAAATATACGAATTAAAAAGCATTGCGCCCTCCGGATACAGTCTTGAGAATCCTTAATTCTCGGTACAACAATAATATTTTAAAAAAGTAGTAAATAAAAATCAATATGGGGGTTGAAAGAAAATTCCAAATATTATAGAATAAGTCTAATATTTTTATTTCGCAGACAGAAAAGTGACTCTTTATAATGAGGTGGAAATGAGCGAAACAATGAAGGAACTGCTTATTAAGCAGAAGGAAAACACAACGAATAAGATATTGGGGTACGCATTTTTGGTTGTGGCAGTTTTGGGTCTGCCGGCTGCAATCTTGGTGAGCCCCTTTTTTATTATACTTCTTATCGGCGGCGGTATCGCTTCATTCCTTGTATACTTCAGAAGAATGTCTGTAGAATACGAATACACCTATCTTGATAAAGAAATAAGGGTCGACAGGATTTACAATGTAAACAATCGTAAGCAGGTCGATACGATAGATTTAAACAAAATGGAAATCGTGGCTGTTAAGGGAAGCGAAGCATTAAGAGGCTTTGCCAACAGACAGGCAGCGGTTTCCGACTACAGCTGCGGCGAAGACAACGAAGACACCAAAGTGTACGAACTCTGGTACGACGGAAAAAGAAAGATCTACTTATCGTTAAACGATGACTTTTTGACTCCGTTGGTCAGATTCTGGCCGCAGAAGGTTAAGAAAATTTAATATAGTAAAATATATAAACGACAAACAAGGAGGAAAAGTGATGGGTACAATAGTCAAGGAAGGAATTACTTTTGATGATGTCTTATTGATTCCCGGATATTCACAGGTTATTCCCAATCAGGTGGATATCTCGACATATCTTACTAAGAGCATCAAACTTAATATTCCGATGATGAGCGCCGGTATGGACACTGTTACGGAATCTCGCATGGCGATCGCCATGGCACGTCAGGGTGGTATCGGTATCATTCATAAGAATATGTCTATTGAAGAGCAGGCCGAAGAAGTTGATAAGGTAAAAAGATCAGAAAACGGTGTAATTACGGATCCGTTTTCGCTGTCTCCCGAACATACGCTTGCAGATGCAGATGCATTGATGAGCAAGTTCAAGATTTCAGGTGTACCCGTTACGGAAAATAAAAAATTAGTCGGTATCATCACAAACCGTGACTTAAAGTTTGAGACCGACATGACAAAGAAGATCA
>CADARM010000134.1:0-5608 GCA_902790275.1 uncultured Lachnospiraceae bacterium
TCAAAAAATCTTTTTGAAGATTTTTATACAAAAACAGGAAAAAGAACGGCTTTGATAGCGGCAGATGATGCTTTGCGTAAGATCGCTTCGATGACTGATATGACTTTTATTGAAGTCGAAGGAGCGACAGGAACGTTAAATACAAATTTTGCCGGTAAAAAGGATGCCGCGATTTCCGCTCTTTTTGATAAAGATTATGATCTTGTGATCATTCATGTTAAGGGACTCGATGAAGTTTCCAGATCAAAGAGCGTCGAGAAGAAAGTTCATGGCATTGAGAATATCGATGCTTATCTTATCGGTCCGCTCATTGAGGAATTGCAGGGAAGAGACGTCGAGTTTCGTATTCTTATCATGCCCGATGTTCCCACTTATGTAAGACTGGGAAGTTCTACATCGGACGCAGTTCCTTATATGCTTTATGATTCGGGGATCGAAGTTGAAGGCTGTCAGGCTTTCCTTGAAAAGTATGCCAAGGAGAGCGGAATCTGCTATGATGACGGATACTCGCTTCTTTCTCATCTGCTTGAAGATAATTAGAATAAATAAACTTTTTATTGAAAAATACGAAAACACGCATTAAAATAATGATGTTTTGGGGTAATACATTCTTATTTTTTTAGGAGGAAGAAATGTTAGTCGTTAAGAAATTTGGCGGTACGTCGGTTGCCAACAAAGAAAGAATCTATAACGTAGCACGTCGTTGTATCGAAGATTACAATGCCGGAAACGATGTAGTTGTTATTCTTTCCGCTATGGGCAAGATGACGGATGAACTCATTGAAAAAGCAAAAGATATTAATCCCAATCCATCAAGAAGAGAGCTTGATATGCTCCTTACCGTAGGTGAGCAGACAAGTGTTGCATTAATGGCAATGGCTATGGCTAATCTCGGAGTACCCGCGATAAGCTTAAATGCATTCCAGGTAGCAATGCATACAACATCCAACTACGGAAACGCAAGACTTAAAAGAATTGATACAGAGAGGATCTCACACGAACTTGAAAGCCGTAAGATCGTTATCATCACAGGTTTCCAGGGCGTAAACAAATATGACGATTACACCACACTCGGAAGAGGAGGTTCCGATACTACAGCAGTAGCTATCGCAGCAGCTCTTCGTGCAGACAAGTGTGAAATCTATACAGACGTTGACGGCGTATACACAGCAGATCCCAGAGTCGTTAAGAAGGCAAGAAAGCTTGACGAGATCACATACGACGAAATGCTCGATCTTGCAACACTCGGTGCCGGAGTATTACACAACCGTTCGGTTGAAATGGCAAAGAAATACGGAGTTACTTTGGTAGTTCGTTCATCTCTTACAAATGAGGAAGGAACAATCGTTAAGGAGGATGTTAAAGTGGAAAAAATGTTGGTTAGCGGCGTAGCCGTAGATAAAAATGCTGAGAGAATTTCGATCATCGGTCTTGAAGACAAGCCCGGTACCGCGTTCAGAGTATTTGATGCTCTTGCAAAGGCAAACGTAAACGTAGATATGATCCTTCAGTCTACAGGCCGTGACAATACACAGGATATTTCCTTTACTGTTGACGGAAACTTTGGCGATGATGCACTTAAGGTAATCGAAGAGAACAAGGCAAGACTTAAATACCAGAGCATCGAAAACGAAAAGAACGTTGCAAAGGTTTCTATCGTTGGTGCAGGTATGATGAGTAACCCTGGTGTTGCTGCAAAGATGTTTGAATGCCTCTACAATGAGCACATCAACATCAAGATGATCTCCACATCCGAGATCAGAGTTACCGTTCTTATCGACGTTAACGATGCAGAGAGAGCAGCAAATGCCATCCATGACATCTTCGGTCTTGACGAATAATTAAAAATATCATTTCAATATAAAAAAAGGTATCCGTTTTCACGGATACCTTTTTTGGTTTTATAAAAGCTTTATTCTTTCGTACCTTTTCTCTTTTTTACGGCTTCGGAAAGAAGATATTCTATCTGACCGTTAATGGATCTGAAATCATCCTCTGCCCATGCTGCCAACTCGTTATGCAAAGAAGGAGAAAGGCGAAGCAGTATCTGCTTTTTTTCCTGAGCGGAATTTTCGGTTGTCTTTTTATCTGTGTTTCCCATAATTTCACCTTTTTCCGAATAAATCCTCTGCCAAGAGACTTGGCGGTTTTAGTAGATCGAACCGCTGTTTACGATAGGCTGTGCTTCCTTGTTACCGCAAAGAACAACCATAAGGTTTGAAACCATCTGAGCTTTTCTTTCATCGTCAAGATTAACGATATTGTTTTCGCCTAACTGATCGATAGCCATCTCAACCATGCTGACTGCACCTTCAACGATCTTCTTTCTTGCTGCGATGATTGCAACTGCCTGCTGTCTCTGAAGCATTGCTGCTGCGATCTCTTCCGAGTAAGAAAGGTGTGTGATACGTACTTCGATGATCTCAAGACCTGCGGGTGCTACACGTGACTGAAGTTCATCTTTCATTTTTTCCGCGATCTCCTGTGATGAACCACGAAGGGTCTTCTCGTCGATACCGTCTTTATCATCCATATCGTCGTAAGGATATAGTCTTGCGATATTTCTGATAGTAGAGTCGCACTGGATAGAAAGGAAAGAGTTGTAGTTTTCTACTGCGAATACGGCTCTTGTAGGATCAACTACTTTCCAGATAACGATAGCACCGATGATGATGGGGTTACCGAGGATGTCGTTAACTTTCTGGCGCTGGTTATCAAGAGTACGAACCTTTAATGATACTGTCTTTGAACCGACTGTAACTCTCTGTCCGTTGGCCTGTGTTACTACTGTAAGTCCGGGGTTGAATGCGCTTGCAAAAGGGTTTACAAGGAAGAAACCGGATTTTTTGATTGTTCCGTGATATTTACCGAATAAGGTAAGTACCATAGCTTCGTTGGGCTTTACTGTCTTTAATCCTCCGAATAAGATGCAGGATACTATAAAGAAAACTATCGAAAGCAGTATCAACAGTATGCCGACAAGTGAAAAGACGGAACCCTGACCTGCCAGAGCGATTCCTACGAAGAAGAATACTGCTTCCAATATCATTGCGAAGATATTAAGGAAGAGCATTAATATTCCGGAAGCCGGACGAAGTTCTTTCTCCTGAATGTTGTAATTTGTGTTTTTAGCGTTGTCCATAATTTTTCCTCCTGAAAACAACTTCTAACATGTTCGATATCATTTGATATCATTTTGATATTATTAAGATAACATTTTGTTAAATTGCTGTCAATATGTTTTCTTAAAAACTTGATATATTTCTTCATAAAGGGTAATCTTATAAAGATAAAATATTTGGAGAAGAAGATGAAAAAGATTTTTACAGGCAATAATATAAAGAAAACTCTGGCAAAAGCAGTTGCCTTTTCTATAATTCTTTTGACGCCGATCCATTCCATGGCGGCACTCATAAAAGTTCCCATAGACACATCGATAGAAAGCGACAGAAATGCAGGCACGGATCTTTACGATACAAAGTGCTATTACAAAAACGTGCTTCCTTTAACCATTACCGCGTCATCCGGTCAGGATACAGCCATCCTTCATGATGAGAGATATTCAACGAGCATGAGGTTTGACGAAGGAACGCTTGTCACTGTAAAGAGTGAGACAAAGATGCACGGCATCTATATCATCTGGGACACTATCGTTCCCGAATGGACACTTAAGATAGGAGAGGAATCATATACATACGGAAAATACGGATTCCTTCACGAATACATAGAACTGCCTGTGGAAACGGATGAAGTGACGATCGTTATCCCCAACGGAAAGCAGGATGTGATCCGCGGACTCGATAAGATTAGGATATCCGATATCATGGCATTTGATTCACCGGATGTTCCCGTCTGGGTTCAGAAATGGGAGCCTCCCTGCGAAGAAGCCGATATCCTTGCTTTTTCGACACATTCCGACGATGAGCAGATATTCCTCGGCGGATTAAATCCAATCTACCAGGTAGAAAAAGGAATGAGGGTTCAGTTCGCGTTCTTTACAACTCACTGGAACGGCGGAGAACCTATCAGAGAACATGAAAAATTAAACGGTCTCTGGCTTTCGGGCGCAAAGTATTATCCGATCCTCGGTACCTTTGACGATGCATATTCGACTTCGTACGAAGGCGCGGCTCAGACGATCAATGAAGATGAAGCGGCTCTTTTTGAAACGAGAGTCATAAGACGTACGCATCCCCAGGTAGTCGTTACGCAGGATTCAGAGAACGGAGAGTACGGACACGGCCAGCATATCTTTATGGCGCAGAATACGATCAAAGCCGTAACTCTTGCAGCTGATCCGACATATGACGAAGAAAGCATCAGCATGTACGGAACATGGGATGTGCCTAAATTCTACGTTCATCTTTATTCCGATGATCCGACGATGCTCGATATGCGTGCCCCTCTTGAAAACTTTGGCGGAAAGAGGGCGATAGATGTTGCAAGACAGGCGTATCTTTGCCATCAGACACAGCAGTGGTGCTCGTTTACGGTAGATGATTACGGCCCTTATTCGGCATCGAAATTCGGCCTTTATAAAACGAATGTAGGCGAAGACGTGGCTAAAAACGACCTTATGGAAAATCTTGTATCCTATGACGAACAGGAAAGGATAAGGCTCGAGGAAGAAGAAGCTAAACGCCTCGAAGAGGAAGAAAAGCAGAGGCTCGAAGAAGAACAGAGACAGAAAGAAGCCGAAGCTCAGGCAGCTGCGCAGGCAGCAGAGCCGGAAACACAACCTAAGGAAGAGAAAGACGGACTTTCCGGGATCTTTGCCGCATACTTTATTGTTTCTTCAAACAATAAGAAAAAGAGAAGAAAGAAAAGAAGAAAAAGATAAGAGGATAAATAAATGAAAAGATTAACCGGATATGCAAAATTACTTTTTTCGATTCTTTTGTTTTTATTCGTTATAAAAGGACAGACGGTCCTCGCCGAGGGAGAACCTGTAAAGATCTATACGACAGATGATCTTTTAAAGATCGCGGATGATCCTTCGGGCGATTATATCCTGATGAACGATCTTGATATGAAGGACGTGGAATGGAACCCCGTTGATTTTACGGGTACTTTTGACGGAAACGGTCACGCCATCTTAAATCTTAATATCAAGAGCACTTCGGATGCGACAAGAACTACATATGACGGCAATTACAAAACCTACGATACATATTTTGCGGGCCTTTTCGGCGTACTTGAAAAAGCCGAGGTTAAGAATCTTACACTAAAAGGCCTTGAAGTATATGTTCAGAAAGAAGAACCCTGTTTCATCGGTTCGATAGCGGGATTTGCGGAAGAAAGCACTATCGAAAACTGCGTGATCGAGGGCACACTCCGACTGGATGTTAAATGCAAGATGTTCGGTGTCGGAGGAATAGTTGGATATGGCGGAAACGGTTCCATAAAGGAAACAAAGGCCGACACTACACTTATCTGTATCGATCATGACAGGGAAAACAGAGACGAACAGTTTATGGGCGGTGCTTACTCTGCGGGATATCTCGATGTCGATCACTGCTACATCATCATCGACGGATATGATTCGGATCACGGATATGTTCATGACGGCGGACTTGTCGGAATGTATATCCTTTATCCTTTGGGAAAC
>CADARM010000134.1:5622-9547 GCA_902790275.1 uncultured Lachnospiraceae bacterium
AGAGTTGAAGGCATGATCACTTTCTTTGAAGACAATACCGACAGAAGGGCCTACTGCAAGGATTTTATCGGCGAGGTAATGAACTGGACATACGAATATGTCGGCAATTCCTCGGATTTTACCAGAAACGAGATAAAAGACTATTCAAAGGATCTGCTCCCTCATTACTGTGAGGGTAAGGATTATGCAAAAAACGTGGTCGAAAGCTCATGTGAAGAATTCGGATATACCGAATATTCCTGCAACGAATGCAACGATTACACCGTTAAACGCGCTTATACATTAAAGAACCACGAGATCAGTGAATGGGAGACCGTTGTCGAACCCACTTTTGAAGAAGAGGGACTCGCAAAAGGTATCTGCACAAAATGCGGAAGCGAGGTTTATGAGATCCTTCCCGTAAAAGAAGAGGAGATAATCGAAGAAGAACCCGTGATCGAAGAGGTACCCGTTACGGAGGAAATCGTTGACGCACCCGCTCAAACCCCCGAAGAAAAGGATGAAAAAGCGATGGGAACCCTGCTTGTCATAGGTCTTGTGATAAGCCTCGGTCTGATAGCAGCGATAGCCACTGTTTTCATAAGAGGACAGCGCAAAAAGAGATAGTTTGTTCTATTTACACAAATTACTGAAATATGCTATAATAAAACCCGATTGCGGACTATTGGGAAAAAGAAAAAATGAGGTCCGAAAGGAACTGAAATATGTTAAATAATAAGGTAATTTTACTCACCGGCGGAACTGGGTCCTTCGGTAAAGCATTCACAAGATACGTTCTTAATAACTATGATCCCCAGAAGATCATCATTTATTCGCGTGACGAATTCAAACAGTTCATCATGCAGAATGATTTCAGAAAAGAGTTTCCTGAAAAATTCTCAAAACTCAGATTTTTCATAGGTGATGTCAGAGACAAAGAAAGACTCAAACGCGCTATGGAGGGCGTTGATTTTGTTGTGCATGCGGCTGCATTAAAACAGGTACCCGCCTGCGAATACAACCCCCAGGAAGCTATCAAGACAAATATTCACGGTGCGCAGAACGTTATAGATGCAGCTCTTGATTCGGGCGTAAAGAAAGTAGTAGCTCTTTCGACTGACAAGGCCGTTAATCCCGTTAACCTTTACGGCGGCACAAAGCTTGTTTCCGATAAGCTCTTTATCGCTGCAAACGCATATGCCGGAAGCAAGGATATCTGTTTCTCTATAGTAAGATACGGAAATGTTGCGGGAAGCCGCGGCTCCGTTATTCCTTTCTTCAAAGATCTTATTGAAAAAGGTGAAAAAGAACTTCCCATCACTGATTTCAGAATGACAAGATTCTGGATCTCACTTGATGAGGGCGTTGAACTTGTTATAAAGGCATTGAACGAATCCAGAGGAGGCGAAACATTCATTTCGAAGATCCCTTCCTTTAAGATCACGGATCTTGCAGAAGCAATGCTTCCCGGATGCGAAAAGAAAGAAGTCGGTATCAGAGAAGGCGAGAAGCTTCATGAGATCATGATCACATCCGAAGATTCGTTTACAACATATGAGTTCGATAAGCATTTCATCGTATATCCTCAGATGATATTCGCAAAGAGAATGCTTCCTTCAGACGAAGGAAAGAAAGTTTCCGAAGGCTTCAGTTACTCATCGGGAAACAACGACTGGTGGCTTTCCGTCGAGGAGATAAGAGAGAGACTCAAAGCGCTGAATTTTTAGTATTGCCACATATCTCTCCGACTTGAAAAAAGCCGGAAAAAGTGTAGAATAAATAAGTCAAAAAAATTTAAGGAGGATACAATTATGAAGTTAGTTCCATTAGGCGACAGAGTTGTATTGAAGCAGTTAATCGCAGAAGAGACCACTAAGTCAGGCATCGTGCTTCCCGGTCAGAACAAAGAGAAGCCTCAGCAGGCTGAAGTTCTCGCAGTAGGACCCGGAATCCTTGCAGACGGCAAAGAAGTAAAGATGGAAGTTAAGGTTGGCGATCAGGTAATCTACTCCAAATACTCAGGAACCGAAGTTAAAGTTGATGACGAAGAGGTTATCATCGTTAAACAGTCGGATATTCTTGCTATAGTTGAATAATTCAAATAATTAGGAGGTTTAGTTAAAATGGCTAAAGAGATTAAATATGGCGCAGATGCGCGTGCAAGCCTTGAAGCCGGCGTAAACCAGCTTGCAGATACAGTCAGAGTAACACTCGGACCCAAAGGAAGAAATGTTGTACTTGATAAATCTTACGGTGCACCCCTTATTACAAACGACGGTGTAACGATCGCAAAAGAGATCGAACTTGAAGATGCATTCGAAAACATGGGTGCTCAGCTCGTTAAGGAAGTTGCAACAAAAACAAACGATGTTGCAGGTGACGGTACTACAACAGCAACAGTTCTTGCACAGGCTATGATCAATGCAGGAATGAAGAACCTCGCTGCAGGTGCAAACCCCATCATCTTAAGAAAAGGTATGAAGAAAGCTACAGAATGCGCAGTTGAAGCAATTCACAGCATGTCTTCAAAGGTTAACGGAAAAGAGCAGATTGCAAAAGTTGCAGCTATTTCCGCAGGTGATGAGAAGGTAGGCGAGATGGTAGCCGATGCCATGGAAAAAGTATCAGGCGACGGCGTTATCACAATCGAAGAATCAAAGACCATGCAGACCGAACTTGATCTAGTTGAAGGTATGCAGTTCGATAAAGGTTATCTTTCAGCTTACATGTGTACGGATATGGAAAAGATGGAAGCTGTTCTTGAGAATCCTTACATCCTTATTACAGACAAGAAGATTTCAAATATCCAGGAAATCCTTCCCGTTCTTGAAACAATCGTTCAGAGCGGCGCAAAGCTTTTAATCATTGCTGAAGACATTGAAGGCGAAGCACTTACAACACTTATAGTCAACAAACTCCGCGGTACTTTCAATGTAGTAGCAGTTAAGGCTCCCGGATACGGTGACAGACGTAAGGAAATGCTTAAGGATATCGCCATTCTTACAGGCGGCCAGGTAATCAGCGAAGAACTCGGTCTTGATTTAAAAGAAGTTACACTTCAGGATATGGGACGTGCAAAATCAGTTAAGGTTCAGAAGGAAAACACCATCATCGTTGACGGTGCAGGCGATTCCGAAGAAATCAAGGCAAGAGTTGCACAGATCAAATCAGCAATCGAAACAACAACTTCAGATTTCGATAAGGAAAAACTTCAGGAGAGACTTGCAAAGCTTGCAGGCGGCGTAGCAGTTATCAAAGTAGGTGCTGCAACAGAGACCGAAATGAAAGAAGCAAAACTTCGTATGGAAGATGCTTTGGCAGCTACAAAGGCAGCAGTTGAGGAAGGTATTATCGCAGGCGGCGGATCGGCTTACATTCACGCTTCAAAGAAGGTTAAAGAACTTGCCGATACACTTGAGGGAGACGAGAAGACAGGTGCTCAGATCGTTCTTACAGCACTTAAGGCTCCTTTGTTCCACATCGCTGCAAATGCCGGTCTTGACGGTTCCGTTATCGTAAACAAGGTATTTGAATCTGAGGTGGGATTCGGATTCGATGCGCTTAACGAAGAATACGTGAACATGGTTGAAGCAGGTATTCTTGATCCTTCAAAGGTTACAAGAAGTGCACTTCAGAACGCAACCAGCGTAGCATCCACATTCCTTACAACAGAAAGTGCCGTTGCAAATATCAAGGAAGATACTCCTGCAATGCCCGCAGGTGCCGGCATGGGCGGAATGGGATATTAAAATTAGTCGATGGATTCGACGGAAGAGGTGATTACATGAAAAAGTTTTTATGTGTGGCTGCAAGTCTGCTTATGGCAGTTTCGCTTGTAGCTTGTACGTCAAAGAAAGATGAACTTGTAATGGCTACAAACGCAGAGTTTCCTCCTTACGAGTATCATCAAGGGGATAAGATTGTAGGAATAGACGTTGAAATTTGC
>CADARM010000135.1 GCA_902790275.1 uncultured Lachnospiraceae bacterium
GATTACGATACCGAATCTCTTGGCCTCTTCCAAAGGTACAGGCATTGCGGCGATTGTAACCTCGGCGCCGTTTTTCTTGTGGAAATCCAGCATTACCTCGTAATCCATCTTATAAATATGGTCTCCCGAAAGAATCAGAACATAGTCGGGATTATAACTTTCCATATAATCCAGGTTCTGATAGATCGCATTAGCGGTACCCGTATACCACTCGGTATCTGTACTTTTCTCATACGGAGGTAAAACCGTTACGCCGCCGATATTCCTGTCAAGATCCCAGGGAATACCGATTCCGATATGAGTGTTAAGTCTGAGTGGCTGATACTGAGTCAAGACACCGACCGTATCCACTCCCGAATTGATACAGTTGCTTAAAGGAAAATCGATGATTCGATACTTTCCTCCGAAAGCAACCGCCGGTTTGGCTACCTTAGCTGTCAATACACCCAGTCTGCTTCCCTGACCGCCTGCGAGTAACATTGCAATCATCTCTTTTTTAATCATAGTGATCACCTCTCAAGCATGTTTTTGATTGTCCCCCAACAATACAATTTATTATAACACGCACTTTGTCCATTTTGTACTAACCGCCCGAGGTTTTGTCCATTTTTTCTTTCGATTTTTCCGTCAAATTCGATAAATTAACTATAATTCGCGGGGATTATTTGTCGATTTTGTCCAAAAGCACGATTTTTTCGCCTTTTTCGGGCTTTCATTTTTCACAAAAGCACGATTGAGACTTTTATTTTGAATTAAGCGAACTTATAATATATTGTGTCTTAAACGTTGCATTTATAATATGAAAGAAAATTCAGGGAGATTATGATGGAAATCGATTTTAACAAATCGCAGCATGTCTATTTTATAGGTATAGGCGGAATAAGCATGAGCGGTCTGGCGGAAATTCTCTTAACAAGAGGTTTTAAAGTGTCTGGTTCCGACCGTTCCCCTTCAGAACTTACCGATATGCTCGAAGCGGAAGGTGCAAACATCAATATCGGCCAGAGAGCATCCAATATCACGGATGACATCGATCTTGTCGACATCGATCTTGTCGTATACACTGCAGCTATCCATCAGGACAATCCCGAATATGTAAAGTGTAAGGAATTAAACCTTCCCATGATGAGCAGAGCCGAATTCTTAGGCCAGCTCATGAAAAACTACGAATCATCCATCGCTATCAGCGGAACTCACGGAAAGACCACAACTTCTTCAATGGCCGGCGAGATACTGATGGCTTCATCTCTGGATCCCACTCTTTCGATCGGAGGGATCTTACCCAGCATCAATGGAAACATCCGCATCGGTAACAGTGAATACTTCCTTACCGAAGCCTGTGAATATACAAACAGTTTTCTTTCGTTTTTCCCAAAATACGAGATCATACTTAATATAGAAGAAGACCATCTGGACTTTTTCAAAGATCTTAACGAGATCAGAACTTCTTTCAAACGTTTCGGCGAACTTCTTCCCGAAGACGGAGTACTCATAATAAATTCCGACATAAAAGATCATAAAGAGATCACAAAAGACATCTCGGCAAAGGTTGTTACCTTCGGAAAAGATGAAAGATCCGACTATTATTTCACCGATCTTCATACCACAAAAGAGGGTTATTCGGTATTTACATTCAATACTCCCTCAGGAAAGAAGCAGGAAGTCACTTTAAAGGTGCCCGGTGTTCACAACGTGCTTAATGCCGTTGCAGCACTGGCTTTAGCCGATATATTAAATCTTGATTTAACTTTATCTTCGAAGGCATTATTCGCATTTGAGGGTGCAAAAAGACGTTTTGAGTACAAAGGTAATCTAAAAGGAATCAATATCTTCGATGACTATGCTCATCACCCCACTGAGATCAAAGCTACCCTCCAGGCAGCTTCAACTTATCCTCATAAAAATATGTGGGTAGTATTCCAGCCTCATACCTATTCAAGAACGAAAGCATTCATGGACGAATTTGCCGAAGCTTTATCGCTCGCCGACAACATAGTCCTTACCGATATATATGCAGCAAGAGAAAACGACACGCTCGGAATCTCATCAGAGGATCTTATGAACAAAATCCTCGAAAAAGGTAAAAAATGTTATCATTTTCGAACTTTTTCCGATATTGAAAATTTTTTATTACAAAATTGTATCCCCGACGACATGTTGATAACTATGGGGGCCGGAGATGTACTGAAAATCGGAGAAAGCTTACTTGGAAGTTAAATTATCAACATTATCCACACTTTTTTCGGGATTTATCCACCGAAGAAGCTGTGGATAATTTTTATTTACATAATACTTTTTTGACACCTTAATTTTGTGGGATATAACCCGATTTTAACTCTTTATGTAAACTCTGTTTTATGAAGTTTTCAACATTACCCACAATCGTCAAAACCCTTGCAAATAGGGCGTTTGACACATTTTTAACGCTTTACATTTTATGAAATTCATCATATAATAACCCTTGCTTGAAAAGCTTAACGGCTTAGGGGGAATCATATAATGAGTATCATAAAGTTATACGCGGAAGAATGCGATCCGGGTGTCACTTTGATATCTAATGTTTTTATCGATTATCTGCTTAAAGATGCTAACGATGCACAGCTTAAGGTTTATCTGTATCTTGTCAGACATATAAGCAATCATAAACCATTTGACATATCAAATATCGCTGACGAATTCAATCACACTCAGACAGATGTAATAAGATCCTTGAAATACTGGGAAGAGAAACAGGTTCTTTCCCTTGAATATGACGGCTCAGGTTCAATAACAGGAATAGAGCTTCATAATGTAGACGAAGATCTCGTCAATCCAAGGGAAAACGTTCATATGTTTGCAATTCCTTCCAATAAGAAAGAAAATGTTCAAAGCGAAGCAAACGTTTCTGTTCCCGAGACCAAGTTTACGGCTTCCGATCTCATGGAAATGAAGAAAGATACGGACTGGCTTTCCGTAAAGGTTATCGCGGAGACATATCTTGAGAGAACGTTAAGTGCCAACGATCTGCAGGTACTTGCACACATCTACAAGGATTTCGGCTTCTCTCCTTCCGATATAGACTCTCTTTTGGAGAAATGTCTTACAGAAGGAAAGAAAACAATGCGTTCCATTAAAAAGGCAGCCGAGGAAGAATACCTTTCAAGAAAGATCAATCCTTCCATCACCGCAATAATGAACGCACTCGGAAAACAGGGTGCTCCCTGCGCCGAGGAACTTTCCTACATCAACAACTGGCTTGAAGATATGGATTTGGAACTCATCCTCGAAGGATGCAAAAAAGCGTACATGTCAACGAGCGGCAACCGTTTCAAATACGCAAACGGGATCTTTAACAACTGGAAAACAAACGGTATCAGAAATATAGAAGACATGGCAAGAGAGGAAGAAGCTTTCAGAAGAAATAAAGAAGCTTCCAAGAGACAGTCTGCAGCATGCAGAGCAAACACTAACAAAGTTGTCTCCTCTTCTACGGACATCTACAGACAATATAAGCACAGCAATTACGATTTCGAGGCCCTGGAGCGCGAGATCAAAATGAAGTAAAGGAGTTTGCCTTGTCACTCACCAAAGCGCAGTACAACGCGATCATGAACGAATACGACCGTCGTCAGATGGAGCGTCATCGTCTTATTGAAAAAAGAAAAAAAGAAATATATGAAACTATCCCCGAATACAGGGATATTGATAATAAAATCGCTTCCGAAAGTATCAAGGCCGGCCTCGCAGCGCTTTCTACAAATGCGCCGGCCGATACGGAAGCACTTACCGACGCCATTGAAGAACTTACCAGAAAGAAGGCTCTTCTTTTAACCGGTGCCGGCTACTCCATCAACTATTTAAACCCTCCCTACGTCTGTCCGGATTGTAAGGATACGGGTTATATAGGAAATGAAGTATGTCATTGTTTCAAACAGGCCATGCTCGATAACACATATCAGCAGTCCAATGCTTCAATGCTTTTAAAAGAAGAAAATTTCGACACCCTCTCCCACGAATACCACACGGGAGAAGAACTTACGAAATTCATTGAAGCCGAAAAAGCCTCAAGAAACTTCGTTTTGAATTTTGAGACCGAAAATACGAATATTCTTTTTAAGGGCACTGCAGGTACCGGAAAGTCCTTCCTTTCAAACTGCATCGCCAACGAGCTTATCAAAAAAGGATATTCTGTTATCTATTCTTCGTCGGTTTCCTTATTCGAAAAAATATCTTCGTATACATTCAGCAAGGATAAATCCTCATTGGACAACCCTCTGAAAGACATATATACCTGCGATCTTTTGGTTATCGATGATCTCGGTTCGGAACTTACAAATCAGTTTGTATGTTCGGAGCTGTTTTCCATTGTAAACGAAAGACATCTGAGAGATAAATCCACCGTCATCTCGACGAACCTGGATTTCAGTGAAATAAGCGCGAGATATACCGAGCGTACATTCTCAAGGTTATACAGTTATTACGATATCTACGACCTTTCGGGAAATGACGTTCGTATCTATAAAAAAAGAATCGAAAACAGAAAGTGAGGACCTAAGAAATGCCCGAAAAACGTGATGAAATTCGCGACTTGAATTCTATTCCGGTAGGCTCCCTTGGACTTATCCCTTTGGAGAGCTGCAAAGAACTCGGAGCTAAAGTAAACGATTATCTCGTTAAATGGAGAAGAGAGCGTGAACATCAGCATAAAGATTCTCTTCCGTTCGACGGATATGAAAGGGAATCATATATCTTAAAATCCAAGACTCCCAGATTCGGTACCGGTGAAGGCAAAGGTGTGATCGACGAGTCCATCAGAGGATACGATCTTTATTTCCTCGTAGACGTCTGCAACTACTCTCTTACATACAAACTTCGCGGACAGATAAACCATATGTCTCCCGACGATCATTATCAGGATCTTAAGAGACTTATCGCTGCAGTAGGCGGCAAGGCAAGAAGGATCACCGTTATAATGCCTTTCCTTTACGAAAGCAGACAGCACAAGCGTACAGCAAGAGAATCACTCGACTGTGCACTTGCACTTCACGAACTCTGTAATATGGGTGTAGACAACATCATCACATTCGATGCGCATGACCCCAGAGTTCAGAACTCCATTCCTTTGAACGGATTTGAAACGGTTCAGCCTACTTATCAGTTTATTAAGGGACTTGTAAAAAACATCCCCGATATCAAATTCGACAAAGATTCACTTATGTGCATAAGCCCCGATGAAGGAGCAATGTCACGTGCGATCTACATGGCAAACATTTTAGGTATCGAGATGGGTACATTCTACAAACGTCGTGACTTCACACGTGTCATAGACGGAAGAAACCCCATCATTGCTCACGAATTCTTAGGATCAAGCTGCGAAGGAAAAGATATGCTCGTACTTGACGACATGATCTCATCCGGTGAATCGGTTCTCGAAGTTGCAGCGGCACTTAAAGAAAGAAAAGCAAGAAGAATATTTATTCTTACAACATTCGGACTCTTCACAAACGGACTCGAGCAGTTTGATAAGGCTTATGAAGACGGAACGATCTACAGAGTACTTACAACAAACCTCGTATATCAGACTCCCGAGCTTCTTGAACGCGAATGGTATATCAACTGCGATATGAGTAAGTACATCGCTTACATCATCGACACATTAAACCACGATGC
>CADARM010000136.1 GCA_902790275.1 uncultured Lachnospiraceae bacterium
TTTTGAGTATAATATTGTGAACATAATGAGCTGCGGAGGAATGATATGAAAAAATGCAGGATCACCGTAATGAGAAAGGCCGAATACAGGGACCTTTCGGAACGTTATGAACCATTCCGACTTCCGATACTCTCGCAAGAGTATCCATATGCGATGATTTTGCCAAGGCAAGCGGAGTTCTTCCTTCAAGTTCGTCGAGCGGTTCGTCCGACATACCTTCACAAAGCACAACTACATACTTCATCAGTTTTTACCCATCCTAAAAATCCGTTAACCCTCTACATCCAGAATACGGATATAGTTAATTATCGAATTCGAATTGTCTTCTTTCGTCTTTAAAAACTTATCTTCCGAAATTTTCTCACTGACGAATCCTGTTTCATCCCCTGCGGATTCTACCGATACTTTTTCTTTGATTCCCAAAGCTTTTGATACTTCATCAAATGCTTCTTTCTTTACACGAACGAAATAGCTGAACACTTTCTTGGAGTCATCTGCCATAACGGCTTCTTCGTCCTTCCAGGGGCACTCGATCGTCTTACCGATATTTTTAGCACAGTCAATGATGTCAGATACGATCGCGCTGGCCGTTGCAAGCTTGCCTGCGCCCTGTCCGTAGAAAAGCGTATCACCTACCATGTTGCCTCTTACCATAACGGCGTTAAATACACCTCTTACGGCATAAAGAGGACTCTTGTCGCTTACCATGAAAGGAGCGACCAATGCCACGCACTCTCCGTTTACATCGCGGCTTAAGCCGAGGAGTTTTACGGAGCTTCCCAGTTTCTTGGCATACTCAAAATCAATCTTACTTATATTTGTGATTCCCTCTGTACGGATGTTCTGATAATGAACAGTCTTTCCCGAACCAAGGGAAGTAAGAATCGCGATCTTTCTGCAGGCATCATGTCCGCAGACATCGGCTTCGGGGTTCTGCTCTGCATATCCCTTTGCCTGTGCTTCCTTTAATACGGCATCATAATCACAGCCTTCTTCATCCATCTTTGTGAGCATGAAGTTTGTCGTACCGTTTAAGATACCCGTGATGCCTTCGATCTTTTCCTGGCAAAAGCTCGTGTAAAGAGGGCGAAGAATGGGTATGCCGCCACCTACACTTGCTTCGAAAAGGTAAGAACAGTTATTTTCCTTTGCGATCTTCAAGAGCTCTACGCCGTGCTCGGCTACTACGGCCTTATTGGACGTAACCACGCTCTTTCCGTTTAACAAAGCTTCTTTTGTAAATTTATATGCAAGTTCGATTCCGCCGAGAGCCTCTACAACGATATCCACTTCGGGATCGTCTGTAATGATCTTGTAATCTTTAATGAAAAGACCTTCATGAGGATCTCCGGGAAAATCTCTTAAGTCAAGAATGTACTTGACCGACACCTCATCTTTCGATGCGGCGCTGACTTCCTTATTATTTCTATCGATTATTTCAACGACACCGCTACCTACGGTTCCGTATCCCATAACAGCAACACGTATCATAATTAAGTCTCCTTACGCTCCGTAATCGCATAAAATTTCAAGCTATTATAGCATTATTGCCTGCGTTTTACAAGTTTACCCCAAAGTTTTAAACTCTTCAAGGCATTTGACTGAAAATAAAAGCATTGTTAAAATATACATATTATAGCAAAAAACATTGATTCGGAGGATCTTATGAAAGAAAAACTCTATACGATACCCATGAACGATGCCGTAAATGCCGGCGACGAATGTCCTTTCTGTTTTGTTGAAAGAGACGTTGAACAGGACCTTCTGGATCTGGTATTAGGCTCGGGTTCTTCATATATGGAAGCTGATATGCGTGAAAAGACCGACAAAGCCGGATTCTGCAGGATGCATTTCAAGAAAATGTTCGATTACGGCAATACGCTGGGAAACGCATGGATATTAAAGACTCATTATATGGAAATGAGAAGACAGTTAAAAGATGCAACCGATGCATACAAGCCCGGAAAAACCTCCATAATGTCCAAGTTTTCCAAATCCTCCAAAGCGGAAATGAAAAACTCCGTTGCGGCATGGGTCCGCACAAAAGAGGAATCCTGCTACATCTGCAATTCATTTAACGAAATGTACGAAAGATACCTCGATACATTTTTTGTAATGTATAAAAAGGATGAAGAATTCGCAAACAAGATCAAAAATTCCAAAGGTTTCTGCCTGACTCATTTCGGGGATCTATGCGAAGCCGCCGAGACAAGACTTAACGACAAGCAGAAGGAAGAATTCTTCAATATGCTCTTCCCTCTCATGCAGGCAAATATGGACCGATTGCAGGAAGACGTATCCTGGCTTATCGAAAAATACGATTACCGTAATAAAGATGCAGACTGGAAGAATTCAAAAGATGCGATCCAGCGCGGTATGCAGAAACTTAAAGGCGCCTACCCCGCCGATCCGGTTTATCAGCAGAAAAAATAAATGTAAAAAGCCTCTGTTTTCACAGAGGCTTTTATTTTGCTTAAACTAATGTATTTATCTGTCCCATTTATCACACAGCGAGTTGATCTGGTCCGCAAATTTTGCAAGATCCTTGTTCGCACCGCCCTGGTTTCTTTCGATAACCTGTAAGAGTCTGTTTCCTGCAGCAAGAAGTCTCGCAAATACTTCCGTAACTCTCTTTGTGGGATCTTTCTTTTCGACGGGCTTCGGATATGCTTCGTATTCGATCTCGTCTGCCATCAGGTCATAAACGGTACCGCTGAAAGGAGCATATGTATCAAATCCGTATTCGTCTTTTAAGCAGTCCGCAAATATGTTACATACGGAATCTTCGCCATGTACGATGAATACTTTCGAAGGTTTCTTTCTGAACGCGCTTATCCATTCGATAAGTCCGCCCTTATCGGCATGTCCGCTCATTCCTGCAAGGACTTCGATATGTGCGTTAACTTCGATGGGTTCACCGAAAAGTTTGACTTCATCGATTCCGTCGACAAGGATCCTTCCGAGTGTTCCCACAGCCTGGTAACCTACGAAAAGGATCGTACATTCTTCTCTCCAGAGGTTATGTTTCAGATGATGTCTGATACGTCCGGCTTCACACATACCCGATGCCGAAATGATAACTTTGGGTTCGGGATCGAAGTTTATCTCTTTTGATTCGTCCGATGTGATCGTAAGATTAAGTCCCGGGAAAAGAAGAGGGTTTATTCCCTGTCTTACAAGTTCCATAGCCTGAGGTGAGAAGCAGTTGTAGATATTCTTCTGGAATACTTCCGTAGCTTCAACTGCAAGAGGCGAGTCCACGAATACTTTAAAATCATCATGACCTTTTATAAGTTCTTCCGCTTTGATCTGTCTTAAGAAATAAAGCATCTCCTGCGTTCTTCCGACAGCGAATGAAGGGATGACTACGTTTCCTCCCCTGTCGAAAGTCTTCTGGATGATATCCGCAAGTTCAAGAACATAATCAGGTCTTTCTTTTGAATGATACCTGTCACCGTAAGTGGATTCCATTACAACGTAATCCGCTTCTTCGGTAAACGAAGGATCTTTTAATATAGGATCGTTTACATTTCCTAAGTCTCCCGAGAAAACGATCTTTCTTGTCTCATCACCTTCTGTGATCCAGATCTCTATACTTGAAGATCCGAGCAGATGGCCTACATCGGTAAATCTGAACTGTATGCCTTCGCAAAGATCGTACTGGGCATTGTATGCGAAAGGAAGGATCTTACGAATGATGCCTTCTGCATCTTCCATTGTATAAAGAGGCTTGACATCAAAATCCTTTGCACCTCTTTTTGCTTTTCTGCTCTTCCATTCTGCTTCCTGCATCTGAATGTGTGCACAGTCACGAAGCATTATGCTGCAGAGATCCCTTGTGGCTTCGGTAGCGATAACCTTGCCTTTAAATCCCTTGGAATATAAAAGAGGCAGAAGTCCCGTATGGTCAATATGTGCATGAGTGATGAATACATAATCGATATCGCTCTCAGCACACGGAAGCTCGGCATTTTCGTAAACGTTAATACCCTGCTCCATACCATAGTCAACCAGAATCCACTTGCCGCACGCTTCCAGGCAGTGACAGCTTCCGGTTACCTCGTGATCCGCCCCGATAAAATGAAGTTTCATATTAAATTTTGCCCCCTTCATACCCTGAAGTATTACTACCTCACATCATACTTTATTTTATCAGATTTTCTCCTTTTTTTCAACGAAACATTCTTGCCAAATATGGCATTTAAAAGATAATAATCTTTTCAATTATCCGACTATTGTTTTATCAACTTTTACATCAAGATCATCGTGTAAAACATCTTTTAAAAAACACTCCTTAAAGCACACTCCGACTTTGTAAATGTCATACTCTGCATGACTCGAAAAATACTTATCGTAAAAACCTTTTCCGTACCCTATCCTGTATCCTTTTTCGTCGAATGCGACACCCGGAACGATCATAAGGATCTTGGCATCTTTTTTATATTCAAATACCTTACATGTTGCGTCAGGTTCTTTTACGTTAAAA
>CADARM010000137.1 GCA_902790275.1 uncultured Lachnospiraceae bacterium
GATCGACATTTCCGTTGGTACATCCGCTTAACAATAAAATAAATGACAAACCTGCGGATAATGTCATTGAGATCAATCTTTTATTTATTTTCATATTTTTCCCTCCATGAGCCTATTCTACAAAAAGAGCCGGCTTTTCCCAAGAAAAATCTGAACAAAATTTAGTATTATTTGCACAAGTTTATTTTTTGAACGCACTTTCAGTATTTCATTTATAATACAATAATTTGCCGCAATACATGCAGTGGTTTCCGTAGTTTTTAAACAGGATCCTTTCGCAATACGGGCATCTGAACGCACCGCCGATGATCCCGGCTATCATAACCCCGGTTCCGATCGCCATACCTGCAGTGGCAAACACAGTAATAAAAGTCATGTTTTTACTGAAAGCCGAAAGTGAACCGCCGATCACAAAAGGGAAAAAGTAAAAGCTCATCATCACAAGAAAATATATAACTCTCTTCCTTGCTCTGGATGCTCTTTTTTCTTCCATCTCTTTTGCAGCAGCGCATTCCAGTTCATGTCTTTCCTTTTCAAATCTTTCATTATCCTCTTTGGTAAAAACATAATTACATAAAGGACATTCCTGATGGCTGTCGCCAATCGCTTCTTTACATTTAGGACAAATCTTCATAATTAAATTCCTCCTTACAGAATTCTCCCTTTTACAACTCCATCATAACAAACGGAAGAAACAAATAAAGTTCCATATCGGCAAATTCGGGATATTGAAATCATCTGTAAAAGAGAATTAAAAGAATATCATTTCAGACCGATCTCTTCCCACATTCTTTTCCGGGGATCAGAGCTTAAGCGAATAGCATGGTCGAATCCGAGAGATCTAAGGATATCTACAGCCCGGTCGTATCCCGCATCGAGCAGTTTAACATTATGGCAGTCCGAATTTACGATCACTTCTCCGCCCCATGCTTTCCACTCTTTCAGAAGGAAGTCTGCGGGATAAGGAGTCGTCATATAACCTCTCGCCACGCCTCCGGTGTTTACTTCAAGAAGCGCATTTGTTTCAGACATATCACGTAATGCTTCAAGTGCCATGTTGCGATAAGCCTTTGAATCCTCATCGTAAAGTTTAAGGTTCGAGTCATTGTATCTTACAAGGTCATAATGACCTATGATGGCAGGTTTGTTTTCGAGCACGTAATCCCTTACCATTGAAAAATATCTCTTTGCCATCTCAAGTCCGTCACCGCCGCAGTATTCATTAATGTATTTTTGTAATTCCGAAGCATCCGCATCAATACCTACATATGTTTTATCAGGCTTTTCAAAATAATGAACGGATGCGATAAAGTATTCGTAATCGGCCGGATCGCTGCAGCTGTATAAGTCCCGTTCGATCCCAAGATACACTGCCATACGGCCTGCATATTCTTTTTGGATATCACGGATCTCTTTTATATAATCTTTTTCCTTAGAAGGATCGATGCAATACCCGGGATCGAATGTCTGCGCGGCATGTGATGTAAATCCTAATGATACAAATCCCATGCCGTATGCTTTTTCCGCCATTTCCCAAGCAGGTGTTTTTCCGTCACAGTGCGTTGTATGAACATGTGCGGATGATAAAATGATTCCCATGATAAGTTCTCTTTCTCTTTAGTATTTTTTAATAGTCACCATCTATAGGCTTATAAGATTCATCCCTTAAAGGAACATATACGCATATCGAATCTATTATATCGTTATCCATGCCCTCTTCTTTGGTATTATATGTTGTTACTCTTATACCTACATTTCCTTTTTTAAATATGGTATCTGTCCTGTCTCCGTATGACGGGCTGTCGCTTTCCCATGTGAAGCCCGCATTTTCGATCGCTTCACATGCTTCTTTATATGTATCTTCAGGGTGAACCCCGAGAATATGATAATCGGAAGGATCTCTCAAAAAGATCAAATATCTGAAAATCGCGCCCTGACTGTCGATCTTCGTTCCCTGACTGTCAACGTTACCGTCTTCTGTTTTTTCCCAGTAAAGATTCCCAACATCCTGATACTGACCGCAGAAAGGATCATTGGTATCCATTTCATCCATCATGGAAAAAACGTAGTTGCTGTTCTTATCCACATATTCCATTGTTTCATAGTCTTCGGCGGTTATTTCCGAATAATATACATAATCTCTTTTATTCACCAATTCTTTTGCAGAACATCCCACCGTGAAAAGTAAAGTGAGTATCCCTATTGCCAATCCGATCTTTTTCATTTTTATACCTCTCATCATCTCGTACCATTTTAACACATTTATCACTTCCACAAAAAATATTTTATTTTGGAACGCATACGGAACGCTTACGCCCTCATTAAGGAACCGGGCAAAAATAAAATGTATGTTATGGGCTGGCATTCGGGCCGGCCGGAAAAATTCTCTTGGAGGCAATACTATGTATTTTGATGCAATCGCAAAAATCATTTCCGAACGTACGGGAACTGATATTTCTACCATTAAACCCGAAAGCAAGATCTTCGAGCTTGGAATCGATTCTCTCGATACCGTGGAAATCCTTATGAATCTGGAAGATGAAATCGGTATGCAGATCGACCTTGACCAGAAAGTTGAAACTATCGACGATCTCGACAAACTCATCCAGAGCAAGATGGCGGTATAAGAAATGATCAAGTCAGCAATATGCGAGATGCTTGGCATCGAATATCCCGTATTTCAAGGCGGAATGGCATGGATCTCTGACGGAAAGCTCGCCGCTGCCGTTTCAAACGGCGGCGGTCTGGGTATCATCGCAGCGGGAAATGCTCCCGGCGAATATGTCAGAGAACAGATTCGCATTGCCAAAAGCCTCACAGACAAACCTGTCGGCGTAAACATTATGCTCTTAAGCCCCTATGCCGACGAGGTGACAAAGATTGTTATCGAAGAAAAAGCGGATGTCGTAACAACAGGTGCAGGCAATCCGTCCAAATATATCAAAGAATGGCTTGATGCAGGGATCAAAGTTATCCCCGTTGTCGCATCGGTCGCCATGGCAAAACTTATGACAAGGCTCGGTGCATCAGCTCTGATCGCGGAAGGCGGAGAAAGCGGAGGTCACGTAGGTGAACTTACGACAATGGTCCTCGTACCGCAGATCTGTGATGCCACTGCCCTGCCCGTTATCGCAGCGGGCGGTATTGGAAACGGCAGAGGATTTGCAGCGGCATTTATGCTCGGAGCTTGTGCCGTTCAGATGGGAACAAGATTCTTAAGTGCATACGAGTGTTCCATCCATCCTTCATATAAAGAAAAGATACTTCACGCAAACGATCTTTGCACAATGGTTACGGGCAAAAGACTCGGACATCCCGTAAGAAGTTTAAGAACTCCTTTTGCAAGAGATTATTTTAAAGCAGAATACTCTTCAATCTCGGATGAAGAACTTGAAAACCTTGGTGTCGGAGCATTAAGATCGGCCGTCATCGACGGTGACAACGAAAAAGGATGTTTCCTTTCCGGCCAGATAGCCGCGATCGTCAAGAGAGAACAGAGTGCGGCTGAAATAATAAAAGAAGTGATCGAAGAAGCCGAGCCCATCTTAAAGCGGGCCGGAGAATGTGTGGTATAGATGAACGAAAATAAATCATTAAATGGTAAGACCGCAGTTGTGACCGGCGGTTCAAGAGGTATAGGAAAAGCAGTTGCTTTAAGACTCGCCTCTCTCGGTGCAAATATCGCGATCATTTATGCTTCAAATGAAGAAGCGGCAAATAAGGTTTGTGAAAAATGCAGAAACGAATTTAATGTCGAAGCAAAATGTTATCAGCTGGATGTTTCTGATTTTACAAAGACGAAAGAAACCGTAATGCAGATCAAGAAAGATTTCAACGCGGTTCAGATACTCGTAAACAACGCAGGTATAACACGTGACAATCTTCTCGCGATGATGCGTGAGGACGATTATGACTCGGTCGTTGATACAAACCTTAAAGGTGCGTTCAATATGATAAGACATATGGCCGGGATGTTTATAAAAAACCACGAAGGCTGCATCATCAATATTTCCTCCGTTGCAGGCCTTTTGGGGAATCCCGGTCAGTGTAATTACAGCGCATCAAAAGCAGGTCTTATAGGCCTTACCAAATCCGTGGCAAGAGAACTCGCATCAAAGAATGTAAGATGCAATGCGATCGCTCCGGGTTTTATAGCAACAGACATGACCTTCGATCAGCAGGATAATCCTCTCGTGGAAAGGATCCCTCTCGGAAAAATGGGAAGTGCAAACGATGTTGCAGACGCAGTCGAGTATTTAGTCTTCGCTTCTTATGTAACAGGCGAAGTATTAAAGGTAGACGGCGGGATCGCTATGTAAAAAATTAAGAAAAGAGATAAAAACATGAATGAAAATTTTAGAAGAGTCGTTGTGACAGGACTGGGAGCGATAACTCCCGTCGGAAACAATACAAAAGATA
>CADARM010000138.1:0-4317 GCA_902790275.1 uncultured Lachnospiraceae bacterium
AGTCATAGTCAATGTCCGTGGCGGCGGTGAGAATCCCGCCGTTTTTCGCCGTTGCGGCGCTCAGGTCGTCCTTCGGTTCGGTCTCCGCCGGTATCGACGAGATCAGAACCTGGCCCGTTGAAGTATGGAACGAGCCCAACCTTCCTTCTTTCTGGAAAGATGCCGATATGGATGAGTACTTTAAGCTTTACGAACTTACATCCAAATGCATCAAGGAAGTTGACGAAAAGATCCTTGTCGGCGGCCCCGCGATCTGCGGTGTCGATGATGAGAGATGGCTTAGAAGTTTCCTTGATTTCGTAAAAGAAAAGAAGCTTCCCCTCGATTTCGTATCGAGACATCATTACACAAGTTATATGCCCAAATGGAACGGACATTATACATACATCGATCTTCATGAACCGAAGAACGCTTTCGGCTGGCTCGAGAGATCCAGGGATATCGTGGATTCTTACGGGGAATTCAAGGGAATGGAGATCTTCATCACCGAATTCAACACGGGTTATGTTCCCAATGCAACGGTTCATGACACGACTTTCAATGCGGCTTATGTCGCACATATGTTATCGCGTCTCGGAGACAAGCACTCTTCGTATTCCTACTGGACATTCGGAGATCTTTTCGAAGAGTTCGGCGTTCCTTTCACACCGTTCCACGGCGGATTCGGTCTTGTGGCAAACGGCCTTATCAAGAAACCGACTTTCTACACCTTTGCTTTTTATAAAAAACTTAAAGGTGAATGCATCTTAAAGAACGAGAACGGTATCATCGTTAAAACTGAAGACGGAAGCATCAGAGGTCTTTTGTGGAATCCCGATCTCTACAATGAGAAAAAGAACTTTGAAGTCGAAGTCGAGATAGACGGTATCGGGAATGCGGAATATTTTGTTCTTGAGAGATTTGTGGATGATGAGCATGCCAATCCTTTAAAGATGTGGCATGAGATGGGTGAGCCTTCATCGCTTGATAAGGTTCAGAAGGACCTTCTCAGAAAAGCAGCAGAACCCGGCATCACGTCGTCAAACGTAAAAACAGACGATGGAAAGATCACTTTGTCATATGATCTTAATCCTAACGAATTAAGATATTTTGAAATAAAGAAAATAAACAGACGCTCTGACAACGGATACGATTATGAAGCCGTTCTGGCGCAAAAATGCGTACCCGATGAAAATCAGGCGTAAAGTTCGGAGGCAGTTATGAGTCAGAAAAAACGACTTATGGAACAGAAAAGAAAAGCTGAGGCATTAAAGAAAGCCGAGAGAAACCAGGCGATCGGAAGAATGATCGGAATAATCATAGTTATCGTCGTTATCGCGGTAATAGCCGGCGCGCTGATCTTTGACGCATCGAGAAAAGCGGAAAAAGAACTCAATTATTCGATCGGTCTTGCGGCCGACGGAACGATCAGGGGCATAAAAGCGAGCAAGTACGTGGATCTTTGCGATTTTAATGCATTGAACATGAATGCGAGCGATTTTTATCCCTCGGCGGAAGAAGAGGAACAGTATATCGCAGCCATAGTTGAATCTTATCCCGATCTGTCCGATAAAAAGAATGTGGTCGTTAAGGAAAAAGACAGAGTCAATATCGACTATATCGGAAGAGTTGACGGAGTTGAGTACGAAGGCGGAAACACAAACGGAGTAGGAATCTCGCTCACCCTCGGAACAGGGGATTATCCCGAAGGATTCGAAGATCAGATCATAGGCCACAAAACAGGCGAAACATTTGATGTAACGATCGAATATGCACCTGATTTCGGCAACGAAGAGATCGCAGGCAAGACCGTGGTTTATGAAGTTACCTTAAACGGCCTTTACGTTACGGGCGAGTTTAACGATGAATTTGTTTTAAAGAATTTCGGTGCGAGCGTTGACAGTGCCGAAGATTTCCTCGACAAATACAGAAAGAGTTACGCGCAGGACGCATTCGATACCTATGTTAAAGAGTACGTGATAAGCGATTCGAAGATTAAATCTTTCCCCTTGTCATATATTTCGAATATGAAAAAGTATATGAAGGCCAAAGATTACAAGCAGATGGATACCACCAATTCCACATATCAGAACCTTTACGGATATGATGCTTACAAAGATGTTTACGAGATGCGCGGTGTGGATAAAAAAGAGTACGCCGGCGTTATAAAAGATGCTGCAGAGGCAGAAGCAAAAAAGAATCTTATCTACCAGGCACTGTATGAAAAATTCGCTCTTTCCGTTTCAGACGAAGACGTTAACGAAGTTGTGACATCATTCGGATTTTCCGAGGATGACCGTGCAGGTGCGATCGAAAGATTCGGCGAACCTTATCTTTATCAGCAGGCTATCATAAATGTTGTAAACGATTACCTTGCAGAGAATTATAATCTTGCGGAATAGCACTAAAAGTTAGTTTTATATAATAGTGCTCGAAATATTGATAAATAAGCATATTCACCGATTGCAAGCGGATAAAAGAATATGGTATAATTACACAAAATATTGACTTACAAAAAGTCAACCTTGAAAGGAGACGCTACTGATGGCAAAACAGAAAGAACCTTTGGTAACACACATTTACACAGCAGATCCTTCAGCTCATGTATTTAACGGAAAGATTTACGTTTATCCTTCTCATGATCTTGAGCATGACGGCGAAGACAATGATGACGGTGACGAATATCAGATGGAGGATTACCACATCCTTTCAATGGATAATGTTGATGCACCCTGTATCGACAACGGAGAAGCTCTCAACATGAGAGATGTTCCCTGGGTCAGCAAACAGATGTGGGCACCCGATTGTGCTTACAAGAACGGAAAGTATTATCTTTACTTCCCTGCAAGAGACAAGGATTTGAGATTCCATATCGGTGTAGCTGTTTCGGACAGCCCCGTAGGACCTTTCAAACCCGAAGACGATTACATCAAGGGAAGCTTCAGTATAGATCCCGCAGTTCTCGTGGATGATGACGGATCGGCATACATCTACTTCGGAGGACTCTGGGGCGGACAGCTTGAAAAATGGCAGACAGGCGAATTTGTTGAGAATCCCGCAGAGATCCCTGCAGACGCAAAGGCACTCGGACCTCAGGTTGCAAAACTTACAGACGACATGCTTCAGTTTGCGGACGGTCCCGAAGAGATCACGATCCTTGACGAAAACGGTGAACCCATCAAGGCCGGCGACGAAGACAGAAGATATTTCGAAGGCCCCTGGATGCACAAATACAACGGAAAGTATTATCTTTCATACTCAACAGGAACCACTCACTATCTCGTATACGCTATCGGCGATTCACCCAAAGGACCTTTCACATACCAGGGCAGGATCCTCGAACCCGTTATCGGATGGACCACACATCATTCGATAGTTGAAATTGACGGTAAGTGGTATCTCTTCTATCATGATTCTTCACTTTCGGGCGGAGTAAATCACAGAAGATGCGTTAAGTTCAGAGAACTTAAATATGATGAGAACGGCAAGATCATCACAATGAAACCATACGACGAAGATTAATTCGTACACGGGGGTAACAATATGGGCTTTATTCCTTTCTTAATTCTTGCGATACTTGAAGCTGCTGTAATAGTGGTTTTACTTATTCTTTTGCTTAAAAGAAAGAGTTCGCAGGATAGAATAGTCAGACAGGCAGAGCTTATAATCAAGGGCAAGTTAAACGTTGAGGATGTCAGTACCGAAAATACCGACAATGCCAACGCCGTAATGGCGAGTGCGTTTAACTCGATCAAAAACAACCTTATGACTTTCGTTGAAGCTACAAAGGTTAACGTTGTTACGCTTTCCGATGCTATCGGAGTTCTTTCCGAAAGTGTTGAGGCAAACGTTAAAGGCAACGAGCAGATCGCTGACGGTGCGACCAATGTTGCCATCAAGACAGCCGAACAGCTTGAACTTGTTAAAGACAACCTTAAGCTCATAGAGTCAAACAACGAACAGATGCAGGAGATCGACGATTCGATGAAATCGATCAAGGAAATCCTTGATAAAACGGTTGAGACAAGCCACTCAGGTATAGTCAACATCGAAGATTTCGAAAAGGATTTGGCTGCTATGGCAGCAGACCTCGGAAGAATCAACGAGATCCTTTCAAAGTTCAACAATGAGATCAAGAGAATCGGTGAAGTCGGAAACTTTATTGTGGAAATAAGTGATCAGTTAAGACTTCTGGCATTTAACGCTTCTATCGAAGCAGCCAGAGCAGGTCAGGCAGGTAAAGGATTTACCGTTGTTGCGGATGAGATGAATGTCATGTCCGGCAAGACCAGAGACGGTATGCAGACGATCAACGAGATCCTTGCAGAGATCACAAGC
>CADARM010000138.1:4360-4991 GCA_902790275.1 uncultured Lachnospiraceae bacterium
TACTTTCGACAGCGTAAACTCTTCATTCAGAGAGATCAACGAAAGCTCACTCGGAATACATGATAAGATCAATGCCATCACAAGTCTTTTCGACGTAATGGCTCACAACTCCGACGTATCCAAGGATAAAGCGGAAAATCTTTTCGAAACGGCACAGATCATCAGTGAGAATACTCATGAGATCGCAGCGGTTTCCGAAGAGGTTGCAGCCGAATCCACAAAGATCGGTGTAAATACGGATAACCTTGAAGGAATGCTTTCGGGTATCCAGAACCTCTTAAAGCAGTTTAATACAGCCATCGTTCCTACGGACAAGCTTCCCAAGAAGACAGTAAGGATCCTCGAAATGAGCATGCTCGACAATGACTTCTGGTACGGTGTAAGAAAAGGTGCTCTTTATGCACAGAAGGAACTTGAAGGAAAAGATGCTGTTATCGAATATGTACCTTTGAATGTTCCCAAGGACGATCTCGACGAGCTTTTGATCAATACGATCAAATCCGCTATGGACAGAAAAAGGTTGTCAAGCAATAAAAAAACAAGTCGAAGCCACCGGCGTCAAAGTGAACTCCGTATGCTTTGATTATTTTATGCGGCGCCCTTTTTTCAAAGGGAAGGGCAGCTATGAAGA
>CADARM010000139.1:0-5822 GCA_902790275.1 uncultured Lachnospiraceae bacterium
GTAAAGAAAATGATAAAAAGAGCACCGACAGTCAGTGCGAATAAACCGACAATACAGATGAATTTATTTGAGATAGCAACATTGTCTTCAACCGAAATGTATGAACATCTGATCAGAAAAGGCTCGTTATTAGCCAGATAACCTCTCATTTCGAGGTATTTGTTATTGGAATAAGTGTCCTGAACATTGTGAACCTGAAGATAATCGGGATCGTCCTTGTTAACAAACATAAACGAAGGATCGATCATCTGACCTAAAAGATTCTTGTCGTCACTCTTTAAAGAAGCGATAACATTTGCGTTATTATCGAGAACTATGATTGAAAGATCCGAAGTTTCGCAAAGAACGAGCAGTTCTTCATGAAAATCCGAATCCATAAGTCTTCTGTCTATGCTGGCCTGGTTTAAAACTTCATATGCATCGTTAATACTCTTTCTCTTATTTGCAAAATAAAACTGCTTCAAAAAGAAAAGATTTAAAACCATGCAGAGAATAACGTTTCCGGCAAGTATAAGTATGAATATCCAAGAAAATTGTGTTTTAATCGACCGTTTCAAATTTGTATCCTATACCCCAGATCGTTTTAATGTATTTTCCTTTATCGCCAAGTTTGGATCTTATCTTTTTTACGTGAGTATCGATGGTTCTGTCTTCACCGTAATAATCGTAGTTCCAGACATTGTTTAATATATTGGCTCTCGGCAGAGCGATGCCTTCATTCTCGAGGAAATAAGCAAGAAGTTCAAATTCCTTGTAGCTGAATTCAACATTTTCTCCGTCAACGGTAACGACATGCGTAAGCTTATTCATCACGATACCGGCAGTCTCGAGAATATCCTTCGATCCCACACCCTGAGTTCTTCTTAGTACCGCTTCAACTCTCGCAACAAGGATCTTCGGCGAGAAAGGTTTTGTAATATATTCATCCACGCCAAGATCAAATCCGAGTAATTCGTCGGACTCATCGCTTCTTGCTGTTAACATGATAATGGGAACTTTGGATTCTTTTCTGATCTCTTTCAATACGCCCCAGCCGTCAAGTTTGGGCATCATTATATCCAAAAGGATTAAATCGATATCTGAATCTTCGTAGAATATATCTAATGCTTCTTCACCGTCACAGGCTTCAATGACGGTGTAACCGTTCTTGGTTAAAAAGTCATTGATGATCTTACGCATTCTCTGCTCATCATCAACGACCATTATCTTTGATTTTTTCATAGAATTCCCCCGAATAATGAAAAATTATGTCGTTTTTAATAAATCTTATTATATAGGGCAAATATGACAAAAATGTGAAAAAATCAAAAAACGTTTATTCCTCTTCAGGCAGATAAATACCTGCATCATTTAATGCACTTTCTCTGTCCTTGATCTCTTTTTCCTTAACCCTTAAGTCTTTTTCCTTCTGATTAAGTTCGGATTCCCAGGATGAATACTTGTCGATAAGAGCATTCTCATAATTGATTATGTTGGGATTCTTTGAAGTGCCGGTTATCACAAATAAAGCGATTATAACGATCACCAGCACAGCGTTAATAAATAATGACCATTTAAAGAAAGAGGAATATTTCTTTGCATCATCCCTTACTTTCTTTATATCGTCTTCCTTCTCTTTGGCTTCGCTTATCTCAAGATTATTTACACTGACCGGGATGGGCAGAACATTATCCTTGATCTTCCTTGATTTCTCGAGACGCTTTTTCAGTGCTTTCATAAATTCAAGGCCTACGGGTGTTCTGAAAGTATTCTTTTCAATACTTCTGTTATATACTTTAAAAAGCATCTCATCATCAGCATCGACGAGTTTTTCGGTTAGTTTCTGTATTTTATCCAATTCAAGTTTTGCTACATTGGCTTCTTCAAGTGTAGAAAACATGTAATCTCCGACTATAAGTTCTTTACTCATAAGATCACCTCGAAAATCCTTTTACATACATAGTATTTTAACCGAATTATCAAACAAAATAAAGATTTTAATAAGATATAAAAACATAAAAAAAGAAGCAGGGATAAAACCCTGCTTCTTAAATATTTATTTGAATTATAACTGAGGACCTGCTGCAACGAGTGCCTTACCTGCATCGTTTGTCTCATACTTCTTGAAGTTCTTGATGAATCTTTCAGCAAGATCTTTAGCCTTTGCATCCCATTCGGAAGCATCAGCGTATGTATCACGAGGATCAAGGATCGCAGGATCAACTCCGGGAAGAGCTGTAGGAACTTCGAAATCGAATACAGGGATCTTCTTTGTAGGAGCTTTGAGAACGTCACCGTTAAGGATTGCATCGATGATACCACGAGTATCTTTGATGGAAATTCTCTTTCCTGTTCCGTTCCAGCCTGTGTTTACAAGGTAAGCCTTAGCGCCGGACTTCTTCATCTTCTTAACGAGTTCTTCACCGTACTTTGTAGGATGTAACTCAAGGAATGCCTGTCCGAAGCAAGCTGAGAATGTAGGTGTGGGCTCTGTGATACCACGCTCTGTACCTGCAAGCTTAGCAGTGAAACCTGATAAGAAGTAGTACTGTGTCTGCTCAGGTGTAAGGATAGATACAGGAGGAAGTACTCCGAATGCATCTGCTGATAAGAAGATTACGTTCTTAGCATCGGGACCTGCGGAGATACCGTTAACTTTCTTAACGATGTTCTCGATGTGCTCGATAGGATAAGATACACGAGTGTTCTCTGTAACTGTCTTGTCAGCGAAATCGATCTTGCCGTTAGCATCAACAGTTACGTTCTCAAGAAGAGCGTTTCTCTTGATAGCGTTGTAGATGTCGGGCTCGGATTCTGTGTCAAGGTTGATAACCTTAGCGTAGCATCCGCCTTCGAAGTTGAATACGCCGTTGTCATCCCAGCCGTGCTCGTCATCACCGATAAGGAGTCTCTTGGGATCTGTAGAAAGTGTTGTCTTACCTGTTCCTGAAAGACCGAAGAAGATTGCTGTGTTCTTACCTTCCATATCTGTGTTAGCTGAGCAGTGCATAGAAGCCATGCCCTGAAGAGGTAAGTAGTAGTTCATCATTGAGAACATACCCTTCTTCATTTCTCCGCCGTACCATGTATTTAAGATAACCTGCTCACGGCTTGTTGTGTTGAATGCAACACATGTTTCAGAGTTAAGACCAAGTTCTTTGTAATTGTCAACTTTTGCAAAAGAAGCTGTGTAAACTACGAAGTTAGGCTTGAAGTTTGCAAGTTCTTCTTCTGTAGGCTGGATGAACATGTTCTTAACGAAATGAGCCTGCCAAGCAACTTCCATGATGAAACGAACTGCCATTCTGGAATCCTTGTTTGCACCACAGAAAGCATCCATAACGAAAAGTCTCTTGCCGTTAAGTTCTTTCTTAGCAAGATCCTTAACAACTGCCCATGTTTCTTCGCTCATGGGATGGTTATCGTTCTTGTATTCTTCCGATGTCCACCAAACAGTATCTTTGGAATTAGCATCCATAACGATGTATTTGTCTTTAGGTGAACGACCGGTGTAGATACCTGTCATAACGTTAACTGTGCCGAGTTCTGTCTCAACACCTTTTTCAAAGCCCTGAAGTTCAGGCTTCATTTCCTCTTCATACAAGAACTCATATGAAGGGTTGTGGATAATCTCGCTGGCATTAATACCATACTGACTTAAATCGATTGCCATAAATGTATCTCCTTTAAATATTTATTTTTGTATATCCTAAATGTATTACAGGATTATTACGCACCGTAAAATAGTATAAAAATAAATAACTTCAAAGTCAAGAGACTTTATCCTATATGTTATTTATTTAACAAATTTTTAACATCTTATTCAAATTAGCTTTGACTAATACATAAAATGTTCAATTTATGCCTGATTTTCTGTCCTGCATTTGTTCTGATAATCGTCAAGCCAGCGTATTTCTTTCTCACTCATCTCATCTCTTAAAATGAGCTTTTCGTCAAGAGGAACATAGGTCAGGCATTCAAAGCATAAAAACCTGCCGTCAGGCGTTTCTAACTTATCTCTCACCAGAAGGATATTCTCTATCCTTATGCCGTATTTGCCTTCCCTGTAAATACCGGGTTCATCGGATACGAGCATTCCGCTTTTAAGAACAGTG
Source organism: uncultured Lachnospiraceae bacterium (assembly GCA_902790275.1). Lineage (GTDB taxonomy): Bacteria > Bacillota > Clostridia > Lachnospirales > Lachnospiraceae > UBA3766. Next base: position 4,095 of record CADARM010000139.1, read on the forward strand.
TCCCTGCCCATAGGATTCTGGATCCACCTTATCGCATGAGGACCTTCATGAACGGAAAGCATATATCCTATGCCGTGACCCGTTCCGCATTTGTAATCATCGCCCTCTTCCCACATCGGTTCTCTGGCAAGGATATCTAGATTTATGCCGGTGCATCCTTCAAGGCATCAAAGCAAGCATTCCTCTTGCAACCTTTGTATAATCATGCTTCATCTCATATGAGGGATTTCCGATCGAGATCGTTCTTGTAATGTCAGTAGTACCGCCATTCCACTGTCCGCCCGAATCAAAGAGATACAGATTGTCATTAAGGATCTTCGAGCAGTCGTTTTCTTTTGCTTCATAATGCATCATTGCAGCGTTTGCTCCGGATGCAGATATGGTATCAAATGAAAGATCGTAGCAATCGGGGTTTGATAGTCTTAACTCATCAAGTTTCAAAGAAAGCTTGTATTCGTCCATGGATAAAACATCATTTTTACTCATCCAGTCGATGAATTCGCAGACAACTTCATTGTCTTTCCTATACGCTTTTCTTATGTTCGCGATCTCTGTCTCGTTTTTAACCGATTTCATCATGGAGACATTGCAATCGAGATTAAAAAGACTGAATTCATGTTCATCAAGGATCCTGGCATATTTAACAGGCATCTTGTCAAATGCAAAGCAAGCCTTTTTCTTTGTCGGAAGATTTCTTACATACCATTCAAAATTCTTGTAAAGAAAAACATTTACTCCGTTATCTTTCAGATAGTTGACCGCCTTCTCGAATTGTACACTGTCCGCAAATCCGTTTTCCGCATAAAGAAATGCAACCGCATGGGTTTGTGTGATCATTAAGAATGACATGACCAGAGGATTGTATTTTATTGCATTTCCTCTTAAATTCAAGAGCCACATATTCGAATCAAGAGAAGCGCTGAAATAATAAAAAATATCTCTTTCACATAAAAACTTTCTGACTTTTTCGATCCTCTCTTTTGCACTTTCTCCGGTAAGATCCAAAGGAAGGATATTTATATTCTGGTTGATAACGGGTTCGGGATATGCCTCGTTATAACATTTTCTGTATGCATTTAAAAAGATCTCATTGTCATCATCGAGAGCATTAAAGCCATAATCGAGAAATTCTTTATACGAAAAGATATCCGAAGGACATGCCACAATTGCTTTGTCTTTCAATTTATCTTTTATAAACCCTTTTATCGTAGGGTATCCGGGTGTTGAAAGCTTCATAAGTTCGATACCCGAACCCGAAAGTTCTTTTTCGGCCTGGATAAAATATCTGCCGTCGGTAAAAAGATAAGCTTTATCGATACCAACGGCCAGCGTACCGTTTGATCCGGTAAAACCGGATGCAACAGTCCTGAATTTATAATAGTCGTTTACGTATTCGCTCATATGTGGGTCGCAGTCTTTTAAAAAGTACCAGTCATAACCCTTTGAAGCCATCTCTTTTCTGATAAAATCAAGCATTCCCATTACTTTTCCTCTTATGTAAACTTTTTGTTAACTTTAGCAATTCTTTTTGATATATATTTTTATATATGTTATAGTATTAATACCGTGTTTTAAAGTTATGTATACTAATAAATGTCATTACCATGACAAATAAATAAAAAAGGGGGCCAAACATGTCAAGTAAACACAGCGAAATCACACCCGAAATTATCAAACTTGCGGACAAGTGTTACGAGAGAAACATCATCGACAACGAATTGTTCGTAA
>CADARM010000139.1:5830-7417 GCA_902790275.1 uncultured Lachnospiraceae bacterium
AAACATCATCGACAACGAATTGTTCGTAAAATACGATGTCAAGCGCGGCCTTAGAGATTTAAACGGACGAGGCGTACTTACCGGTCTGACCCACATATCTGACGTACGTGCCAACAAAATTGTTGACGGGGAACAGATCCCTTTACCCGGAGAATTATTCTACAGAGGTTATAATGTCAAAGACCTCGTAAACGGTTTTTCAAACGACAACCGTTTCGGATTCGAAGAAATCACTTATCTTCTTCTATTCGGTGAATTACCGAAAGTCGAAGCTCTCAATTCTTTCAAAGAAATACTAGGAGAATATCGTTCACTTCCTACGGGATTTGTACGTGATATCATTATGAAAGCGCCCAGCAAGGATATGATGAATACTCTTGCCCGCAGCGTTTTAACTTTATATTCCTATGACGACAGAGCCGATGATGTTTCGATACCTAATGTATTAAGACAGTGCCTTCAGCTGATAGCTCTTTTCCCTGAATTCGCGATCTACGGATATCAGGCTTACAGCCACTATCATGACGGCAATTCGCTCTTCATTCACAGGCCGAATCCCGAGCTTTCAACAGCTGAAAACATACTATCACTTTTAAGGGCCGACAGCAAGTATACGCCCCTTGAAGCAAAGCTTTTAGACCTCGCTTTAGTGCTTCATATGGAGCATGGCGGCGGAAACAATTCAACATTTACAACACACGTTGTTACATCAACTTTAACAGATACATATTCAGCCATTGCCGCTGCACTCGGTTCATTAAAAGGACCCCGTCACGGCGGAGCAAACATCAAGGTAGTTCAGATGTTTGAAGAAATGAAAAAAGAAGTTAAAGACTGGAACGATGATGAAGAAATAAGCGCATACCTGAGAAAACTTCTTCACAAAGAAGCATTCGACCATCAGGGTCTCATCTACGGTGTAGGTCACGCGATCTACTCAACAAGCGATCCCAGAGCATGCATCTTCAAAGGTTATGTTGAACAGCTTTCGAAAGAAAAAGGCTTAAGCGACGAATTCGGACTTTATTCAAAAGTCGAGGAACTCGCTCCCAAGATCATCGCTTCCGAACGTAAGATGTACAAAGGCGTTTGTATAAACGTTGACTTCTATTCCGGTTTCGTATATAACATGCTCTCGCTTCCTTCGGAACTCTTCACTCCGATGTTTGCGATCGCACGTATAGCCGGCTGGTCAGCTCACCGTCTCGAAGAATTATCAAATAACGGCAAGATCATAAGACCCGCTTACAAACCCATTATGGAAGATCAGATCTACATTCCCATTTCAAAAAGATAAAACAAAAAAAATTAAGCCCCTTGAAAAAGGGGCCTATTTTTTACTTGGGAACTATATTCTTTAGATCGTATGTAAGAGTCATGTGCCTGTCTTCGGAAACTTCCTGCCAGGTCATTATGATCCTCTGTGCTATCGCTCTTGAATCTTCTTCGTTTGCATTCATAAGAAGGGTTACATACTGGAAGGATGAATACTGAGTGGTTACATCTCCCATTCTTAAAGATACGACGATAGCTCTCTCAACCTGCTGCATTGCTTCTTCAAGCTGTTCGGTTGAAAGTTTCTCGGGG
>CADARM010000140.1:0-4243 GCA_902790275.1 uncultured Lachnospiraceae bacterium
ATTCTTTGCGTTACATTTACAAATAAAGCTGCCAATGAAATGAGGCAGCGTATTCATATGCTGACAGGCGACAGAGATACGGGGTATATCAATACCTTCCACGGTTTCTGTGCCAATGTCTTAAAAGAAGAAAGCTTCGTGTTTAATTACCCGAAGTCTTTTCTTGTTTTGGACAATTCCGATATCGATTCAATGCTTTCCGTTATTTACGAGGAAAGAAATCTTTCGTTGCGTGACATGACTTTTTCCAAGGCTCGCGACATGATCGAGATGATCAAGCTGTTCGAGCGCCCCGATTATTACATCGATATGTTTGACATGTCGCTTGAGACGCTTAAGGAAAAGTACGATTCTGCGGTTACGGCCAAGGATATTATCTTTTACGGATATCTTTACCAGGAAAAGAAATGCTTCGGCCTTGATTACAACGATCTTATCATCTTTACGCTCTATACGTTCAAAGTCAGTGAAGAATCCCGTCTTAAATGGCAGAAGAGACTTATGTACATAATGATCGATGAGTTTCAGGATATCGACAAGCCTCAGTATGAACTTATGGAAGTGCTTTCAGATTATCATAAGAACTTGTTCGTCGTAGGCGATCCGGACCAGACTATCTATACCTGGCGCGGCGCGGATATCCATTATCTTCTGGATTTTGACAAGAAATTCAAAGGCACAAAGACCGTGATGATGAACGATAATTACCGTTCGGTAAAAAGTGTCATCGATGTAGCCAATTCCCTTATTTCAAAGAATAAATACAGAGAAGAAAAAGACCTTGTATCCTTAAGAGGCGAGGGCGCCGGAACAGGCGTTTACTTTGCAAAGAATTCGGATGATGAGGCTGCTTTTATAGTTGCAAAGATCGTGGAACTGATGGAAACGAAAGGTGATGCTTACAGGGATATGACGATCCTTTTCAGGTCTCATTTCCTGACGAGGAGTCTCGAACATGCACTTTTTACAAACAAGATCCCTTACGTTATCTACAGCGGTGTTCAGTTTTACGACAGGCTTGAGATAAAAGTCGCGCTTTCGTACTTAAGGATCCTTGTGTCGGGCGATGATCTGGCTTTCAAGCGTGTTATCAATACGCCAAAGAGAAATATGGGCGAGAGGCGTATCAAGTTCCTCGAAGAAGTGAGTGAAAATGAGCATATCACGCTCTTTTCGGCTCTTAAGGAAAATATCGACAATCCTATCTTTAAGGGCACCAAGGCACACGCGTTTCTCGAACTTATCGAGAAGCTTTCGGAGAACCTTGAAAAGAAGGCTATATCCGAACTTTTAATGGAAGTCCTTCAGTTAAGCGGTTATGAAGAGGCACTTCGAACGGAAGGTGCGCAGGAGAGACTTGATAATCTTGCCGAGCTTAAGCAGTCGATATACGAGTACGAAGTGACCTGCGGTGAAGAGACCAATCTTGACAGTTACTTAAAGCATATCGCGCTTTATACCAATACGGACATTGAAGATACGAAAGACCGTGTCAAGCTCATGACAGTGCATGCGGCGAAAGGTCTCGAATTCAAGAACGTGTTCATTTGCGGCCTCAATGAAGGTGTATTCCCTTCAAAGAAGGTTCGCACCGAGGCAGCGATGGAAGAAGAGCGCCGCCTTGCTTTTGTTGCGATCACACGTGCCAAAGACACGCTTCTTTTGACGGAAGCCATGGGACGCAATTTTGACGGTTCACCCCGTTTTCCTTCGAGATTCCTTTTTGACATAGAAAAGCAGTATCTTGAATACTTAAATGAGCCCAATGATGCCCTTATCAAAGAGACTAAGGAATATATAGCTCTTTACGATAAGACTCGTATAAAAGACAAGAAGGATCTTTTCGAAGAGGGCAGCAGGGTAAAACACATGATCCTTGGTGAAGGAACGATCACTTCGATCGACTCCGACATGCAGGCTTATGTCATCAAATTCGATTCGAGTGAGACCGAGAGAATGATATCTTTTAAGGTGTCGCTTGATTTAATATAATTGGGCTTCGGTATTCCATTTTTGTGCGCTGATGTGATAAAATTATAAAGTATCAAAACTGAAGAAGCGGGCATGGATAAAGGAGTACTGAAATATGTTTTACGTTATATGTTTTATAGTATCCCTGGTTATAATGCTTTTGGTATTGGGATACGGTAGAAATTTTGATAACAACATTATCTTCCTGATGATAGTCCTGGCTGTCGGAAACGGCGGTTACATGGCGCTTGAGCTTGCTGAAAATCTGCCCGTTGCGATACTTGCCAACAAACTGACCTATGCTTCCGGTGCGTTCGGTCCGCTCCTTGTTTTCTTTACGGTCTGCAATATCTGCAGAGTGAAAATCCCCACGTTCTTACGAATGGCTTTATATACGATCCAGACAGCGATATTCATGTCGGCATGTACTATCGGACGACTTGATATTTTTTATAAGTCCATAGAATTAAAAAGCGGCCCTGCAGGCAATTACCTCGTAAAAACATACGGACCCTTACATTCGGTACATTTAGCTATGCTTGCACTGTTTACCCTTGCGAGCATGGTCATTGCTTTTATATCCATTGAGAGAAAAAGCGTTGTAAGCCGCGTGAACGTATATCTCCTTATCTTTATCAATACGCTTTGTGAGGGTGTTTACATCGTTGAGCGTGTTCTCCGCCTTCCTTACGAGATCCTTCCGATGACATACATTATCTGTGTTCTGATAATGCTTATCCCGCTTGTGAAGATCTATACATATTCCGTTTCGACAAATGAAAATATCGTCAATAACGAGCTCTCTAAAAGAGCCTTTATAGTATTCAGCAGAAAATTAAGATACATGAGCTGCAACAAATACGCGACAGAACTTTTCCCCGAACTTTCCGAGTGGGAACTTGAAAAGAAGATCCCGGGAAGCGGCGGGCGTTTCAATACCTTTTTAAGAAAACCTTTAAATGATTATGCGGAGAAAAACAGCAGCGTGGCTGCAAGCGGCAAATACTCATACAAGGGGAATGTTTTTAGGTATGAGATAGAGCCTCTTTATATTTTCAATAAATTGAATGAAGGGTATGTTATTAAGATCACGGATGTGACTGACATAGTCGGTAGCAATGAAAATGAATCGGAAAACTAAAAACATCATATGGAATATAGTCGAAAACCTTATGGTCTTAGCGGTCGTTTTTGTACTTTCAATGACGATCGTTATGATGATTTTGGCCGTAACGGACAAAGATACATCGCATGAGGCTTCAACAGGCTCCTTTGAATATTTCGATTTCAATGCGGGATGGAAGTATGATAATAACGGCGTCGAAGAGATCCTCACACTTCCTACAAGCGTTGATATTGAAACGGGAGAAGATATAGTCATTACAAATACTCTGCCTGTGAGCGTATCCGACGGTATGCATCTTATGGTCAGAGGAAGCATGCAGGATGTCCATATCTACATTGACGGAAAAGAGCGCGAAGAATATACGACGGAGTCTTTAAACAATATCGCTTACTATGTTCCGAGCGCCTATGTTGTAACATCGATCTCAAAAGCAGATGCGGGCAAAGAGATCAAACTCGTCTTTAAGGCAAAAGGATCAAAAAAGATCAATGCAGTGTCTTACGGCTACGGAAACAATGTCTGGTTTGGCGTTATAAGAAAGGGTCTGGCTGTTGCGTTTATAGCTGCGATGGTCTTGATGATCGGCCTTCTGGTAATGCTTGCGACCCTTATCATTCCGAATGTCTTTCAGACAAATGCAACGAGATTCTTGGGTCTTTTGATGATAGATGTTTCGCTCTGGATGTTTTCTGAATCCGTCTTAAGACAGGTGCTCTTTAAACGTGCTTCTTTTTCTGCGTATTTCGCATATTTAGCGGTTGAACTGATCGGTGTGCTCGTCTGCATGTATTTCGATGAGGTTCAGCATAAATCGCACCACAAAATGCTCTTTATCTTTGAGATGATCCTGTTCGGGCAGATAGTGCTCAATGCGATACTGCATTTAAGCGGTTTGCTCGAATTTTACAGGACCGTAATGATATCGCATGCCCTGATGGGACTCTTTGGAGTGATAGCCATCATCGGTATGATAAAAGATATATTTACCGGAAAGGTGAAAGAGTATCTGATCACCGCTATCGGTATGATCCTTTTCATTCTCTGTGCACTCGGAGAAATGCTCGGCTTTATCTTCATAAGATTTCATCAGTTCGGTGTTTTCTTGGGTATCGGCCTTGTGATCCTTATGACGGCGACGGTTATCCA
>CADARM010000140.1:4259-7209 GCA_902790275.1 uncultured Lachnospiraceae bacterium
TTATCCAGGCGGTTACCGACAGTGTGCTCGAGCGAAACAGACACGAGGTCATTCAGACAAAGATGACGATCGGTACTATCGAGACCATTGCGGGTGCTATCGACGCAAGAGACGAATATACAGGCGGTCATTCCGAAAGAGTCGGCCTTTATGCCGAGAAACTTGCCAGGGCGATGGCTGCGGATTATGACTTTTCGGAAGAAGATATTCTGCGAATAAAATACATCGGTCTTGTTCACGACATCGGTAAGATCGGCGTTGCGGACAATGTATTAAATAAATCCGGAAAACTCACTGATGAAGAATTCATGCTCATGAAAAAGCACGCCGAGATCGGCTACGAGATCATGAGTTCGCTTGATGCATCCGTGGAAGGACTTTTGGACGGTATCAGAAATCACCACGAAAGATTTGACGGAAAAGGTTATCCCGACGGACTCTCCGATACGGATATTCCTCTTGTTGCAAGAATACTTGCTCTGGCAGACAGCTACGATGCCATGACATCCAACCGTGTCTACAGAAAAAGACTTTCTGATGAGCAGGTAAGGGAAGAACTTGTAAAAGGAACCGGCACGCAGTTTGATCCCGCGATAGCCCCTATTTTCATAGACCTTCTGGATAGAGGAGAACTTAACCCCGAGACAGTTGAAGGCACGGCTGTCGATGAAAGCGGCAGAGTAAGAGCGTCCGCACTTCTTGAGACGAGACTCCAAAAAGATCTGCAGGATAAACTAAATGTTCTTAATCCTTCGCATGTCAGAATGCTTTGCTATGTTATGAAACTGATGGAAAAGAAAGGCAAGGATTACAGCGTATTGTTTGTAAGCGCTTCCGAGATACCCGATCTGAAAAAGGTTATCTCAAGTACGGATACGTATATCCATTACACCGAAGGATGCAATGTTCTGGCTTTGTATGACAGAAGCGAAGATGAACTTGAAAGCGTTAAGGTTGAAATCCTGAAAATATCGCCTAAGGCAGCACTGGAAGTACTTTCATAGAATTGCTGCCGGTGGTGATTCAGACTATTGAGAAAAGAAAACCTCAATGATATAATGAAACGGTTGAAATATTTTTGAAATAAGGAGCTTTGAATAGATATGAAAATAGGAATAAGAATCTAAGAGCCGAAATTCATATCTTGATAATAGTCTGATACAATTCGATAAAACCGGATATATTCCGTAAATTTGATAATCCTGATTTTACATATGTTTTTATATTTCGTGATTAGTTTATAACGAAATGGCGTAGAAATGGCGTAAACTGAAATTAGCCATAAACTTTGAAACTATTTGATGAGCCCAATACAACAAAAATCTATTACGATATTTAGTTGTAGGAGGCTCTTTTTATATGAATAATTTTTCACATGATAAACCCTGTGTCGATCACAAGGGGAATATATTCGGAAACATTAAATCTATGTGCCGTTTCTGGCATATAAATCCCAAAACATTTAGCAGGCGTATGAATGTATACGGTATGACACTTGAGGACGCATTAACCAAACCGTTAAAAAGCAATTCACGAATAAAATGTATAGATCATAGAGGGTCGGCTTTTCCGAGCAGAACCGCAATGTGTAAATATTGGGGAATTTCTCGGAAAACATATGAAGATCGTATTACCCATGGCTGGAATTTAAGCGATGCTTTGACTATTCCACCGGGAGATATGAGAATGGATAGATAATAATTTAATAAGAGTATGCGAGTAGCAAAGTATTTTAAGAAAAATATCTGTATTATTAAAGATAATTTGATTGCGAAATAACACATTTGTCCCAAATGCGTTGACATTTGTCCCATGCGAAAATATAATGTTATTATGATGTAGGAGCAAACACATGAGAGGAATAAAACGATGAAAAAGCAGAGTATTATGAATTTAGTAAGATATCATGTAGAAAAAAATGAGGAGGCTTTTATTTCTGAGGTTGCCGAGATAGCTAATGAGTTTGACCAGAGCGGCGATTCGGTAATGGCGAATTATCTTATGGAGTTGGTATCTAGTGCAAATTATTATGTTCCGCAAAACTCGTATAAGAATCTTCATTATTTGACAAAAGTTGATTATTCAAGTGCTCCTTTATTGTTACCAGAGATTATAGAAGAAGACATTTTAGGGATAACCAGAGCGATAAGTGAGAAGAGTGATTTGACAAAATTTCTTTTTTATGGGGCGCCGGGAACGGGGAAGACGGAATCTGCGTATCAAATAGCGCGTATTTTAGGCCGCGATCTTTTACGAGTGGATTTTGAACAATTGATTGATAGTCGCCTAGGAGAGACTGCTAAAAATGTTTCTGTTTTGTTTGATGAGATCAATCATCTTTCTTTTGGTAAAATAATTATCCTTATGGATGAAATAGATTCATTGGTTTTAGATAGGGTAAATGCTAATGATTTACGAGAGATGGGAAGAGTAACTTCGACATTTATTAAAGAAATTGATAGGTTAAATGAGAATGTTGTAATAATTGCGACTACTAATTTATTTAAAAATTTTGATAAAGCAATTGTTAGACGGTTTGATGCAACAGTTTCGTTTGATAGATATTCAGATGAGGACTTGATAGAAATAGCTGACGCACTGCTTTCTTCAACTTTAAAGAAAAATGCAAATTCAAAACAAGATATACGACTTTTCAATAAAATACTTAGAAATCTGGATAAAATTCCATATCCGGGTGATTTAAAGCAGATTATAAAGACTGCGGTTGCTTTTTCTAATGATGCAAATGAATATGATTACTTGAGAAAAATTTATTTTGCATTAAATGATAACAGAGAGATTAATATACAAGAACTTAGTGATGAGGGGTATACAACAAGGGAAATAGAAATACTTTCCCTTATTCCGAAGAGCAGTGTTTCGCGAAAATTGAGGGAGAACTAAAATGAATCCGTTGCTTCAAGTAAAACTTAGATTTGCGGGGGAGAAG
>CADARM010000141.1:0-4239 GCA_902790275.1 uncultured Lachnospiraceae bacterium
TTCCTTATGCTGTTCCGCCCATGATGATCCTTCCCGAGATCAAAGAAGCATTAAAAGGCAGGGATGTAACGATCATCGTTGACTGCGGGATCACAAGCGGGGCCGATGTATATAAGGCACTTGCACTCGGTGCTCATGCTGCAGCGGTCGGAAGATCGATGCTTCCTTTCCTTGAAAAGGACGGAAGTGACGGCGTGAAAGAGTATATCGAAAGCGTAGGAAAAGAACTGAGATTCGTTATGAGCTCGACAGGCTTTTCGAGAGTAGCGGATGTGGATTCTTCCGCGTTGTATGAATTGTAAGAGAAAATATTAAGGGGAATTTTATATAAAAGATGTCTTCGGTAAAAATTTTATACCAAAGACATCTTTTTTAGCGGGAGAGTGCGTGATATACTTTACAGGGACAAAAATAGCGCCTTTGTTTTCGGATTATATTGACTCTGCCCCAGGGTAAGTCTTTATAATATACAAAAATTGACTTAAGTAAGGAGACTTGAAAAATGGAAACAAAAGAAAAAAAGAAACTATGGGTGTTTATTGCCGTTGCTTACGGCGTTACGTATGCGATGAATCTTTTAATGATCATCGGATTCAAAAAGCAGTATGACCTGACATTGTTCATGAATGCGCAGATGCTTTATCCCGCAGCCGGTGTGATTTTAGGGAAACTCATATTCAGAAAAGAAGGCGAAAAGCTTCCGATGACAGGTTATATAACCGTATTGGTCACAACAGCTTTATGCGCTTTATGCAATATCGGTTCTATCGTTCTTCATATAGATCCTATCGAATCTGCAGTCGCAAAGATCGATATCTGGAATACGCTTTCAACCATTGTGCTTATCATGGGAAGTCTTGTTTCATATGTGGCTTTCTGGGTCTGCGGTAAGGAAAAGCGTGAGAATGCGGGACTTAACCGAAAGAATATTAAATGGAGCATTATCCTTATTGCCGTTTTTATCGCTCTGTTCTTCGGGAGATCTCTTATCAGCATATTCCTTTCCGATCTTTTCAATCATACAACAGAGGCCTTTGATTCTTTGAAGAAAACACTTTTCAGTGCAAATTCGATCATCACTGTATTATGCCTTCCCATTAACTTCATCTTATCTTATATGGCGTTCTTCGGCGAAGAGTACGGCTGGAGATATTACCTTCAGCCCATTATGCAGAAGAAAATGGGTAAGCGTCTCGGAGTGCTCCTACTCGGACTTGTGTGGGGTGTATGGCATATCGGTGCGGATTTTATGTATTATACTAAAGAATACGGTGCTCAGGCATTTGTTATGCAGCTTATCACATGCATATCGATCGCGATCTTCTTCGGATACGTATATATGAAGACCGAGAATATCTGGACGCTTGCGATCATGCATTTTCTTAACAATAATCTTGCAGCTTTACTTGGCGGAGGCGGATCATCCGCTTTACAGGATCAGGTCGTTCTCTGGTCTACAGTTGCGCTTCACGCAATTTCAAGCATTGTAATTTGCTTATTTATCTTTTTACCGTTGTATAACAAGGATAAAAATGCCGAAAAAGAGATTTAACTGTTTGTTTTAATATGGGATAATCAATAGTGTAGAAAGGAGGAATAGGGTTATGAAGATCAAATGCGAATACTGCGACTCAATGTTTGACGATACACTCGAAAAATGCCCGAGCTGCGGTGCACCAAACAAAAACGTAAGAAGAAGTACATCCGACCAGCCTACGACTATTGAGGGCCTTAAAGAATGGTATGCGTCAAAAGGATTACCTCCCGAGGATGTTACAAGATTCTTCATCGGTAAAGATTACCGCGGAGCAAAAGCATTCGGTATTTACAAAGACGAGAGCACAGGTAATTTTATCGTTTACAAGAATAAGGCAGACGGATCGCGTGCGGTCAGATATGAAGGCACGGACGAAGCTTATGCTGTAAATGAACTTCATACAAGACTCAAACAGGAGATCCTTGAACAGAAAAGCCACAACATAAGCAAGGGTTCGGCACCGGCATCTTATAACAGAGGCGGGGGCAGAAGAAGAAAAAAGAAATCCTGTTTAAGCAGCATTCTCGGATTTATTATTCCTCTTATTCTATGTATTGGCGTATTTAAGTTCCTGGTAGATTCCGAGACTCCTGCGAAGTCCGGTTATTACATGTATAATGATGAAGCGTATTATCAGGACAAACTCTTCTATCATTACGGAAGTGACGGAAACGGCTGGGCAGTTTACGACGACGAGATCGGAGACTGGAAGAAAACAAGTTCCTATCCCGTTAAATTGGAATTACAGTCTAAAGCCAAAAATTATTTTCTGTCTTCGGATTATGATCCGAAATACGGTAAATCCGATTTTAAAGACAGTATGGTCTATGAAGATTATCTTCACGGCTTTATCGTAAACGAGGGTTATTATTCGTACAATGATGAAATTTATTATCACATGAAGCCGGATCAGGATCAGGGCTGGTATGTATATAATACCGACGACGATGAATGGAATTCGGTATTCCTGGCTGAGATCCCTTCCGATCTTAAGCATCAGAACGTAGCGAATGATTTCTGGTATACGCCCGACTGGGATACAGAGACTCAGATCACGGATTTTGAAGATACTGATTATTATATAGATTATCAGGATGAACTTTACAGAGAGTCGACATATGAGTCGAGCTCATCGAGCAGTTATGACAGTGACGATTCGGATTATTCGTGGAGTTCGAGCGATTCGTGGGATTCCGGCGGAAGCGACTGGGACAGCGACTGGTAAAAAATATTTAAAATACAAAAGTGTAAGCTTTGAGAAATCTTTGCTTACACTTTTTATTTTTTCCATAAAATATTATAATCTGTTCGTATCTTATATGAAAAAATAAAATTTAAGGGATAAAGATATGGTCGATAAGAAAAGATTAAGCACAAACATAAAAAGGATCGTTTCGGTGGCTCTGGCAATAAATACCGCTGTTGTTTTTTCTGCCTGCGATATTCCTGTAAACATTGTTTCGCCTGATGAAAAAGATATAATGAATCATCAGGCAAAGCTTGAGGTACAGCCGAAAGAGGAAACACCCGAGATAGAGATCGAAAAGGAAGAAAGCGATCGTCCGCTCACATCCGGGAATATGGAATTTGTTGTTCCAAGCGGTTTTGAGAAGATCGAGAACTTTTCGTATGATGACTTTGTGGCGAAAAATCCCGAAGTGATTTATTCTGACGAAGAACTCTTAAAAGCTTCCGAAGCGTATTTTGAATATTTGGATAAATTCTCCGAAGACGGATGGAACGTGAGATTTTCTTTTTCCTGCCTTAATAACGATAATCTGTCGGAAATGATCAATATCGTTTATTCCGGTGAACTGAAAGATACGATCAATTTCAATATCTGTACATATGATTTTGAAAAGGAAGAAGTTGTCGAGATAGGAAATTTCCTTTCCGATTACGGTACAAGCTTATACTACATAGAACGCGCCAATTTTTTCTGGTATGCTGAATGGAGAAGCGAGTATCAGAGTTTTATCAATTATTATCTGACAATTAACGATGAAAATGAGTTCGAACTGGTTGCTTCGTTTGAGGAATCGTATGATGATAAACTTGAGGATAAGCCTTATTATGTGAATAATGTTGAGACTGATTGCAATACATATAACAACATTATCTGCCAGTATTACGCTTATTCGGATAAGCAGTTAGATATTTATGCCGGAAAGGGATTTCTGGAGTTGAAAAACGATTACGATTATTCATGTTTTATAGATGATTTTGAGAAAACGTATACGGATGATCTTATAGATCTTGCCATGGAAGAGTATTCATCGTTTCTTTCGACTCAGGATGAAAACGTTCATTATGAATTTGCGTATATGGACTATGACAATCTTCCCGAACTTCTGATATCGGAAGGTGATTCAAAAACAGATGGGGTGACGATATACAGGGCTTATGTTTATGAAAGCAACGGCCAGTACGAAAGCAATATATACGAAGCCGGATCTGCGGGATCTAACGGAAAGATCTCTTACAGTATAAATACGGGAGTTTATCGCGGATATGAAGCCGGCATGGGATTGGAATGCGATTATTTTAAAGTGCTCCACGGTTTTGTCTCGGAAGATCTTCCCGTCTTCTTAGCGGAAACCAGAATGGATGGCACGGATGAGATCGTCTATAAGATAAACGGTGCTCCTGTGTCAGAAGAAAGATTTAACGAATATCTGGATAAATGGACTGTATTTGAATTT
>CADARM010000141.1:4274-5768 GCA_902790275.1 uncultured Lachnospiraceae bacterium
CTGTATTTGAATTTGTCGATGTGAGTTACTCCGATATGCATTCCGAAAAAGATAAAAAGAGTGTGGAAAAGAATTTTAAGAGATTACTTGGGAAATAATATAAAACCCGGAGGCAAACAAAAATGCTTCCGGGTTATTTTTATGAATTGATCAGTTCGCCGAGTGTTGTCTCACCCCAGCTGTAATTATTTAAATAACTTCCTTTAAAGAGCTGCGAATATTCTTCCTTTCCGGAGAGATAATCGAATAGATCGCAATGAACTTTCTCAGTTACGATACGTCTTTTTCCGTCCACGGTCTCTACGATATCGCTTACTCCGTATTCTTCGAGAGTATTCTTTAAACGAAGCGCTACCTTTCTGTATCTTGACAGTGTAAGCGTATTCGCAGGTTCGTCTTCCCAAAGATAGGAGATTGCTTCTTCCGAAGATACGAAACCGCCTTTTCTGTCTATAAGTACCGCTAAAAGTTCTTTTGATTTTTTGTTTCTGAAAGCTATCGGTTTGCCACCCACAAACACATCGAAATATCCGAAAGAACGAATAGTTACGTTAAGATTTTCGGGTATTTCTTTTTGTATGGTTTTATCGTCCTCATCAACGGAATATAAAACTATGTATCTCGGCGATTTTGCATACATGCCTTTCTGTGTACAGACGGCACGTATTTTCTTTTCTTTTTCTGATCTGTAATCAAAATACGTAAACTCTGCTTCGCCGTTTATAAGAATGCTTAAGAAATCCTAATTTTGCATTTGAAGAAACCATTAAATATCCAAGTTCTTTTAAAAAGATAGATGAAATGAGAAAAATTCTAAATAAACAAAGATACATGTCTTTTATTAATTAATGGCCATAGGTGATATTGTGGGTTTAATTGATTTATTTAAGGAATTATTAGATTCTTATGAAGTTTTTTTGGGGAAAAGAATAGATAAAAATTCAAATGAAAAAATAATCGGCATATTTAATAATGAAATAATAAAGAGTCTAGATGAAACTATCGAAGATGATAAGTTTTTAATAAACCCTTATTATGGAAAAAAGATGTGGGTAAATACTCCAATTATAAAAATATCTCATAAGGATTTTTTAGGAACTAATTTCTATTTAGGGTATATTTTTAAAAAGGATTTGTCAGGATTTTATTTGGCTTTATTTAATAAATTGAATTGGGACTTTAAAGTAAAGGCTTATGATTTTGAAAGCAATGAACACATTTTAAAGGAATCTATGGGTAAATTAAGAAAGAATTTTTCAAATGAAATTTTCAATCACTTAACTAATAAATTAGATTTAAAAAATAAAGGGTTGCCAAGGAAATATGTGGATGCATGTATTTTGGCAAAAGAATATTCCAATGTTTCACTATCTGATGAAAATTTGAAAAAAGATTTGGATAGTTTCATAGATTTATATTTATTTTTAGCTAAAAATTATGATTCCCATATAATTTCTACAGAAGAATGGGTAAGAGTTTTAGATTCTGGAATAA
>CADARM010000142.1 GCA_902790275.1 uncultured Lachnospiraceae bacterium
ATAACAACGATTCGAACAACAATACTTCGAACAATAATAACACCACAAATAACGACTCGAACACCAATAACAACACAACAAACAACAATACCGACAATAACAACACGACAAACAATAACAACGATTCGAACAATAATACCTCGAATAATAATACGAACAACAATACCCAGGAACAGCATATCCATACTGCAGGTGACTGGGAGGTAACCAAAGAGCCTACCTGTGAGAGCAAGGGTGAAAAGGTGAAGAAATGTACAGGCTGCGGTGAAGTACTTGAAACAGCAAGTATCGATGCGCTCGGTCATAACTGGGCCGAAACAGGCAGAACAAATCCGACATGTACAGCAGCCGGAGAAGTAAATTATAAATGTTCCAAATGCGGTAAAACAAAATCGGAAACTCTAAGCGCTTTGGGACATGATTATTCAGTGTGGAAAACAGGCAGACCTGCAACATGTGGTGATGAAGGAACAGAAACGGAAGTTTGTTCAAGATGCGGAGCAGAAAGTGGAAATACACGTTCCATACCTGCAACAGGAAATCATAACTGGCAGCCTACAAACGAAATTAGAGGTGAAGTTCAGATGTTTAATCCGGATGGCACCATTTCTGGAAGCAGAGAAAGAAGGTATCATTGTGACGGCTGTGGTCAGGATGAGTGGAGAATGGAAACATTTTAATATGAATTAAAAGAAAAATCATTGCATTTAAAGAAAGGAGATATACATGTCAAACAATTCATCAGATGCATTAGCTGCTTTATTTATGGCAGGCGGATCTATAGCATTTATCATTTTCTGGATCGTTTACAGTGTAGTTATCATTGCGGTAAGTGTTGTATTATTTATTGCATTGTGGAAATTATTTGTTAAAGCAGGAAAACCCGGATGGGCTTCACTTATCCCTGTATATAATTTCTGGGTAATGGCAGAGATAACGACCAACAATAATATAATGTGGTTTATATTTATCTTTATCCCATTCCTAAACTTTGCATCCTACATAGTAATGCTCTTAGGATTTGCGAAGACTTTCGGAAAGAGCACCGGATTCGGTATACTTACGATCTTCTTTAACATAATAACACTTCCGATACTTGCGTTCGGAAAGGCAGAATACGATCCCGCTTTAAAGATGTAAGATAACAAGCAAACTAAAACAGTCCTTCGGCATATGCCGAAGGACTGTTCTTTTAATATTCAAACAATTAATTCTGATTCAGTGAATGAATTGTATCTTCTCTTTTTCCCACGATATTGTTAAATACTTTTTTAAGTCCGCATCTGTATACGAGAAGCATTCCGACTACGGCACCCAAGATTCCCTGTGCAAACTCATAAGGGAGTTTTAAGATCGCCGCTTCAACGGTCGAGTAGATAAATGCTTTTCCGAATGTATATCCCGCAACCATTATGATAACACCGATCGCTACGCCGATTCCCGAGGAGATCTTCGGATGTTTCTTTAATATGTAATGAGCGAATATCGATATAACCAGAGCCTGTACACCGTGTGTTACGAGTGATACAAACATGGGCAAAGGATAGAAGATCATATCTCCAAGGAACGATCCGATACCGCCCACGATAAAGGCTTCAATGGGATTTAATAATATAGCTGCAGTACAGATCACAACATCACAGAGATACAGATGTCCGCCGGGAACGGGGATCCCGAATGAAGACATTGCTATGGTCATTGCCATAAATAATGCTGTTATCGTAAGTCTGATGGTTGTGAATTTTGCTTGGTTTTTAGTCATCGTTTTTATATCCTTTCTTAGCATAGGTCAAGGATATAAAAATTTTGATATTATTAAAATAACCAAAAATGATAAAATTTATATGACCAGATTATCTGAATCTCATTTCGGGATGTCTGGAATAATATTCTTTCTTGTCTTCGTACATATCCTCATCGGCTTTATGAAGAGCTCTTCTTATATCGGTGTCTTTCCATTCGAAGCAGCTGCCGATAGCGAAGCTTACATTTGCCTGCTTCTCGGATAATTCACGGATCTTTCTTAATTTCGCATCAAACTCTTCTTCGGTGTCGTTTATGCAAAGAACCATAAATTCGTCTCCGCCGGCACGGTATATCTCATCATCAACGAAAACCTGCCTTAAGACTGCGGCAGCTTTCTTTAAGAAGCGGTCGCCTTCGTGATGGCCGTTGTTGTCGTTGATCCTCTTTAAACCGTTAAGATCCGCAAAAAGGATACCGATCGATTTGACATCTTCTTTGGAAGCATCGAATGTTGAAACTCGGTTGTTCATTGCGTTTCTGTTAAGGCTTCCTGTCATAAGATCGATGGTACCGAGGATCTCAAGCTTAGTTAACATCTGATAGTTCGCTAATTCCGAACCGATGAAGAATGTTGTAAGTTCCAGAGTCTCTTTTATCTTTACCGTGTTTTCAATATCAAAGTTTGTAGCCCAGATATATCCGAGGGTCTTTCCGTTATATTTAAGCGGGAACAAAACCATACTCTCAACATTAAACTGAGCAAGAGAAGCATACCATTCGGGATTTCGTTCCTTTAATTCATTCATATCCTGCTCGTTTTTGATGATAAGGCATGTACTTCCGGCCAGAGTATCTTCCCATGTTGATGCCAGCTGATAAAACTCTTTTCTGACCTTGGCATCCGTTAAGAATGAAGGATGACCTGCGGAATAAGCATCGCCGAGAAGCATACATTCTTCTTTATCCGTATCGAGGGTGAGTACGCAGCAGCGGAATGCATCGCAGATCTCTCTGATGTCGGAAGTTACTTCCTGAATAGCTTTTAAGAAATCCTCACCGCCGCGGAATTTGATGCAGGCCTGAATGACCTTTGAAGAGGTCTCGGGTGCAACGTCAGACATAGTGTCTTCACTTGCCTTCGGTGAAACCGTATAACTGTACAGACAGTACCCGGTTCCTTCTTTATCCGAATCCAGAGGCAGAAGATACATTTCGATCCAGAGCCCCATCTGGTAGAGATTGACATATGTATGAAGAGGCTGATGCAAAACAGCGGATCTGTATATGAAATCCTCAAAATTCATATCCTTCGGAAAACTCATGTAATACGGAGAATTATCTTCGAAAGGACGCTTTGTCAGATCTTCGATATTGTCCTTCATCAGTTTGTTTCCAGTAACGCATAAAATGTTTCCGTATGTTCCGTCCTCGTATGTATCTACAGAGAGAACACATGCTTTGCATTTATATTGTTCAAGAAGATTTGTATAGTCCATTATTTTTCCCTTTAAAAAGACTAAATTGTATTTTACCCACTGTTAATATTTTAACATACCATAAAGTTTTTTTGTTACAAAATTATACTGTTAATATAAATAAATACAAATATTGGAAAATCCTATTGACACTCGTATTTGCTCTGATGTAGAATAGGCAAATCTATTCAAAATAACGCCGAAAAATCGGTGTTTGCAACGAAAACAGTTTGATTGCCCAAGAGGATACCGGCCATGAAAAAAAACTACACGTTCGGACAATTGAAATTTGCATTGAAACAGGTATGGGAAGCCGATAAGCTGCTTCTCGTTTTTTCTATATTCAAAAACTCGATAGAGCAGATTTTCTACGTGTTCTTTTTCGTATATCTTACCAAGTATATTTTCAACTGTATCGAGAGAAATATTTCCTATAAAAGTCTTATAACTTTTCTTATCGTTGCCTGTTCGCTTCATGTATGCGTTCATTTTACATGCGGATGGTATGAAGCTTACAGAAAAGTAAAAACACCCGAAGTATACAGATACATTTTCCATAAAGTTATGGATCTTTCGGATTCGCTCGAACTTAAGGATTACGAATCTCCGGAATTTTATGATAAGTATACTCGAGCGCTGGACAGGTGCGTTGATTCAGCGATCGACCTGGCTATAAAGACGGGTGTTTATATAGGTAATGTCGTATCTACTGTCGCATCGCTTGTTATCGTCGTAATGGTAGACCCTGTTTTTCTTGTATTCATGATCTTAATGTTTTCTTCTTATTTTCACTACACCAAGAAAAGAAATATGGAACAGACATTAATTCCTCAAAGCATATCTCAATCGCATCCTTCATTTCTAGTGCTTCTTTACTCTCGTTATTTTCAATATCCCAAATATGATCAATATAAT
>CADARM010000143.1 GCA_902790275.1 uncultured Lachnospiraceae bacterium
ACATCTGTGTGCAACAACTTGAATTCATCCACAATCAACGCATCTCCGACATCCTGTACGATGGCCGCTGGATTGAACGGCGTCACGCCGACATTCTGAAACGCCATCCCGTTCTTGCTGACGCGTTGGCGTTCCAGCGTCATCGCCCGAACGCCAAAGTCAAACTTCGTCAACAGCTTCGCAATCTTTGACATTGCAGTTTTCCGTGCTTCCGGCGTATTGATCTGCGCCAGCAAATCAACTCCCTGCGAAATGAAAAACTCGTTGCGATTTGACACCTGCATGCGAGAGACAAACTCATTCATGACTTTTTGGGTGAAGTCCGTCAATCCCGGGAAAGTTCGCGCTAGACAAGGCAGAAATGGTTTTACAAAAACTCCCTCGCCATTAGAACATTCAACCTTAAGAGCTGTCTCCATCCGCCCTGCATCATAACCTTCTCCAACAATCCCATCAAAGGCGTTCTTGCCACTCCCCACAGAAAAGAGCAGAAGTTCTTTACCAGCAGCCAGCTCGCACAACCGTTCCCCTCTTATCCGCTCGGCATCATAGACTATCTCATAGCGGAAGCGTCGTCCATCGCAAAAGACCGTTGCGACAAAAGACGCATAATCATATTTGGAATTCAGCTTATTGCCGAAATAGCATCCCCCGATACCATGCAAAAGAACCTGCTGAATATCTATATTAAGCGGTAAATTACCCATAATTTATGCCTCTTCCCAATAATTCTTAGAGTTCCAAACAATTTACAGAATGAATACGATGAAAATAGCTACGATCAAAGCGTAAATGATAGCTGTCTCGACGAATACAAGACCGAGCATCATAAGTGTCTGGATCTTGCTTGCGATCTCAGGCTGACGTGATGCTGCATCTGCAGACTTGGAAATTGCAAGGCCCATCGCGATGGCACCTGCTGCCGCAACTGCTGCAACTACGATAGCAGCCGCATAAGATTTTGCAACCGTAACGTCCTTATCGTTTGTTTCAACAGCAACCTGTGTATCTGCATCTGCTGCATATACCTTTGAAGGAACAAACAATACACCGATAGTTGCAACCAAAATTAAAATCAACGAAATAGCTTTAATAGAATTCTTCATTATGCGACCTCCGAACTAAGTTCTTTTTTATTCTTTTTATCTTTTTTTACTTTTTCTTTTTTCTCATGCACTTCCGTAGCTTCACCGTAGAAGATACTTACAAGCATTGTCAGAACGTATGCCTGAATAAGTGCGTGAAGAACAGTGAATGCGATTCCGACCAGAACGGGAATGATAAATCTCGTCAGGGTGTAATAATATACAAGTTCCGTAACCAGGGCGCCCGACAAAAGAGCACCGAAGAGACGCAGACTCATTGAAATGGGAAGCGAGAAATCTTTTAACACTCCGAAAAATCCTTTGGCTTTATTGACAGCCAAACCGTTTATAAGGATGAAAAGATAAGTCGTACAACCCATCATTATCGCACCGTTAATATCCGAAAGCGGAGCACCGAGTGAGATCGGTTTGCCCGTTGTGGATATGGCCTGCACACCCAGAAGTTCGAATAAAGTTCCGACAAATATGTAACTGCCCGCGACAAACATATACAACCTTAAAAGTTTGTACTTATGGGGGCTGTTGCCTTTGGCCGTTCCGTCAAACAATCCGACCGCAGTTTCAAGTATAAGCTGAAACTTTCCGGGGATCAGTGTGAATCTGGGGATGACGAAGATCCTTACGATTATCGCAAACGTGAGCATGATGCCCGTTACGATGAATCCGGCGATAAGTCCGGGATTGACATCCTTTAATCCGAAGAGTGAGATCTTTACATGTTCATGAAGAACTGCATCCTTCATAACCTCCTGTATCGATTCCTCTTCAACATGATTCGGATTGTTGGTCAGGAAAATACCTACAAGCAAACCTGCTATCACTATCGCAAAGATGACAGCGGAGATTATCAATCGTTTCTTGCTCATGATATATCCTTCTTTCTGAATAATTTATAACTTCTTTCCTGTTAATTTCTCATATCCTTCAAGATAGATGGCGATCGTCTTGTCTACGATCTCCTGGGGAAGTGTCCAGTTATGACCTTCGTTTGCGGGATTCTTTAACCAGTCTCTTGCAAACTGCTTGTCATATGAGGGCTGTGAATGTCCGGGTTCATAACCTTCGAGGGGCCAGAATCTGGAAGAATCGGGCGTGAGCATTTCATCGCCGAGAACTATCTCGCCGTTTTCATCAAGTCCGAATTCAAATTTTGTATCTGCGATGATGATGCCTTTTGATAAAGCATAATCTGCACATTTCTTATATAAAGCTATTGTAAGATCGCGAAGTTTTGTTGCGTATTCCTCTCCTTTTCCCGGGAAACGCTTCTCAAGATATTCAACGCTCTGTTCAAAGCTTATGTTCTCGTCATGATCGCCTATCTCAGCCTTTGTTGAAGGTGTGTAAATAGGCTCAGGGAGTTTGTCGGATTCTTTTAATCCTTCGGGAAGTGTGATGCCGCAAACGGTACCGTCCTTCTGATAACTTGCCCAGCCGCTTCCTGTGATGTATCCTCTTACGATGCACTCAACGGGGAGCATTGTAAGTTTTCTGCAAAGCATGCTGTTTCCGTTAAATCTATCCTGTCTGAAAAATTCGGGCATATCATTAACATCCACCGAGATCATATGGTTGGGAACCAGATCCTTTGTCATGTCAAACCAGAATTTGCTCATCTGGGTGAGAACTGTTCCTTTTTTAGTTACTACATTGTTCAGGATCACGTCAAAACAGCTGATCCTGTCGGTAGCAACCATGATAAGCGTATCGCCGTTATCATAAATTTCTCTGACTTTTCCTTCTTTAATGGGTTTCATGATATCCTCCTGAAAATCAAATATTAAATCAGATTACATCATATTCCTTTTTTACGCATAAATCAACAAATTTTCAGTTTGTCTTTCAATCGTCATTCTTGCTCTTAAGCTTAGTCAATTTGGATATTTCGTAAAGGATGAGCGCGACAAAAATCGTGCCTGAAGAAGCAAATGAAGCAACCATCACAACAGCCTTGGGAGCGAGCTGATCTTCTTCGTATCTGGCTATCTTCTCCCAGTAAGGATAAATGATGTCGTGATTCTGCATTGATCTGTATTTTTTGTTCTTGTATACGACCCAGAGATTTTCCACCGTATAGCGCTTTGAATTATCCACTATCTCGAATGTTCCCGAATCGAGCGATACGATCTCATCCATAATGCCCGTAGCAAAATTCTCGACCGGATTCGGCATGCAGAATTCGACACAGGTTATATCCAAAGGGTCCATCTCACTGTTTAAAAGATCGAAAGGAACAAAGATCTCGGGTTTGTCGCCTCTTGCATAATTAAAGAGTTTGCTTTCATTTTTCTCATATACGCCTTTTACAAAAAGGACTCTGTCGCCGTAATATAGAGGCTGGCCCACGACATCGTTCGATCCGAAGAGCTGCCATGCGCTTTCCTCGTCGAGGATGACTCCGTCCTGCATAAGGTCGTTTCCGTCAAAATAAGAGCCGTTTATCATCTTCACGGGATGAAACACGAAAAAATCACCGCCTACGGCAAGGCAGTCTATATTCATGCTCCTGGAAGGGCCCTCAAGAAAGATCGAGCTTTTGGAAGCATGGCTTTCGATATATCTTCTGGCATCTTCGTTTTCGGCTTCGATCGAATTGTAATCGAGTTTTCCGTCAAGATTGTATTTGAGTCCGTCAAGATCAGTCATCGAAAAATGTGCTGTATCTTTAATGAAGATGGAAACATGGGAATAGTTTCCTTCCTTGTCCCATCTCTTCGACACGGTCTGGTCGGAATATTTTCCGGCACCGACGGAAATGATTATCTTCATGATGATCCCGATCACCAGAAGTATGACCGAAAGAGATACCATGATAACCCTGTAGTATTTAATTTTGGAAAGAAGGGTCTTAAGCTTTTCCATTAATTATTTATCCGCCAGTTTTACCTGATCCTTGTTTTCGATATGTTTGGATGCGTTGGTGATAACATATTCCCAGCCCATGAGTTCGCCG
>CADARM010000144.1 GCA_902790275.1 uncultured Lachnospiraceae bacterium
CTACAAAGCCGACAATATGCCCAAGTACCATGCAAGGGAAGTTGCCGAAAAACTCTGTGAACTTACAGATTCTGTTCTTGTTTTAGGATCCGCCACGCCTTCGCTTGAGAGCTTTTACAGAGCGAAGAAGGGCGAATACAGATTATACAGATTAAACGACCGTCTGACGGGAAATACGCTTCCGAACGTCTATGTCGAAGACATGAGGGCGGAACTTAAGGAAGGCAATAAATCGGTATTTTCGAGAAGACTTCATAACCTTATAGAAGACAGACTTAACAAACACGAACAGATAATGCTTTTCCTAAACAGAAGAGGTGTATCCGGATTCGTATCCTGCAGGGAATGCGGCGAAGTCGTTAAATGCCCGCATTGCGACGTGTCGCTTTCATATCACAGGGACGGCAATCTTAAATGTCATTACTGCGGTTATGAAACACCGTTTACTAAGATATGTACAAAGTGCGGAAGCGATAAGGTCAGAGGCTTTAAAGCGGGCACTCAGATGATAGAGGATTTTGTAAGGAAAGAATTTCCTTACGCTCTTATCTTAAGAATGGATGCGGATTCGACAAAGAAACAGGAAGATTACGAATCGATCCTCTCGAGATTCTCGAACAGGGAAGCCGATATCCTGATAGGTACACAGATGATCGTCAAAGGTCACGACTTTAAGGGTGTTACGTTAGTCGGCATCATAGCAGCGGATATGGCATTAAACGCCGAAGATTACAGAGCGGGTGAGAGAGCTTTCCAGCAGCTCGTTCAGGCTTCGGGAAGAGCCGGCAGAGGCGATAATCCCGGAGAAGTCGTTATCCAGACTTATCAGCCCGATCATTACGCGGTGACTTTTGCAAAGACTCAGGACTACGATGCGTTTTACGAAGACGAGATAAGATACAGGGAAGAGATGATGTATCCTCCCGTAGGTAATCTTCTCGGTATCCAGATAACGGGCGACGAAGAGAGAAGAGTCGTTAAACTCTCGAAAGTGGTATCTGATATGATAGATAAGAGCGATATCCGTTCCGATATAGGAAAGATAGGTCCGGCAAACGCAACGCTTTCGAAGAAATGCGATATCTATCGAAGAGTGATCTATATTAAGAGTTTAAAATACGAAGATCTTATAAAGATCAAGGATTATATTGAAAAAGAAACAGAGAGATTCAATCTTGAAAGAGAATCGATAATGTTTGATTTTAACCCGATGAACGGTTTTTAAAACAGGAGGTTTTTATGGCATTAAGAAATATTCGCGAAATTGGAGAAGAATGCTTAAGATGCGTTTGCAAGGAAGTTACAGAGATCAATCCCAGGCTCCTTGAGCTTATAGAAGATCTTAAGGATACCATGTATGAAGCAGACGGTGTCGGACTTGCCGCACCTCAGGTTGGTGTAAGAAAAAGAGTGGCTGTTGTGGATGTCGGAGAAGGACCTGTTGTTTTGATCAACCCCGAAGTCGTTGAGACCGAAGGTGAGCAGACCGGAAACGAAGGATGTCTTTCCGTACCCGGAAAATGCGGCATCGTGACAAGACCCATGAAAGTCAAAGTTAAGACAAGAAATCTTGATTTTGAATGGGAAGAGATTGAAGGCGAAGGACTTTTTGCCAGAGCCATGCTCCACGAGATGGATCATCTTGACGGAATCCTCTACGTAGACAAGGTAGAGGGAGAGGTTCAGGATATCGAAGCCGAAGACTGATCGGAGGAAAAAGAATGAAAATAATTTTCATGGGAACGCCGGACTTTGCTGTTCTGGCACTTAGAAAATTACACGAGGCGGGTCATGAGATAACACTTGTTGTCACACAGCCCGACAAACCCAAGGGCAGAAGCAAATTATATCTTCCTTCTCCCGTAAAAGAAGAAGCATTAAGACTTGGGCTTGAAGTATTCCAGCCCGACAGGATAAAAAAAGAAGAAAACGTTGAGGTATTAAAGAAGTATCCCGCGGATGTTTTCGTGGTAGCCGCATTCGGACAGATCCTTTCAAAAGAGATCCTTGATATGCCGCGTTACGGATGTATCAATATCCATGCTTCGCTGCTTCCGATGTACAGAGGCGCAGCTCCCATTCAGTGGGCGATCTTAAACAAAGAGGAAAAGAGCGGCGTTACCATCATGCAGATGGACGAAGGTCTCGATACAGGTGACATGCTCCTTAAAGGCGAGACGGTTATCGAAAAAGACGATACTGCGGACAGTCTTCATGATAAATTAAGCGAACTCGGTGCAAACCTTATTGTCGATGCTTTAAGCAAGCTTGAAAAGGGCGAACTTATAGCAGTACCTCAGCCCGAAGGACCTCTTTTTTACGCAAAGATGATAAAGAAGGATGACGGTGCGCTTGATTTTAAAGAGAATGCCGAAGACCTTGCTGTCAAGGTAAGAGCGTTCTGGTCATGGCCCGCAACCTTTGCTCTTTTAAACGGTAATTTTGTAAAAGTCTGTTCAGCTTTCTCCGTTGAAGAAGAGAGCGGAATGAATCCCGGCGATGTCTGCAGGGTCGACAAAGACGCGATCTATGTTCAGACCGGCAAGGGAGAACTCGTGATCACAAAGATCCAGATCCAGGGCAAAAAAGCAATGCCGGTAAAGGACTTCCTTCTCGGCAAAAAGATAAATGTCGGGGACAGATTTACAAAATTTGAGAATTAATGTTTTGAAGATTTAAAATATACGGATGAATAAAGAAGTTGAATTAAGAAAGACGGCGCTTGAGACTCTTATCCAGATAGAGAAGAACAATGTTCCTTCGCATCTTGTGATAAAAGATGTTCTCGATAAATACGATTATCTTTCAAGATCCGAAAAAGCGCTTATTTCGACGATAGTAAAAGGTACAATCGAAAGAAGGATCGAGCTTGATTATGTATGCGATCTCTTTTCAAAGACGCCTCATAACAAGATGAAACTCCCCATAAGGATCATTATGGAGATGGGAATCTATCAGATCCTTTACATGAAATCCTACGATACGCTTGCAGTAAACACAAGCGTTGAACTCGCAAGAAAAAAAGGATTTCAGAGCCTTTCCGGATTTGTGAATGCCGTACTTAGAAACGTTGTCAGAAACAAAGACAGTATCTCATATCCCGAAAAAGGCGATAAAAACTATCTTTCCGTAAAATACTCGATGCCCGAAAATCTTGTCGATCTTCTTGTATCCCAATACGGATCGGAAGTTACCGAAAAGATGCTTAAAGGTTCTCTTGAAAGCGACGGGATCAGGATAAGAATCGCCGAAAACTTAACCAAAGAAGAGAAAGAAAAAGTCATAAAAGAATTTACGGATAAAGGCGCAGACATAAAAGCGGTCGAAGGACTGGACAACCTTTATAACGTAAAAGGCATGGGAAACATAAGTGAGCTTATATCCTTTACCGAAGGAAAGATCTACGTTCAGGATGTGGGAAGTTACCTTCTTGTAAAGAATGTTCCGTACGGAGAAAAGATCCTCGATACCTGTGCGGCGCCGGGCGGAAAGAGCATATTTCTTGCACAAAGATACAATGATGCTTCGATCACTGCCTGCGATATATCGGAAGACAAGATATCAAGGATAGAAGAAAACATCGAAAGATGCGGCCTTAAAAACATAGAAGTCAGATTATCGGATGCAACTGTTTTTGACCCCGATCTAAAAGAAGCATTCGATGTTGTGGTTGCCGATGTTCCCTGCTCGGGACTCGGAGTCATGGGAAAGAAGCAGGATATCAAATACAGACTTTCCGATGAGAGTCTTGAAAGTCTTTACGAACTGCAGGAAAAGATCATTTCCAATGTGTCGGGATACGTTAAAAAAGGCGGATATCTTTGTTATTCCACCTGTACGGTAAACAAAAAGGAAAACGAAGAGAGGGTGGAAAAGTTCTTATCCTCTCACGATTTCGAATATACAGAGCTTGAATTCGTTCCGGATGCTTTTAAAGAAAGAGCGAAAAAAGGTTATTTAT
>CADARM010000145.1 GCA_902790275.1 uncultured Lachnospiraceae bacterium
CTGCTTGTAGGCCACGCGGATGCCGCTTGCGAAGGTCCATATCTCTCCGCCGGTCACGGGCTCCGGTTCCGTCTTCTTCAGCTTGTCCTTAGCCAGGGGATACGGGATGTTCTCGTCCCTGGACGGGTAGGTGGGCGCTTCAAGGGATGAGTGCCTCTTCCATGTCTGGACATATGTCCCGGCCGGATCGGGAAGGTCCGCGCCTTCGAGGGTCAGGGTGAGGCAGCGCCTGGGATCCAGGAGGGCCGACACGAACTTGTTGAAAAGGGCCAGCTCCTGCTCCGAGGCCACTTCCCTCTTGGACAGGAAGTCGCGGAAAGCCGACGGGGAAGCCAGGGAAGTCCCATATAGATAGGAGGATATGCATTTATGTATTGTAGTAGTCTGGATAGCATATCAATCCCCGATAGTGTCATTAGTATTGGGGACTATGCCTTTTATGGATGTAAGTCAAAAAAGATTATCATATCGAAATCTGTAAAAAGGATGGGTATTAATCCGTTTATAGAAATGGATAAAGATGGTGATACATTAGAAATAATTAGCTATTCATCAAAGTTTGTTATAGACAATAATACTCTATATGAAGACAGTCATAAATTGATATCTTACTGGGGTAATTATGATACTTTTACTGTGCCAAAAGGAATTAAAGAAATCGGTGAGTTTGCTTTCTTTAATTCGAAATTAAAGACTATCAATATACCTGATACAATTGAGTCTATTGGTGATTGTGCTTTTGGATGGTGTTTTTCTTTAGAACATGTACTTGCACCTTCTAGTTCAGCAGAGAAGTTTAAAAGGATTATGGATGAGTACCAAGATATGATTAGAATTGAGGGCGAGTAGTATGAGACGAAATTATAAAACCAAAGAATGGAAATATAAAAAGCATCAACAATATGTTATGCGGAAAGCTCTCAAAAGGAAACGGAGGAAAATGAGAGTCAAGAATCGCTATGGGAAAAAGATATTCCATCATCGCGAGCAAAGCCGCAAGCCACAAAGTAGATATGTATTAAAACAATTATTGGAATATCATGTTTTCTTTGGTGAAGATCGGAGTTTCCCAGAGTGATGTTCTTCTGAAAGAACAGCAGAATCTGCAGGAAGCGCAGTCTTCTTTTTTTAATATACCGGAGAGCATATGTTTTCCTTTATTTTTCGTTGATGATATATTTCTTTAACATATAAAGAGGCTTGTAGGAAGTTTTGGCACGTCTTAATCCTTCCACACCGAGATCCTCTTCGCGGTTTATATATTTATAACCCTTGCAGCAAAGCAGTGCGAATTCGTTGCAGAGAAGCTGATAAATGCCGACTATGTCTTTTCTGCCTTTCTCGATGACTTCGTCCATGCATTCGTCGTTAAGGGAAACGCCTGCGGCATAACCTACAACGGTACCTCGTACATAAACGACGATCCCTTTGAATTCGAGTTCGTCATAGTTTGCAAGATAAAATTTTATCGCTTCGTTTTCACGTGCGAGCATCTCGTCGTATTCTTCGGCAAGCCTGTCTTTGATCCATTCGCTCTGAAACAGAAGAATATCGGTTAAGTTGTTGTTTGTTATGTTCTCGATGCTGATCTGCCCTTCATAAGATGAATAAAAAGCACGGACCCTGTTTCGCTTCGGAGCGAGGGGCCTTCCCGGAAGAACTGCCAGACTCTCCGTATCGTAAATGTATTCTTCGTAATCCCTTGATTCTTCCGATTCGAAAATTTCGGGATAATGCGAGAAGAGATCTGCTTTAAATCTTTCGGTGACCGTGAAAAAAGATAGTTTGGCATTATGGCTTTTTGCATCTTCGAAAAGGATGTCGATATATTTTTGAAAATCATTTTCAATGTTTCCGAGCGGTGCAAGGTAAACCCTTTTTTCTTTGGTATCAAGATTTTTTCTGTGAATAAAAAGAACATCTTCGATGATCGCATACTCATCGCCGTATTTCATTGAAAGCCCGGTAAGCAGGTATAAAGAATGCTGGCACGAAGATGATCCGAATTCACGAAGATATCTGTTTATCAAAGGTTTATCGGATATTTTAACAGGTTTAAAATCTATCATATGATCCAATCTTTTGTTTTTTCCAAAGTTTGACGAAATCAAATTAATTATATCACATAAGGTACTATTGACAAAAAACTTTATGTTTACTATTATATGGATAATATTTAAAGGCTGTGAAAAAGAGAGTAGTGTCAAGGAAAGTTCACAGAGACGACAGCATTTGCTGAGAGCTGCCGGTACGGATTGACATGAAGACCACTTTGGAGCCGAGCGCCGAACTTAAAGTAAGCGTCTCCGTGCAGTTACGTTAAAGACTTAATGAGTGAAAAATTAAGGTGGAACCGTGCATAACGCACCCTTAATATCCGAACGGATATTGCGGGTGCTTTTTATATTTCAAAGGATTATAAAGCAATTTAAGTTTTTTAAAGGAGAAGAGTTATGGTTAATTTTAAGGAAGATGAAAACTTACATGTACTCAACCATTCATGTGCTCATATGATGGCTCAGGCTGTAAAGCATTTGTATCCCAATGCAAAATTCTGGGTAGGACCTGTTGTGGATGAAGGTTTCTACTATGATATGGACCTTGGCGATGCCGTTCTTAACGATGAGGATATTGAGAAAATCGAAAAAGAAATGAAAAAGATTGCAAAGTCGGGAATCAAGATTTACAGACGCGAGATTTCAAAAGCAGAAGCGCTTGAGATTTTTAAAGATGATCCCTACAAAATGGATCTTTTATCCAATATGGAAGACGGCAACATTTCATGCTACGATCAGGGCGATTATACGGACCTTTGCCGCGGACCTCACGTAGACAATGTTAAACTTTGCCGTAACTTTAAACTTGTTAAGCATTCAGGAGTTTACTGGAAGGGTGATGCATCAAATCAGGTACTTCAGAGAGTTTACGGAGTATGTTTCCCCACACCCGAAGAACTTGAAGAGCATATTAAACTTCTTGAAGAAGCAAAAGAGAGAGACCATCGTAAGATCGGCAAGGATATGAACCTTTTCATGTCTGATGATTTGGTTGGCCGCGGACTTCCCATGTTCCTTCCCAACGGTTATCTGGTATGGCAGGAACTTGAAAATTATATAAGAACAAAAGAGCAGAAACTTGGTTACAAACATGTTCTTACACCTTGTGTCGGTACGGTTGATCTTTACAAGACATCCGGCCACTGGGATCACTACAAAGAGAACATGTTCCCTCCGATGGAAGTTGAAGGCGAAAGCTTTGTTCTTCGTCCCATGAACTGCCCTCATCACATGAGAATATATGCAAACAGACCTCATTCATACAAAGAGCTTCCAATAAGAATCGCTGAAATCGCTCATGACTTCAGATTTGAGTCTTCGGGAACGCTTAAGGGTATTGAGAGAGGAAGACATTTCTGCCAGAACGATTCACATATTTTCGTAACACCCGATCAGATTAAAGATGAAGTAAAAGGTGTATGTGATCTTATCTTCTCAACATATGAAGATTTCGGTATTACGGATTACAGATGTGTGCTTTCATTAAGAGATCCTGCAGATACAAAGAAATATCATCCCGATGATGAAATGTGGAACAAGGCAGAGCAGGCTCTTCGTGAGACATTAAACGAAATCGGTATCGAATATACGGAAGAGATCGGTGAGGCCGCATTCTACGGACCCAAGCTTGATGTTAACGTTAAGCCCGCCATCGGCAACGAGATCACGCTTTCAACATGTCAGCTTGACTTCTGCTTACCTGCAAAGTTCGAACTTACATACATTGATGCTGATTCAGAAAAGAAGACACCCGTTGTTCTCCACAGAGCAATCCTCGGTTCCATCGACAGATTTATGGCTTACATTCTCGAAGAGACAAAGGGCAACCTTCCTACATGGCTTG
>CADARM010000146.1 GCA_902790275.1 uncultured Lachnospiraceae bacterium
AAATATAGTATAATAAATCGATAATGCATACCACATATGGCGAAAATTATTAAAATATAAATTGCACATTTAAGTGCTTTGCCGGATCGTTATCCGGCGGAACGGAGATTAATAAAATGAGCGAATGCACACATGATTGTTCAACCTGTTCGGCAAGCTGTTCGGACAGACAGCCTGAAAGTTTACTTCAGCCATGCCATGAACTTTCTCACATAAGAAAAGTTATCGCGGTTGTTTCAGGTAAAGGCGGAGTAGGAAAGTCTCTGGTAACTTCCCTTCTTTCCGTAAATATGAAAAGAGAAGGATATCAGGTAGGTATCCTTGATGCGGATATCACAGGTCCTTCGATCCCCAGAATGTTCGGTGTAAACGACAAGGCTCAGGGTGACGAATCCGGTATCTTCCCCGTAAGAAGCAAACTCGATATGGATATAATGTCGATCAACTGCCTTCTTCAGAACGATACCGATCCCGTTGTATGGAGAGGACCCGTTATCGCAGGTACCGTTACACAGTTCTGGACAGATGTTATCTGGGGCGATAAGGATTATCTTTTCGTGGATATGCCTCCCGGAACAGGTGATGTACCTTTAACCGTATTCCAGTCGATACCCGTTGACGGGATCATCGTTGTTGCAACTCCTCAGGAACTTGTAGGGATGATCGTTGAAAAGGCCGTTAAGATGGCCAACCTTATGAACATTCCCGTATTGGGACTCGTAGAGAACATGTCTTATTTCGAATGTCCCAACTGCAAGGAAAAGCATTTCATCTACGGCGATTCCAAAATAGAAGAGATTGCAAAGAATTACGATATACAGAATATTGCCAGAATTCCCATCAATTCCAAACTTACGGCAGCTGCCGATAAGGGAATGATCGAACTTTATGAGGGCGACTGGCTTAACGATATGACTGCTGCTTTAAAAGAAATCTAAAATTTCGAGTGAGGTGAAATTCGTGAAGAGAACCGTACTTTCAATGGCTGAAGAAAACTTTGACTTTTCCGTTCATGACGGAAATGTTACTTTTTCGACCGAAAGAATAGAGTTTGTCTTTGTCGATAACAAAGAAAGAAACGGTTCCTTTACAATTTTCTGCGAAAGCGAGACTCCGATTCTCGGAGTCTGCCAGTCCAATAATCCGAGAATGAAAGTCATTAATTCCCAGTTCCACGGATTCGAATGCAACATTGAGTTTGTATTCGATCCTACCGGAATGGAATGCGACGATGTATCAAAGGGAGAGTTTATTCTTCTTACAAACAAAGGAGAATTCACTCTTCCTTTTATTTGTATACGCGAAAACGATTATATCAATTCGACACTCGGACACATCAAGAACCTGTTCCATTTTGCAAATCTTGCAAGGACAAACTGGAACGAGGCTGTCAATGTATTTTATTCCAATGACTTTGTAACGATCATTACGGGCAACGATGCAAAATACAAAAGCCTTTACAGAGGTTTAAGCGAAAATGTTTTAAACGAATCGAATATCGATGAGTTTCTTGTTGAGATAAAGAAGAAAGACAGGATCAAATATACCGTTGACGAAAAAGACGTAGTAATAGTTAATCCCAAGAGCGAGATCACCAAAAAGATCGTGGTCGAAAAGAATACCTGGGGCTATGTTAATGTCGATGTGAGAAGCGAAGGCGGCTTTGTATTTGTTCCGCTCACTCATTTTTGCGGCGATGATTTCGAAGACGATAAACTTGAGATCGAAGTCAAGATCATACCCGAATTCCTGAAAGCCGGAAGAAACTTCGGAAAGATCTTCATCGATACGCCCAAAGAGAGTTTTTCCGTAAATATCCTTGTCGATAACGAGAGAAAAGATATTTCCAAACATGAGAATTACATGTTTAAGAAAGCCATCGACAAACTCTTCAGACTTTACATCGAATTCTCACTTGACCGCATGTCACAGGATGAATGGTGCAGGGAAAGCTTAAAGATCGCAGAAACGATCAACGGAACAAATGAACACAATATCTTAAGTGCTTTGTTTAAAGCACAGATATTTATCATAAACAAAAAAGAACGCGATGCCGCAAGGATCCTTGAAGGCGTTGACGAACTTATCGTAAACGAAAGACTCTCTGATGAAACATACGGATATTATCTTTATATCACGAGCCTTTTATCAAAAGAGTCGGATATCGTAAACAGATCCCTTAAGAAGATCAGAAAATTCTATTCCAAGGATATGGGCAATTCCGTCCTTTCATGGCTCATTATCTATCTTACGGAAGAGTTTTACGATAAGAACGAAAAGAAACTCGAATTCCTTATCGAACAGTACAGATACGGCAACAATTCGCCCTTCCTTTACATTGAAGGCCTTAATATCTTAAATGAGAATCCTTCGCTTCTTATGAAGCTTGAGGATTACGAAGAAGCCGTACTTCGTTTCGGTCTTAAATACAAAGCCATCAGTGCGAACCTTGGTGAGAGGATCCAGTTCTTTGTATCAAGACAGAAAGAATACAAGCAGATCTGGTTCGATATCCTCAAATATCAGTATGCTTATATGCCGAGTAAAGAACTTTTAAATACGATCGTTTCCTATCTTTGCAAAGGCAATAAGATCGGCAGGGAATATTTTGAATGGTATTCTCTCGGAGTTGAATCGGAGTTAAGGATCACGAGACTTTACGAATTCTATATGGACTGTCTGCCCCTTGATTACGACAAGGATCTTCCGCAGATGGTCATGATGTATTTTGCTTATCAGAACGATCTTGATTACAGAAAGAAAGCATTCCTTTATCACAATGTTCTGACAAGAAAATCAAAATATCCCGAGATCGCTGTTTCCTACAGAGAGACACTCGAAGCTTTTGCAAAAGAGCAGTTAAAAGAAAAACATATCAATGAAGATCTGATATATATCTACGCCAAGGTAATGAATCCCGATTTTGTTAACGAAGATAACGCCAACGAATGCGTTACCCTTCAGTTTGTAAGAAGGGTTCAGGTACCTGAAGGTGTAAGAAGAGTCATTCTCCTGCATGACAAGATAATCGGAGAGCAGAGATTCAATCCCGAAAACGGAATCGTTTACTGCCCGATCTATTCTAAAGAATTCAGACTGTTCTACGAGGATATTCACGGAAACAGGACTGTTGTTCCCGATGAAAACGTTTCCGAAGCCATCCTTAACAATCCGATGCTGCTTGAAAAGATCGCACATCTTGTATCTGAAAAGATCGGTCTTATCATGTGCAGGGTAGAGAGCTCTTATTCCTACGATCTTGTCAACGAAGACAATGTATTCGATTATGAAAGACTTCTTCATTCGGATATCATCACTTATACATATAAAAAGACTATTATAAAAGGTCTTTTGAAATTCTACTTCGACAACGATTATTATGCGGAACTCGAAGACATATTAAACAATGTTAAACCCGAGATCTTTGAAGGAGATGAAAAGGGTGAATTCCTGCAGATCCTTATCGCAAG
Source organism: uncultured Lachnospiraceae bacterium (assembly GCA_902790275.1). GTDB lineage: Bacteria > Bacillota > Clostridia > Lachnospirales > Lachnospiraceae > UBA3766. Next base: position 3,471 of record CADARM010000146.1, read on the forward strand.
AGGCATGTACGATACTGCATTTTCAGTACTTGAACAGTTCGGCCCCGAGCATGCTCAGATCAAAGGTATCCTTCGTCTTGTTTCGAGACTTCTCGAGAGAACGGATTTCGAAGAAAACGATATGCTCATCTCTTATGCACAGTATGCTTACAGAGAGGGCAAATACGACGGAAATATCCTTGCATACCTAGAACAGCATTTCAGAGGAAACATAAAAGAATTAAAGAGTCTTTACAAGGATTGCGAAGCATTCGGACTCGATACTTACATGCTTGTGGAAAACATTATCATTCAGTTACTGTTTACAAATGTTTTCTGTGCCGACAAGATCAAATATCTTGATGCATTCGTGGAGATGCAGGGCAGTGCGGAACTTGAAAAAGCGTTCCTTGCACAGTGTGCCTATGATTACTTC
>CADARM010000147.1 GCA_902790275.1 uncultured Lachnospiraceae bacterium
TTTCCGGATTTTTTTTTGTTAGTTTCTATATCTTCATCCAATGAAAATTCTTCAAATTTTTTCTTTTCTTTATCTCCCATTTTTACGGGGATCCTGCCTGAAGAGATCATTGAAGGTGTGATCTGTCTTATATTCTCCAGATATCTTAACTTTACTCTGTTAACTTCTGAAACATACTCACTCTTGTCTTTAGCATCTCCCTTGGGAGAATCGACAATACTTTTTACATATTCATCTTTTGTATGTCGCTTGAGCAGTTTTATCTTATCATCAAGCATCTCCGTGAATCCTTTGGTGCGCTTTTTTTCATTTATCGAGATCATAATAAGAGCAATAAGATAAATGGCTGTGGATATCACGGCGATGATCATATGAGAAAGATCAAAACCTGAAGTTAACCATTTAAATACAAATGTGAACCACATAAAAAGCGAGAACGAGGATATATACTCCCACTGAATATACTCACGGTTTGCAAAAGCTATATATCTGAAGAACCATATAATAATCGGAAAAATCAGGAAAATGATCCCAAAAGGCCATGTGGATCTATTAATTACAGACCATGCCGCATTTCCCGCGTTATCTTTCAGGAATAAAAGAAGAAATACTGTAAGGATAGCTATTGCACCGAATCCTGTTCCGTCAAAAGCAACAAGTCCCGCTATCTCGTTTTTCTTATCAAGTGCAAACTCTTCCGGTTCATATGTTTTAATTTCCACAAAATTAAAATCATTTACATCCGAGCCTTTTTTGGGGGTTGCTTTTCCGTAGCCAATAGAGTTGATCATATCCGCCGATACATCACGGATCAGATATTTCTTCTTATGAAAACGTTTTCTTTTCATGTAAGTCTTAATCAATCCGATGAAGTTGCCCGGATTATTAAAAGGATTGGATTCCTCTATAAAACGTGAAAATGAAGGCACGATCGTACAGCAAACCATAATCTTGATCATATCTAAAAAACGATCGTTTCTTTCGTTTCTTTCTTCTTTTTTCTTTTTTTTGCTGAAGATCTTAAGAACTGTCTTTTGAAGTTTCATATAAAAATAAAACTGTGCAACTCCGCTTGCCACCAGAAGAATTAAGAAAACTATGATTGGCCAGAATGAGTTATATTTCACCAGAAAGAAATAAGATACAAGGAACGCTACCACATTGCATTCATATGTTACAGCTTCGTATCTTCCGAAAAGAACTGTTCTTACAAAATGCGGAGCAAAAACAATTACAAGTATTACCAGAAAAAGCAGACCCAATATTATAAAGATGTTCATATCGTTCATTATACAGCACTCCAATTCTCGAAAATATAAATAACAGGCAAAAGTTCATTAACGAAATCTTTCTTCATATCTTTCACTTCATCAGCGTTTAAAGAAACACTGAATACTGAATTTTTCTCACTATCAGTATTTCTTTTTAAAATGCTTATATAATATTTATTCCATAGATAGAAATCCTTGATCTTCTTGTTATCTTCGGGAAACGAATGCTGCCAGAACTGGTAATGAAGTATCCTCTCCATAAGATAATTTGTTCTCTCTGCTATCGGAACGATTCCGGAAGTATCTTCAGCTTCCTTCAGTTCTTTTATATTGGAATACAGCGCTTTTATGAGTTCTTCCTTCTTCTCGGAAAACTCTTTTTCATCATCCTTAATGGCAGATAAAATCCAGCAATAGATCGCCAGAATTACCGACGCTACTGTAAACACACCCGAAACAATGCCTATTATCAGATTAACAATATCCATCATTTTACCTTGTCTCCCATTCTAATTATTTGGCCTACCCACGTAAGTCTTTATTCTCACTACTTGCCCGGATTGATCAGCACCGAATCTTCTCCGATGCGGTTGCCGTCTCCGTCATAGAAATAGAATTTCATTTCACCGGAATCTCCGAATAAAGGTGATTTGTAACTGAAGCCCATGGTATCCTCATATCCGCTTTTAAAGGGCCCGTCATTAAATGAATATTTCTTCATTTCTTTTTCCGGACTAATAACTTTCAATGAAAGTTCCGTGCTTCCGTCAGGCGGACCTCCAAGGAGTTTGAAATGGATATACCACGTGTCATATTTGCTCATGGAATATTCATCCGTCACAAGATCGTCCTCGGAAGTATTAATGATCATTTCCACTCTCCATGCATAGAGTTGCGCATAAAGATCCTCGCAGCGTTCGGGATCAAGTGAAGCAATCACTTCTTTTGCGGTATCATAATCTCCTTCGGATATCAGGTTCTGCACATAATGATAACCCGATGTTTCTATCATCTCGGCTGTATCAAGATAATTCTTTGAAACCTTATTGAAATACTCGTAAGCGCCTTTATACTCTCCCAATTTCATTCTGCTCTGGGCGTGATTGTAAAGGCTCTTCTCAAAATACTCGGAAGAATCCGCATAATCTTTTAAGCTTTCAAATATCTCGGAAGCTTCCACGTATTCTTCATAATCATAAAGCTTTAATGCATACCTGTAATTAGCCTCTTTAGCCTTATCCTCCGAATCCCTGAATCCGTTTAAGTCGTTGAAAGCGGCTATGGCCAGTTCGTATCGGCTTTCCGCCAGTAGTTCCAGAGCTTTCTTATATGCCTTCTCATTATCACAAAGGACCATCATATCTTCTGAGTCTTTGTAATCACTGTTCGTTTTGAAGGCTGTTTTCGCTTCATCAAAATCGCCTTCTTCCAGTAAGACTTTTCCATAGTTGTATAAAGAATCCTTAGCCTGTTCTTTTGAATCACGGAAGTTCTTCAGCGATGCAAAAGTATCGTAGGCTTCTTTATAATCACCTGCTTCGTAACAGGCCACGGCATTATCATACTTACCGCCGAGAACAATCTGACTAATACCGAAAATACCGCCCCCGATGACGATCAAAAGAACGATGCCAAGCAATGAACCTATCAAAGCAATCTTCTTGTTCCTGGCTTTCTTCTTTTCTCTCTGTTCTTTATAAAACTTGGCTCTCTGTCTTGATTCTTCCTGCTCCCTTAACTCTCTTTCCTCACGTTCTCTTTCGATGCTCGCTCTTAATTCTTCTCTTAATTTCCTGTCTTTTTCAAAAGATTCAAGATTAACACCGAAATTACCGCTCTCAGGTTTGCCGTCAAAGAAATTGCCGAACTGAGAACCTTCAGATTTGTCAATATTCATATCCTGTCCGTTATTATCAGTCATTTGATCCCCTCTTCTTTGTAACACCGTTTTACCCTTATTTCATCATAACACAAAAGGAAGAAATATAGGTATAATTCTATATTTCTTCCTCCGTAATAACATCTGTTTTTTATTTGTTTTATTCTTCCGTCAGATAAACCGCATTAAACGAAGCGTTGCATTCCGCGATCTCCTTTACACCGTTAATATAGTCGGCATAAAGATCCCAAAGATCCGGTGCGCCTTCCGCGTCCATAACTTCATCGTCGGGGATCCAGGATTTGATAAGCGCGATCCTCTCTTCTTTGGTTGTATCTTTTATGAGGCTCTTTTCGTTAATCGGTATAATTTGATGTTGAAAGAATCGGAAGCAGTGAACCGTCCTCGGGATTGATCACAAGCTGGTGTCTTAACACTCTGTAGATATCCTGATTGTTGTAATCGTATTTCCAATACTGATTTAAGAGGCCCAGTTTCACATAGTGATTTTCAAGGATGGCATTAAGCAGTTCGTATACCGTACAGATGGAATGGATCACTTCGATCTTTGATTCCACCGAGTATCCTTCGAAATCCGAATTCATTAGTTCCGCTTCATGGATTATATCATTTAAAGTCACCTTGAATCTCGTATAATTTTCCGTAGTTGTGTTTTTCAAAAGAATTCCCTTGCAGGATTCAACAGCTGCAAAAAGATCTGAGAACGCATGGTCATAATAAGCAGGGCTGTTATAATCCTCGGGCAATTCATTATTCAATCTTTTAAGATCAGCAATGATCTCTTTCATGTTTACCCCTCCTTATATCCCGGTTATTTTAAATAGTTTCTCACTGCACCTGCCGACATGAACAAAAGTACCAGCTGCCAGATTCCAACACCTATAAGACCGATCGCGATAATAACCAATGCAATAGCAGCAAGAATGTTAATGATCGGAATAAAGGCAAGGACCACACATGCAAGAGTTGCTATAAGTAATCCGAAAAATACCTTTTTAAATGTCATCCAGTTATCTGCAAGTGCATTATTAATATGCCAGAGGCTGTCACTCATAGCTGATGTGAAATTCGTGATATATATCAGACCTAAAATCGCACCGATAATATTAAAAGTGCTTCCGACAATATTTTGATCAAAAATAAGGTCCATAGCATTACTTAAGATATAATAAATAATGTAAAATATTCCGGCCGTCTGAAATCTGTCATCCGCATCTCTCATCAGTATTATGTTGATACCGAAAATGAGCGCGTTCACAACTATCAAAGCTACCATTACTATGACCGGACCGGTTGTGTCAGTTCTTAAGATCCCGCATATAATTCCTACAAAAAAGGAAAGTATCGTGAGGACAAATCCGACTATCGTACATACACAAAGTGCCGTAAGTTTCGGAGCCATGATCTTGCAGCGTTTTTCAGCATCCTGTCTTGCGTAATCTTCATCAATTTTGGTGTAATCCATATTTTTCTCCCTTTCTACATAATCGTTTCACCATCGCGACCCATAAAGCCATTAAATATATATGTCTTTATTTTATTAAACTATATATGGATTATTATTGCAAATAAAGTTCTTCCGCAGGGTATTAAAGCATCTTATTACCACTATAACGGGAATTTATTTCATGGCATTCTTCAAAAGATCACCGAGATTGAATGTTAAATGATCATCCTCTTCCGGATTGTTATGTGCCTTGGAATAATAAGGATTTAGTTTAAGTTCATCTTCCTTCTGCATTTTGGCAAAGAGTAGCGCCGTATTAACCGCATCAACAAGCCCGTCATGCGCCCTGCCTTCTACAGACACATCCGAGGCTATCAATGCCTCTTCCAGAGAATAGTTCTTATCCTGTCTGTTCATCTTCTCTGAGAACTGTGCCTGACAGTCTACCCAGTTGTCCAAAAGATTTTGGAACTTTGCATCCGGCGTGATACCTTTCCCTTCCATCTCGTAAACGAACTGATTGTAATCGGATGTACTCCAGGAAACCGCGATCACTTCTCCGTCAGGGATCCATTCGGTAAACTCTTTAAGTGCCTCTTCAAAAGACGGTGCATCGGATAATTCCTTTCTGGAAATATTGGTAAGGTTCTTGATAAAGTTATCTACATCCCCGTACTTTGGTTTCACGAAACGGGAATACTTGTCGATAACCTCAAGTTCCTCATTCAAAAGTGCAGCACCGATCTGGATCGTTTCCTGAGTGTGATTATATGTCTGTTTATAAAGTTTGTTGACCTTGCACATTTCAAGGTCTATCACAAGATAGTATTTCATATCATTTCCAATCCTTTTTACCAAAGGCTGTCGTTGTTACCGCCCTCTGCGAGAAGCTGTTCAAGGAGTTCTTCAAGGTTTGTTGCATATACTTTGTAATCTTCGATCTCTCTTTGCATCTCGGATTTTTTCAGTTTCTTTTTTGTATCGTTATTTAAGATCTCGCCATATGTATAAGGCTTTCCGTTAGCGATCCTTGCTATCTGTTTCTTTAAGATTTCGATCTTCTCATCGATCCTTCTTTCATCGATCTCAAATCCCGCGGTCCCGAGTTCCGCGAGTGTCTTATCGACCGCAACTTCTATATTGCTTAACGCATACACATCATACTTATAATATGCTTCGTTAGCCTGATTCCAGAGTTCTTTAAGACGCTGCACGTTCTCAGTCTGTCTGTTTATTTCAGGATGCAGGACCTTGGCAATACGGTGATATATGTTCTTTGAAGTTTCGATCGCATCATCCGTAGCTTTGCCTCTCTCAATGATCTCTTTGGCATCACGCATGATCCTTTTTAGCTCCGAATAATATCCGTGCATATCATCGTCGATCTGCGAGTTCATCTCATCTACATTGATCTTTATGCCTCTGTTTATCTTGGCCTGGCAGAAACCTATCGTTTTCTTCAAACGGATGCATTCGATCTTGGCTTTGAAATTATCTGCAAAAAGCTCACCGAATTCTCTCATGAATCCGATCTCATAAGCGAGTGCATCTTTCATGTACTGCTCTTTTTCGATAATAAGGTTTTCGTATATTTCTCTTTTGGTTAATCCTTCTGACATTTTTCATCCCCCTCTTCTTTAACGGTCACCCAAAGGGGACATCAGTAAATATCTCCGAGATCATTCAGTTTGTCTTTCATCCCGGTTACAACTTTTTTGGGACCTGTGATCCTTACTCCGTCACCGAGTGCAAATATCCATCCGAGGAACTGATCCGATAAGGCTACATCCACCTCGGTATCAAACCAGCCTTCATTCTTATTTGCTCTGATCGGAATGCTCGTGCCGAAGCGGTCGAGAAGCACTCCCACCATCTCTTCTTTGAATGTGAGCTTAACTCTCGTCCTTTCGCCGCCGTACATACCGAAGCTCATCTTGGCATATTCGGCAAGATTGAATTCTCTGAAATCATTACGTCCTACACGTTTTTCATCGGTGATCGTAATGTTTTTCATCTTATCCACACGGTAGTGCTTGATCTTTCCGGCTTCCTCATCAAAAGCGATAAGATAATAATTCTCATCATCCCATGAAAGAGCCCAGGGACTGACTTCGTAAAGTTCTTCCTTGCGCTTTTCCATCTTTTTGTTTATGTTCCATTTCATGTATTCGAAAGTGATCTTTTTGTTGTCTGCGATCGCTCTGTGGATCTCATCTACGATGTAATAGATACTTTCGTTCATGTTCTTTACTCTGCCGTGAACGGTAACCTGTCTTTTAAGCTGCTCGGCTTCGTATTCGCTGGCAAGAGTCCCAAGCTTTTCTATAAGTTCTTTTGACTTTTTCTCTGTGATGAATTTCGAAGACTGGATCGAATCTACAAGAAGTTTTAATTCCGCAACATCAAAAGTTTTGCTTCCGACATAATAATCATATCCGCCGCCTTTGGTCTTTTGTCCGATAACGTCAATACCAAGGGTGCTTAATGCATCCATATCTTTATAAAGAGCCTTTCTGTCGGCGGTAACATCATATTCGGCCAGAAGTTCCTGAATCTCAGGCATGGTCAGATGATGCTCGTCATCGGTTTTTGAAAGCATAATACGGGATAAGTAGCAGAGTTTAAGCTTTTGATTCTTTCCACTTGGCATAATGAAATCCTCCGTTTCCGAAAACAATCAATTCAGGTCAACAGATTCATGTAGGACTTATGATGGACTACGATCAAATGAATTTTGATCGGATTTGCCCATGATCATCTTTTTTTATACTTGTTAAGGTTAAAGCCTTCCTTTTTTGCCATTTTAAGCAGTTTTTCATTGCTTGCATTTGAAACATCGAGCATCTGGCAGAAACCGAAGCCTCCGGAAAAGCCCGCACTCTGTGCAGCATATTCATTTTCAAGATCTTTTCTTAATCTTTTGTAATCGAAATCACCTTTCGGTGCATCATCAAACAGATCGCTGAATAATCCCATGGAAGCCTCCTTTCTACCGGTTCGTACCCGCTCTGTCTTCCCTGCAGGTATCATAATACTCACAGTTTAAACAAAAGCCTTTACAGCCTCTGTCTCTTTTTATATTCTTTTTTATCCAGTAAAGCAACCTTTTCATTCAAAACCCCTTTCAACTGAGTTAATCCTAACATAAAAATCTCAAAACCCGTGTCCCATAAAACGCCCTCAAGCACACCGTAAAAAAATCTCTTTTATTGGACTTAAAAAACCGACCTTCTTTCGAAGATCGGTTTAGCGCTTCTATCGTGTTTGATTACCGGCAAAGCTTTGCAACAACTTCGTTGATCACTTTACCGTCTGCCTTGCCTTTAAGCTCAGCCATAACTGTTTTCATGATCATGCCTTTGTTCTTTGTTGCGATAACTTCCGAAAACTTATCTTTAAGGATGGTCTCAACTTCTTCAGCGGAAAGCATCTTGGGTGCGTATTCTTCGAATACAGCAAGACGTGCGTTGTATTCCGCAAGTAATTCGGTTCTTTCTGCAGGGCAGGTATCGATCTGTTCTTTTACGCTCTTTAATTCCTTAAGGACTGCCTGGTTAACGATATCTTCGGTGATATCATCTCTGCATCCGTTGTCGATCGCGTTCTTCTTTGCTGCGGATACAAGAACAGAGATCGAATCCTTTCTTGCTTTATCATGAGCCTTCATGGCTGCTATCATATCTTTTTGTAACTGTTCGAATTGCATGATTTATACTCCTTTTACTTTTTATTTTTTTCACTATCTGAAGACTACACCTCTGACTATTTGTTGTCAAGAAATGCAGGCTATACCTATATCTCTCTTAAGATAAGTTCCGTTATCCCGGGATTGCTTCCCGGACGGATCTTTTTCACCTTGGGAACGCGTCCGCAGGAAAACTCGTCTTCTATGGCTTCGCGGATCCTCGTGCCACCGTGATAACCGTGGATGAGGCGGATGATATAAACCGATCCCGATGCCTTGTTAACTTCATCGTTGGCACGCTTAACGGCTTCTTCCACTCGAAGACCGTGAAGATCTACTTCGATTATTCCGGATGTCAGCTGCATAATAAACCCTCTTTATTCCATGTAATACTGCATCAGTTCGTATCTTAATGTGCATCCTTCATAGATCTCAGCGGGAAGCAATGCTCTTGCCACAAGTTTAAGATCGTCCGATTCGATATCGGTTCTCTTTAGATTAGCATAATCTCCGTCTATGCTTACTACTTCATAATACCATATTTCCATATCAATACCTCACATATTTGGCATGAGGTGGCTTCAAAGGAGACGTAGTCCTGATGCCGCTTTTCTGTTCCATTACTTAGTTTCTCCCGTTCAGATACTTATCTTATACGATACATTGAATTCTTCCCCTGCGCCAAGCTTCTGTTCATATTCACGTTCCGAAAGCTCCCCTTCAAAGCTGTCCTTATCACAACGTCCATACCACGGTTCTATACATACAAATGGTGCATTCTTATGCGGCGGTGACCATAAGCCTACTAAGGGCGCATCAAACTTCACGG
>CADARM010000148.1 GCA_902790275.1 uncultured Lachnospiraceae bacterium
GGCGAAGGCGTAGTTGCACTTATGTCTGCAGCGGACGGTAAAGTTAATATCGTGATCATGGCTACAGACGGCGCTGTTAAGGCAGGTGCTCATGCAGGCAACCTTATCAAAGCGGTTGCTCCTATCGTAGGAGGCGGCGGTGGCGGACGTCCCAATATGGCTCAGGCAGGCGGAAAGAATCCCGCAGGTATTGAAGATGCATTAAAGGCAGTTAAGAGCGAACTTGAGAAAATGCTCTAAGGTATAGAATTCCGGCGGTTTTACCGTCGGAATTTTCATATATATTTATCTTTTAGGAAACGGAATCATGAATTTAAATATTTTACTTGCTTCAAAATCACCGAGAAGAAAAGAACTTTTGGAAAATGCAGGTGCAAAGATATCGATATGTCCTTCGGATGCGGATGAAAACATCGATGAAAACGATCCTGTGGAACTGGTAAAAAAACTCTCGTTTTTAAAAGCGGAATCGGTTTATAATAATGAAAAGGACAATATAAAAGATTCGGATACGCTGGTTCTTGGTGCAGACACCGTTGTATATGCAGGCGGTAAGATCTTAGGAAAACCTGCGGATAAAGAAGATGCAAGAGCAATGATCAAAATGCTCGAAGGCAAAGAACATTCTGTATTTACAGGCTTTACGATCTTTTATAATGACGGAAGAAAAGTGACCGATTATTCGGAAACAAAGGTTTATGTTTATCCTATGTCGGATGAAGAGATAGAAGAATACATAAACACGAAAGAGCCGTATGATAAGGCCGGAGCCTACGGCATCCAGGGGATCTTCGGAAAATATGTCGAAAAGATCGACGGTGATTATCAGAATGTTGTCGGCCTTCCGGTATCAAAGATCCTTCAGACCATAAAACATTCGAAATAAAATATTGGGGTAGTTTCGGGTATGGATTTTAACAAGCTTTTAGAAGGTAAGAAAATAAGCAAATATAAACTTTCCAAAGAATCGGGAGTTCCTTATTCAACGATCTGCGATATCAGTACGGGCAAATCCGTTCTTTTGAAATGTTCTGCGGAAACGGTTATAAGGATAGCACATGTTCTTAACATGAAAGTTGAGGATCTTGTGGGCGAGATCGCTTATCCCGAGAACGAGAAAAGTACTCCAAAGAAAAAAGCAAAAACCGAAATAGTTAAGTCCGATAAAAAAACCGAAGATAAGAAAAAAGATAAAACAGCCAAAACAGGCAAAAAAGAAAAGCAGATTGTCGAAGAGAATAAGATAACCAAAACATCTGATAATGACAGAAAAGTCAGAGAAGAAAAATCCCTGCCGAACGATCCGATAAAAAAAGGATATCTCGACAGGAAAAAAGAGAGAGAAGAAGCATATAAGAATTACTGTGAAGATCTTCAGAACAAGATCAAAGAGATGGGAGAATTAAACTTCCTTGTTTCGTATCTTAAGAATAATGAAGTATCGATCCTCTTTAATTTAAACAGAAAAAAAGAGAGCAAATATTTACTTGCTCTCGTTGATGATCTTTGTGTTAAATATAATTTTCCTTTATGCAAGGAATACGATGAAATAAGAGAATATAACGAATGATTAGGAGAATAATTCAAGGAAGTCCGCAAGACCGTCGTTATTGTTGTCTCTGAAAGTGATGTAATCTGATACGGCTTTAAGTTTGGGATTGCCGTTTATCATGCATACACTCTTTGAAGCGGCCTCTAAAAGCGTTATATCGTTCTCTTCATCGGCAAAAGCATAAGAGTGGTTCTCTTTAATGCCGGAAGCTTTCATGATGAATTTAAGGGCATTTCCTTTGCCTGATTCGATCGGGATAACTTCCAGGAATTTATCCGATGAGAAAATACAGAATGCTTTTCCTTTAAGTTTTTTTTCGACTATTTCCTGAACTTCTTTCAATACTTCGGGATGCTCGAAATTCATGATAAGGAATTTGTAAGGTGTAGGTTCTTCATCGATAACGTTTTCAACGATCCTGAAGGGAAGTCCGACATACTTTGAATAATATTCAACTTCCTTTGTCTGCTTCTCGGTAAGTATTTCATAATCCGAATAAGTGTGGAAATGACAGCCGTTTTCGATGGCTGTTTTTTTAACGAATTCGGAATATTCTTTTTTCAATGTTACCTTTTCGAGAATATTCTTTGTCTTGTATTCATAGACTATACCGCCGTTAAAAGCAGCAACATAATCTGTGATGTCTTCAATGCCGAGACGTTCTATTATCTTAAGAACGGAAGCAAGAGGGCGGCCGGTATTGATAATGAATTTATTTCCGTTTTCGCATGCTTTGTAAAGCAGTGCCTTGGTGATCGGAGTAATGATCTTTTCGTCATTTAAGAGTGTTCCGTCAAGATCAAAGAAAAGCGCGGAATGGATCGATTTGGTCGGAACAAATCCTTTAAGATAAGCTTTCTTCAAGGAAGTTAAAAGCTTTGCGGGAATGTAAAGGTCTCCGCGTCCGCATCCCAAAGAAAGGTTGGGCTTGTTTGTTCCGTGGAAATCCGAACCGCCGGTTATAAGAAGTCTGTATTTGCTTGCAAGCTTTCTTATAAGCCTTTCGTCTGAATTGGAATATGTCGAATAGATGGTTTCGATTCCCTTTAATCCGGCACGCTGTAATTCCGAAACAAGAGTTTCGAGAGCGGAATCCGAATATTTATAGAGAATGGGATGGGCGAGTACCGGTATGCCTCCGCATTCGAGGATCAAAGATACTGCTTTGGAAGGAGTGATCTTTTCTCTCGGAACAAAACCGGGTGCATCGTCGCCGATATATTTGTCAAAAGCTTCATCAATGGATCTGATATAGCCTTTGTTGATCATATATTTTGCATAATGAGCTCTGGTTATGACACTGTCGGGAAAGAGCTCACAAAAAGACTCGTAATCGATATCGATTCCGAGGTCTTTTAATTTTTGGCACATTTTCCTGTTTCGTGTTTCTCTGGAATTTTTGAATTCAACCAGTTTCTTTGAAAATGATTCGTTGCAGGGATTGATATAGTATCCGAGAATATGGATATCCTTGCCTTTGTATTCCGTAGAAAACTCGATACCGGGTACGACTTCGATATCTTTGCCTCTGGCAGCCTCAATGGCTTCACCAATGCCGTCGATGGTGTCGTGGTCGGTAAGTGCAAATGCTTCAAGATTTGATTTTAAAGCCAGATCGACAAGTTCCGTAGGGGAAAGAGTTCCGTCTGAAAAAGTCGAATGAACATGTAAATCAATAGCCTGCATTTAGTTTTCGTCATCCTCTTTCTTTGCAATGTAGATAGTACGTTTTCTTGCCATTTCATCGCTTGCAAGATAATCATCGTATGTAGTGATCTTATCGATAAGCTTACCGCCGGGCATGATCTCCATGATTCTGTTGGCTGTAGTCTCGATGAACTGATGGTCGTGACATGAGAATAGTTCAACGCCCGAGAATCTGATAAGACCGTTGTTCAATGCCTGGATCGATTCCATATCGAGATGGTTTGTAGGCTCGTCAAGGATAAGGCAGTTGGCACCGGAGATCATCATTTTGGAAAGAAGACATCTTACCTTTTCACCACCGGATAAAACCTTAACTTTCTTAAGAGCATCGTCCTGAGAGAAGAGCATTCTTCCGAGGAAACCTCTTACATATGTGATATCTTTTACGGGTGAGTAACCCATGAGCCAGTCAGTGATGATATCATCCGTATTAAAGTCGTTTGTATTGTCCTTGGGGAAGTAAGCCTGTGATGTGGTTACGCCCCATTTGTATGTTCCTTCATCGGGTTCCATCTCGCCTGCCAGAATCTGGAAAAGAGTAGTAGTTGCAATTTGTTGCTTCCTACAAATGCAACTTTATCTTCACGGTTTAAGATAAATGAGATATTGTCCAAAACCTTTTCGCCGTTGATGGTCTTTGAGATTCCCTCAACCTGAAGAACTTCGTTACCTATTTCTCTGTCGGGTCTGAAATCGATGTAAGGATATTTTCTGCTTGAAGGCTTGATCTCTTCAAGCTCGATCTTTTCAAGAGCACGCTTTCTTGATGTAGCCTGCTTTGATTTGGAAGCGTTTGCGGAGAAACGATTGATGAATTCCTGGAGTTCCTTGATCTTTTCTTCCTTCTTTTTGTTTGCTTCCTTCATCTGCTTAACGAGGAGCTGGCTGGATTCAAACCAGAAGTCATAGTTACCTGCGTAAAGCTGGATCTTGCCGTAGTCGATATCTGCAGTCTGAGTACATACTTTATTTAAGAAGTGTCTGTCGTGAGATACGACGATGACAGTGTTCTCGAAATTGATAAGGAATTCTTCAAGCCATGCGATGGCATCGAGATCCAAATGGTTTGTAGGCTCGTCGAG
>CADARM010000149.1 GCA_902790275.1 uncultured Lachnospiraceae bacterium
CGGAATAAAGGATCCCACAAAACCCATCGGTTCGTTCCTTTTCTTAGGACCTACAGGTGTCGGCAAGACAGAACTTGCAAAGGCACTCGCACAGTCGCTCTTTGATGATGAAAACAACATTGTCAGGATCGATATGAGTGAATATATGGAACAGTACAGCGTATCGAGACTTATCGGAGCTCCTCCCGGATATGTGGGATACGACGAAGGCGGTCAGCTTACCGAAGCCGTAAGACGTAAACCCTATTCGGTCGTACTTTTTGATGAAGTCGAGAAAGCGCATCCCGATGTATTCAACGTTCTACTTCAGGTGCTTGATGACGGACGTATCACTGATTCACACGGAAAAACGGTAGATTTTAAGAATACCATTATAATCATGACTTCGAATATCGGTGCGGATGTTCTGCTTGAAGGAATAGACGAAGACGGTGAGTTTGAAGAAGGCGTGGAAGAAAAGGTCACAGGTATGCTTCATAAGTTCTTCAGACCGGAATTCCTTAATCGTATCGATGAAACGATACTGTTTAAACCTCTCGGAAAGAAAGAGATCGCAGGCATCCTCGATCTTATCGTGGCTGATCTTAATAAACGTCTTGAAGACAGGGACTATAAAGTTATGTTAACCGATGCTGCCAAGGATAAAGTAATAGCAGAGGGTTACAATCCCAACTACGGTGCAAGACCTCTTAAGAGATATGTTCAAAAGACAGTTGAAACGCTCGCTGCAAAACTTATCCTTTCCGGCAATGTTTCCGAAGGCGATACCATTACGATCGATGTGGACGAAAACGGTTTCACGGCGAGATGATAAAGTTTACATAATTTAATATCGTTTACATAACATAACAAGAGAGCTGTTGCAGGATTTGCAACGGCTCTTTTTGTGCTTGCCTGAAATGCCCTGAAACAGGGACTTCCAGGAGGACTGTGAAAAAAATTTTAGAAAAAATATAATATTTGTTGACAAACAATATTATACGCCGTATAGTATTATACGAAAACAAAAATAACTATGATTTTCAAATATAGATTCGGGAGGAGATAAGATGACATACCAGCTTACGGCACCGCTTCTGGATGCATGCGTACTCGGAATAGTATCGCAGTCCGATGCATACGGTTATACGCTTACTCAGAAAGTCCAGGAAGTTGTGGACATTTCGGAATCGACTTTATATCCGGTATTAAGACGATTGCAGAAATCAGAATATCTGACAACTTACGATCAACCCTTCGAAGGCAGAAATCGCAGATATTATTCGATCACAGACAAAGGAAGAGAACTTTTGAATTTTTACAGAACGGAATGGATCGGATACAAGAACAAAGTTGACATGCTGATAGGAGGAAACGTAAATGAATAAGAAAGAATTTCTGGCGGCTCTTTCCAAACAACTTCGCCTTCTTCCTAAAGAGGACAGGGAAGATGCCATAACATTTTATACAGAATATTTAGAAGATTCGGGCTTTGACGAAAACGAGGACGTTACTGCCAAACTGGGTAAGCCCAAGGAAGTTGCCAAGAATATAATCGCTGACTGTACGATGAAGCATATAGAGCAGAATGAGGAAAAGAAGTCGGCAAAGAAAACGGCTTCGATCATCTGGCTCGCAATCATCTCGATCCTGACTTTGCCCATAACATTACCCCTTGCAGTGTGCTTAGTGATCCTTGCACTGGTTTTGTTATTAATGATCCTGTTTGTTTTCGTTTGGTTCCTGGCAATAGGAATCATTGTAATGGGCAGCGGCGTTGCAGTGCTTTTTGCCGGTATATTTGCACCGGGGATCGGACAGAAACTTGTATGCTTCGGAACAAGCGCAGTTTTGCTGGGTGTCGGCCTTACAATCTGTTCGATCACGATAATATTGTTCATTTTAATTATCAGACTTATTGTGAAGATCATTAAGAAGTCTGTTTCAAAGAAAAAGGCAGAATAGAAAAGAGGAAAAGAAATGAAAAAATTAATAAAGATCTTAGCCATTATAATAGCAGGGCTTTTACTTATTGGTGCTCTTTTTATAGGATTAGGCATTTTCCTTGGAGGAACGCTTTTCTACAAATTTAATTTTAATAACGTAAATTTCGAGCAGGTTGAATATTATGACGGAAGTGAAAAACTCGATGACTTCAGTAAAATGGATATAGATTTATCCAGTGCTGATGTATATATTCTTCCCGGAGAAGAAAACAAGATCGAATATCATTTAAGAAAAGATAACGAACCTGAGATAAATGTTGAAAACGAAACGCTCTACGTTCAAGAGAAAAATGAAAATCATTTACAAATAGGACTTCAGTTTGACCTGGATAATGAATACTACAGAATATATGTTACTGAAGATCAGATCGCAGATATCGATATGACAAGCGGATCTCTTTCAATAGATCAGGTTAATGTTGACGGTACATTATCTGTTTCATCAGGTGAGATCAGCGTAAAAGGATCAAAAGGAGAAAAACTTGAGTTATCCTCAACAAGCGGAAGCATAGAAGTAAGAGACTGCGAGTACGAAGATTTTAAGACAAATCAGACTTCCGGAGATCTTGATTTAAACAATGTCAATTCAAAAACGATCAATTGCAAGGCCTTTAGCGGCGGACAGAGTATAGATACTGTTGAATGCGAAACTCTGAATACTGAAGTTTCGAGCGGAGAATGCAGAATATATAATATAAAAGCTGATAAAGTTGAGGTAAAAGACAAATCGGGTTCTATCAAATTATCAGGATGTGAAATAAGTGATCTGGTTGCAGAAGCAACTTCGGGAGAATTTATTGCAGATGAAGCTGTAATATCAAATGTTAAAGTTGATGTTACAAGCGGAAGCGTCAGACTCGACCTGTCGGGAGATATTTCCGAATACAATATCGATGCGAAGGTAACTTCAGGCGATGTTGAGATTAACGGAGACGACAAGGATGGTACGTATAAACAGACAGGAAGTACATCTAAAACCGTCAATGTTGAAACCACTTCCGGCGAGATTGAAGTAAATATTCAATAATACATATAAAAAAATGTTGACTTTTTAAATCCAATTTGTTAATATACTATTTGTCCGCGACGAACGGACAAATAAATGCGATAGTGGTGCAGTTGGTAGCACACGACCTTGCCAAGGTTGAGCTCGCGGGTTCGAGTCCCGTCTATCGCTCGATTCAAAGGATATTGATTCACATCAATGTCCTTTATTTTTTTGCTTGGCCGGACTCGAACCCGCGGGTTCGAAGTCTCCGCTTCGCTGTCTTCGTTCCACTACGGTCGTCGCAAAACCGACATCCACCGGATGTCGTGCGACGGTCGGCGCTAAACGGATGTCCACCGGACATCCAGCGCCCCGTCTATCGCTCTTCTAAAAGACATCAAATCGGTGTCTTTTTTTGTTCTTTCCTTTAAATGACTTAATATGATATCCTTGAAGTGGATTATGTATTTAGGAATATCGCAATATTTCTAAATAGATTAACTTTCAGTATAAATGGTTAAGGGTGTGAAAAATGGAACTAGGAGGTTCAAAATGATTGATGAGTTGATTAAGCAGCTTGATGAACTCGTAGGTGCTGACGATTTCGAAAATGAAATGGACGAAATAATGGGAAGAATAAGGGCTGAGGGTGCAGGTTTCGAAATAGTAGAAGATTTATTACGCATCATGGAAAAACACCCCCTTGATGATTTTGGGATGCCTGGTGCCATGGTTCATTATATAGAAAAATATGATCCGGATTATATTCCTTTACTTATTCAATCTATAAAACGTTCACCTTCT
>CADARM010000150.1 GCA_902790275.1 uncultured Lachnospiraceae bacterium
CGCTACCGATAATTATAAACGTAAAACTTATTATATTGCAATATCAATACAATACGGCATTTCTTAAAGTGCAATAAGTATAACCGCCGTCATCATAGGTATCAAAAACTCCGCTTACGGTTATCTCATCACCTTCCTTCGGATAATCGTCAGGATAAACATAATCATCCGTAAGCTCAAACTCTATGCCGGTCGCACAGCAGGCCGTGGCATCCTGTACAATACATGCGTGATATAATGCTCCGGTAACGTCATCGATATAAACCGTATAGATACCTTTCATCTTAACCGACTTGCCGACATAGTCTTCGGAATACGCCATCATATTGTAGACTTCGGAATATACAAGAAGTCCCGATATCACTGTCAGATCGACATCAAATTCTCCGGAACCCGTGACAGCATCGTCTGATGCATTTTCATCCGTGCCTTTTGAAAGGGCACTGCTCAGATCGTTTAAAGAC
Source organism: uncultured Lachnospiraceae bacterium (assembly GCA_902790275.1). Classification (GTDB taxonomy): domain Bacteria; phylum Bacillota; class Clostridia; order Lachnospirales; family Lachnospiraceae; genus UBA3766. The sequence continues at coordinate 465 of CADARM010000150.1, forward strand.
CCGCTGTCGTATGTTTCCTTATCTGCCTCGTTTTCGCTGTTTTGATCCTGAACGTTCAAAGATTCGGACGATACATTTTCCGCGTCTTCCTGACCCTGCTCTTCGCTTTCGTAAGTACTGTCTATCGTCTGGGCGATCGGAACATTACCGTGAACGCAAGCAAAAATTACCGCAAGCGCCATAGCACCTGCATATACACTTATCCACTTTTTCATAAAGAACTCCTACTGTAATGCTTCTTTCAAAACTTCAAGGTTGCTTTCCATTATTGAAAGATACGCAGCACCGTTCTTAATATCGTCTGATGTAACAGACTGCATGGAATTCATTGTCAGGATCTTCTGATCTTTTGAATCTGTATTCTGAATAATGGTCTCTGCGATACTGTGATCGGTTCCTTCGATCGTCAGCACGGATTTAAGGGAATTCTCATCAAAAAAAAGATCTGAAGGGGAATCTGTCCCCGAAAAGAACTGTTTTTACATTTGCTTCGCTTACCGCGGAAGCATACTTTGAGTCAAGTTCGTTAAGTTTTGCAATATAAGCGTCTGCATTGTTTTTATATGCGGAAGAATTGGCGGGATCGACGTTTTCCATGGCACCCTCGATCTCATCTACAAACATAGCGGCATTCTTTACGGAAAGCCATACATGCTCGTCATACTCGACTTCGGGACCTTCTTCCTCTTCTTCCTCTTCCTCGCATTCCATACCCTCGATCACTTCTTCCTCTTTTGCGGAATCGCCGAGTACATCCATAAGATTGATCACGACCATATCTTTATTGGTCTTCTGTTTTAAAACATCCTCAACCCATGCATCAGACTCACCGCCAACATAGATAAAGAGATCGGCTGATGTGATCTTAACGATATCGTCTACCGAAGGCTGATAGCTGTGAAGATCAACACCGTTGTCAAGGAGAATGGTCACTTCCGCGTTTCCGGGATTGCTTCCGAGAACGTTCATAACCCAGTCATATTCGGGAAAGATGGTAGTTACTATCTGAATCTTGTCATTGCCTGCGCCGTTTGCGTTTCCTGTGCTGCAGCCCGTAAGTGAAACCAGAACAAGAAGAGCTGCAAGAATTAAAGATATATATTTTTTCATGTTAATAAACCTCCGTATGATCAAAATGTCTTTAAAATACTCCAAGACTTTTCAATCATTCATGCGAACTTTTCTTGATACGGGTGTATCTGATAATAAAACGCTTTCTTTTAAAACGACTGAAAAAAGTATTAAGAGAACAGGCAGCACACTCACGTAAAGATTGACACTTCCGTCCGAGATCTGATGCAGTGTTCTCTGACAGGTCTGAATGCATATACATACGGGACATTCTTCTTTTGAACAGTCATGATGCGTATGATTTGCTTCCAGAGCAATATAAAAAGAGGAGAAAAACAATATCGCAAGCACGAGTGCAGCCGTAATTACGGATGCAGCACGAACGCAAAAAGTGTTTTTACGCTTGCTCATATTTTTCTCCTCCTTGGGTTTAGTTCAAGTTAATTAGTTAATGTCTTCCCATTTCCAGTTAACAACTTCAGGTAAATCTACACCGAAATCGTGGATGTACTGCTTATGCTCTACGAGCTTGTCGCTCATCTTCTGGTAGAGGTATGCACCTGTGTTACCGAGCTGAGGAAGGAACTTAAGCGCATCCTGTACAAGGTGGAAACGGTCGATATCGTTCTGTACACGAACATCGAATGCTGTAGTGATGGTACCCTCTTCCTTGTAACCTCTTACATGCATAAGTCTGTTGTTGTGACGACGGTATGTAAGCTCGTGAACGAGTGTTGCATAGCCGTGGAAGTTAAAGATAACAGGCTTGTTTGTAGTAAAGAGCATATCGTACTCAGCATCTGTAAGACCGTGAGGATGCTCGTTGTGAGGAACAAGTTTGAAAAGGTCAACGACATTGATGAAACGGATCTTAATGTCGGGAATCTCTTTTCTTAAAATAGATACTGCGGCAAGAGCTTCAAGTGTGGGTGTTTCACCGGCACTTGCAAATACGATATCGGGTTCTTTGCCCTGATCGTTTGAAGCCCAATCCCAGATACTGATACCCTGTGTACAATGCTTAACAGCTTCGGGCATTGATAACCACTGGGGACGGGGATGCTTGGACGCAATTACTACATTAACATAGTTGCGGCTCTTTAAGCAATGGTCCATTGTGGAAAGTAATGTATTTGTATCTGCGGGAAGGTAGATACGAACAACGTCTGCCTTCTTGTTTGCGATGTGATCCATGAAACCGGGATCCTGATGTGTGAATCCGTTGTGGTCCTGCTGCCATACTGTGGAGCACATAAGTAAGTTAAGGGATGCGATCTTCTCTCTCCAGGGAAGCTGGTTGCAAACCTTAAGCCATTTAGCATGCTGAGCACCCATGGAATCGATGATCCTTGAGAATGCTTCGTATGTATTGAAGAAACCATGACGACCTGTAAGAAGGTATCCTTCAAGCCATCCTTCGCACATATGCTCGGAAAGCATTGAATCCATTACACGGCCGAATCTTGACAGATGATCGTCCATATCGGACTGATCTGCGTTCCAGTCTCTGTTTTCAACTTCAAATACAGATGTGAAACGGTTTGAGTTGTTCTCATCGGGTGAGAAGATACGGAAGTTCTTCGCTTCTGCATTAAGTTTGAAAATATCACGAATGTATGCTGCAAGGTTAGCTGTATCCTGGCTTTCCTTTGCACCGTGCTTGTCAATATCAAAACCGTACTCTCTGAAGTCGGGAAGTCTTAAGTCTCTTAAAAGCTTACCGCCGTTTGCATGAGGGTTCATACCGAGTCTTGCATCACCTACGGGGCAGAGTTCCTTGATCTCGGGAAGAACATGGCCTTCTTCATCAAAGAGTTCTTCGGGCTTGTAGCTGTGAAGCCAGTCTGAAAGCATCTGTAAATGCTCGGGCTTATCCATCATGATGGGTACCTGATGAGCAAGGAAGTTGCCTTCGATACGGTTGCCGTCAACTACCTTGGGACCTGTCCATCCCTTAGGTGTACGAAGAACGATCATAGGCCATACGGGACGTGTAGCATCGTTATTTTCTCTGGCATGTTTCTGGATAGCCTGGATCTTTTCGATAACGGTATCCATAGCTTCTGCCATAAGTTTATGCATCTTAAGGGGTTCATCACCTTCAACAAAGTAAGGCTCCCAGCCGTTGCCGTGGAAGAAATCTGTAAGTTCTTCTTTGGAAAGGCGACCGAAGATAGTAGGGTTGGCGATCTTGTATCCGTTTAAGTGAAGGATGGGAAGAACAGCACCGTCTCCTACGGGGTTGATGAACTTGTTGCACTGCCAAGATGTAGCAAGAGGGCCTGTTTCAGCCTCGCCGTCACCTACAACAACTGTAGCGATAAGGCTGGGGTTATCAAATACCGCACCGCATGCATGTGCGATGGAATAACCGAGTTCGCCGCCTTCGTGAATGGAACCGGGTGTCTCGGGTGCGCAGTGGCTGGGTACACCGCCGGGGAATGAGAACTGCTTGAAGAGCTTCTGCATTCCTTCTTCGTCCTGTGAAATATTAGGATAAATCTCACTGTAGGAACCATCTATATAATCGTTAGCTATAAAGAAGTTTCCGCCGTGTCCGGGACCTGATAAAAGGATCATGTCAAGATCGTATCTTTTGATAACACGATTGGCATGTGTGAAAATGAAGTTCTGTCCGGGAACGGTTCCCCAGTGACCTACGATTTTCTTCTTTACCATATCCATGGTGAGGGGTTTCTTTAAGAGCGGATTTTCCAAAAGATAAAGCTGGCCTGCCGATAAATAGTTTGCGGCACGGAAATATTTGTCCATTTTAGCAATTAACTCATCAGTAATAGGGCCTTTTTCAATAATATTACTATCCATACTTCTCCCTTCTTGCCGTCTTTGGCAAATCACTTTGTTATTCTTTTAACAATTGTCGTAATAAAGATACTATTATTCCCTTTTCCCGTCAATGTAAAATAGGACCAATTTTTTTCTCAAAATCGGCGTTTC
>CADARM010000151.1 GCA_902790275.1 uncultured Lachnospiraceae bacterium
GGTTTTATATTATCAATAAAGTATTAAAGATATTTTTCGTGAGAAACGAGGGCATGGCGTGGGGAATGCTTCAGAACAAACAGGTTCTGTTCATCATCCTTACCCCCATCGTTATCGCGGCACTTGTTTATTTTTATTACAAACTGCCTTTCGAAAAGAAATACATTCTTGCAAGGATATGCCTTATATTCTTGGTCGGCGGCGCTATCGGAAATCTTATAGACAGAATATTCAGAGGAACACTGTTCCACGGATATGTTGTTGACATGATCTATGTCGAAATCATTAATTTCCCGGTATTCAACGTCGCAGACAGTTTTGTGACCGTAGGATTTGCACTGCTTATAATCTCTATGTTTTTCGTTTACAAAGAAGAAGATTTTGATCTTTTGTTCGGCAAATCCAAAAAAGGAGTAGAAAAAAATGAAGATAATTGATGCTCATGCACATATCTTTCCTACAAAGATAGCTTTTAAAGCATCGGAATCGATAGGCGATTTTTACGGGATCCCTATGAGCTCGGATGCATCCGTGGAAAGCCTTCTTAAATGCGAAGAGGAACTTGGAACGTCTTATACGCTTGTATGCTCTTCGGCACTTTCACCCGCACAGGTGGAAAGCATCAACAATTTCATCGGCGGCGAAGTCGCAAAACATCCGAATCTTATCGGATTTGCGGCAATGCATAAAGATTACGACAATTTCAAAGAAGAACTTGCACGTGTCAAGGAAATGGGACTTAAAGGCGTTAAATTCCACAATGACATGCAGCGCTACGATATCGATGATCCCAAAGCATTTCCTATCTATAAGGCCATGGCTGAAGAAGGACTTGCCGTTCTTTTCCATATGGGCGATGACAGGTATGACTTTTCCGCTCCCGAAAAAATGGTTAGAGTTGCGAGAGAATTTCCTGAATTGACCGTTATCGGAGCACATTTCGGAGGATACAGAAGATGGAAGGATTCCTTCCACAATCCTCAGCTTGATAATGTATATTACGACACATCTAGTTCGTTATTTATGATAGATACTGCAACTGCCGAAAGATTTATCGATCATTTCGGTCCCGACAGATTTTTCTTCGGAAGCGATTTTCCCATGTGGAATCCAAAGAAGGAATACGAAAGATTCAGTAAATTACAACTTTCTGAAGATGTCAGGGAAATGATTCTTTATAAGAATTTTGCGAGAGTATTTAAACTTGATATGTAAATTAAGGGCGGATGGGAATGAGTGATAACTTTAACACAATAAAAGAATTTGTCGATGATGTTTGCGGAAAATATTCCGAGAATATCGCTTATCGTTTTTTTCGCGATGAGACGATCGAAGACAGGACGTACGCAGATCTTAAAAGAGATGTTTACGGACTTGCTTCGGCACTGGTAAACAAAGGTTTAAATTCCGAACATATCGCAATTTTGGGAAGCACAAGCTATGAATGGATTGTGTCTTTTCTTGCTGTCATTTTAAGCGGAAATATAGTTATCCCCATCGATAAGATGCTCCTTAAAGATGAGATGATGTTCCTTTTCAGAGCGGGTGACGTTACTACGATCCTCTATGATGAAGAGTTTGAGACCGTTGCCAAAGAAGCAAAGAGAGGTATCAAAAAACTCGTCAATATAAACTGCATGCAGAACGAGGAATTTGCGGGTATGTTTAAGACAAAAGAAGTCGAACTTCCCGAAAAAGATCCCGAAGAACTCTGCGAGATCCTGTTTACTTCCGGAACCACCGGCGTGAGCAAGGGCGTAATGATATCCCAGAAGAATATCATCAGTAACTTAAAGGAGATCCACCGTCTTGATTTCGCGACAAACTTCGCGGGACCCAAGGTTGTAATGAGTGTCCTTCCCATTCATCATACATTCGAACTTACTGTAGATAACCTCGGTATTCTCTGCTACGGTGCAACGATCTGCATCAATGACAGTATTGAAAATATCGCCAAGAATTTAAATGTGTTCAAGCCTTCGGTTCTTCTGATCGTACCTGCGATCGCCGAAGCTTTGTATAAAAAGATCAAGGATTCCATGCTTGATCCCAAGACCGCAAGAAAGATCAATTCCGGTAAGAAGCTTGTCAAGGCTGCCAAGACCGTCGGTGTTGACGCACGCCGTTCCGTATTTAAATCACTGCTTGATAAATTCGGCGGCAATCTTAACAACGTGGTTGTCGGCGGTGCCGCACTTCGTCCCGAGATAGTAGAATGTTTTGCGGAATTCGGAATCAATGTTTTCCAGGGCTACGGTCTGACCGAATGTGCACCTTTGGTATGTGCAAACTGTCCTACCGAAAACAAGATCGGTTCCGTCGGAAAGCCTCATAACGTTGAAGTAAAGACCGTTAACGGCGAACTTGTCGTTAAGGGCGATGTCGTTATGCTCGGATATTACAAAAACGAGGAAGCGACCAACGAAGTAATAAAAGACGGGTGGTTTTATACCGGCGACCTGGGATATATAGATGATGAAGGATTTGTATTTATCACAGGACGAAGCAAAAATGTCATCATCCTCGATAACGGTAAAAACATTTATCCCGAAGAACTCGAGGAGAAGATCAATGTGATCGAAGGTGTTAAATCTTCGTTCGTCTACGGTGACAAGGGCAGACTCTGTGCACTTGTTTTACCCGAAAATCCCGGCGACAAGGATAAAAAGAAAGCGATCGAGACAGCGATAAAGAAGATCAACGAATCACTGCCCGCATATAAAAAGATCACGTTCATAAGCTTTACACACAGAGATTTCCCGAGAACGACGACACTTAAGATCAAGCGTCACGAACTTCTGGAAATGGTTAAAAACCAGCTTGTTAAAAACGAAGTCAAATATGTTGCTCCGACCAATCCTACCGAGGAAAAACTCGTAAGCGCATTCGAACAGATCCTTGCGAAGAGAGTCGGTATCTATGATGATTTCTTTGATCTCGGAGGCGATTCGCTTTCGGCATTTGAACTTGCTGCAACGATCGGTATCAACGCACAGGAACTTTATGAATATCCTACCGTTGAATCGCTTGCAAAATACATGGCGGGAAGCAACGAATTCATTGAAGAAGAGAACAAGGTCGACGTTAACTCGATCATCCTTAAGAATTCGAACGTATTATATAAGAACCAGCATAAGTGCGTATTCTTGACGGGTGCCACAGGCTTCCTCGGTGCGCATGTTTTAAGAGAGTTATTAAGAAACAAAGTTAAGGTCGTATGTCTTGTAAGAAACGAAGAGAGATTAAGACAGACTCTCGGACGTTACTTCCCCAAGGAATACAAATACTTTAATTACAAAGTCGTTAAGGGAGATATCGAAGCAGAGCATTTCGGACTTAACGATGTCGAATATTCCATCCTTGTAAGAAAGGTCGATACGGTCATCCATACCGCAGCAAACGTTCATCACGCAGGTCATTACGAAGACTTCGAGAGAACGAATGTATGGGGTACCCAGAACGTTATCAACTTCTGTAAGGATGCGAGAGCGATCCCGAAGACCGACAGGATATTTGATGAATTCGTTCTGGACATCGGACAGAAGTACGTGCAGAACGTATACATCCATTCCAAATACAAAGCTGAAGAAGCCGTTCTTCTTGCAAGAGAGGAAGGCCTTAAAGTCAATATCTACAGAATAGGCAATCTGACATGGAGAATGTCCGACGGTATGTTCCAGAAGAACGCTGAAGACAACGGATTTATCGGAAGAGCCAGAGGCCTTTTCAAAGCAGGTTTATACAGCCCCGAGATCGCGGAATTCCCGCCTTCTCGGCAAGTCCCATTCCGGCCGATCCGGATATTGCACATATAACGGGTTCTTTTATCTCGAATTTATCGATCAGACCTTTTATTACTTCCTGTGTTTTTTCCGTTATGAGCGTGAAGTGACGCTCGTAACTCTTGTGTATTAAATTACCTTCATCATCGAAGACCACCGACTTGATCGTCGTGGATCCGATGTCTATACCAATTTTCACGATACTGCCTCTGAATATATATTCTCATATCCTGCGGTCCGACATTTTCAGTGTCCGGATGCGAAGATATCTTTTTACATAAATCTCTTCAAATATTTAAGATAATGGAATCCGATATTCGACCACTTGAATCCAAGCGAAGAAAGCACACCGGTAGTGTACGAATTGCTGATCGGAACATTTCTCGATTTTGAAGCTATGGAACTGTAGAAGGAAAGAACCGCAACGTCCTTGTCATTGATCTTCTCGCGAAGGAGTTTGTCAAAGATCTCTCTGGGAACGCTCTTACACTTAAACAGCAGTTTGTTCGCAAGCTTTTCGATAGTGAACAGATGAGGATTGTACAAATGATAGATATTGTTGATCCTGTTGTGCAATACGAGTTTTACGTATGCGTT
>CADARM010000152.1 GCA_902790275.1 uncultured Lachnospiraceae bacterium
TACTGCATAAAGTCTTTTGTCAAACGAAAGCGATTCGTTGAAATTAAAAACCTTATCATCCGTTTCTTTTGTAAATCTTCCGCCCCAGAGAACTGCCATATAAATCTCCCGATTCTTAAGGTAAATATTTTTAAAAAATGGAAACATAAATGTTCCCATCCCCGATTACATTTGAAAGCCGGAAATCAGACTTGAACTGACGACCCCTTCATTACGAGTGAAGTGCTCTACCGACTGAGCTATTCCGGCAAAAATGCTTTATATATAAAACATTTTTATATTATAAACACAGAAGCGTGTTAAATCAAGACTTAATTATTTTTTTCAAAAACAAATAATTTTGTCCGGATACCGTTGAATAACAGTTTCTACTTCGCTTCGTGTACTACAACCTGCGTGAAAGGTATCTCGATACCGTTCTCATCAAGAGCAAATTTCACTTTTTCACGTATTCTGTATCTTGTCGGGATAAAGTTTTCGTTTTTAACATAAAATCTCGAACATACCTTAACAGAACTCGAATCAAGTGAATCCATTGCGATAAGAACAGGTTTTTCCTGCAATACCGCTTCATCTTCGCGGATTATCTTTTCAATAACTTCCTTTGCAAGATTGTAATCGGCCGAATAAGCTATATCAAAGATAAGCTCTATCATTCTGAAAGGTGTGTGAGTAACGTTTACGATCGAAGAATTGGCGAGTGTACCGTTAGGCAGAATGACTGTCTTATTATCAAAAGTATTGAGTTTGGTATAAATAAGACCTATCTCGACTACTGTACCTTCGTTGCTGTGAGTATTCTCGATAATATAATCTCCGACTTTGAAAGGCTTAAGTATAAGGATAAGCACACCGCCGGCTATATTTGCAAGCGAGCCCTGGATCGCAAGACCTACGGTAACTCCTGCCGATCCGAGTAAAGCTATGATGCTGGCCGCATCTACGCCCAGGCTCTGCGCAACAAAGAATCCGACAAGAATATAGCATCCTACGCCGATCAAAGACACAAGAAAGCCAGCAATGCCGTCATCAAGCTTTAAGTTTTTAAAAGCTTTCCTTAAAAACTTCTTGAAAAGCTTTACAAGGCGGACCGTAATGATAAGTATCGCAAGACTTATAAGAACTCTCCACGTAAGTGAAAAGATCTTATTTAAAAGCGCTTCGTTGAATATATTACTGAAATAATCCTTAATAATATCAAGCATTTTTATAACCTTCTTTATTTGTTATAAGGGATCAGAAGCTCGTCAAGCTCTTTCATCCTTTCTTTGGCATCCTTTTTAAGAACCTCGATATCGGCATTGAGTTTTTCCTTTATCTTGTTCTTCTCGCCTTCAACAAATTTGATCATTGCTTTTTTCTTCTTTAAGAAGATAGCATCAAGTTCTTTCTGCGTGAATTCTCTGTATTCAAAAGCAAGTATCGAAAGTGCGGGAAGCTTGATCGTAAGATTCTCGGCTTCAGATGATTCGGATTCAGTAGTCTGAATGTTTTTTGTATTGCAGACTCCTTCTCCGCCGTACTTAGTGCAGTCCGAATTGAACACTTCCCTGTAAACACCGGCATGAGTTACGGGAATATTGTATTTCTGATAGGAATCCTTCGAGAAGTTAAATACGATGATGTAATCTTTTTCACCGTCAAAGTACTCTCTCGTGAATACCTGATTGTCAATACACTTGTAGCTGAAAGGCTTTTGTGCGTTGAAGTTTCTGATACGATGCTTGTTGGCTGTATATACTCTTCTGAAATCATAAAGGAATGAAAAGTATTTTTCCCTGATATCATTGTCGCAACCTTCGATCTCATCAACATCGATATTCATAAGCTGGGAGCCGAATAACAGATGTTTGAAGATAACAGCGCTCTTAAGATTTGACAGTTTCTGTATCTTATCGCCGGGCATACGATCGTAAATGCTCGCAAAATCCTTTGTATTTTCCTTTCTCGAATAAGGATAAATATACTTCTCCTCATTATTTGAGAAATGAGTGAACAGAAGGAATGAATCGAGTCTGTCTCTTCTGAACACCGGATCGAGCTTTAAGAATTCAAGGATTTCTTCTGTAGCCCCCGTATTCATGCAGTAATCAAAGCAGAGCGAATCGGCACTCTTTCCCGTAACATCTTTGTAGTAAGCGTAAATGCTTGCTATACAAAGAGCATTCTTATATTCCTTATGCACAAATCTGTTTATCTCTTTAATGAAAGCAACTCCTTTTGAATTAAGCGTGCTTCCCCATTCTTCCGTAATGAATTCGCCGGGATTCTTGTTGTAATCGTGATACAAAAGAACGCCTGTATTGGGTAATACATATCCGTTAAAATCAAATTCATTCATAAAGAAGTTAACACTTGATAAAAGATATGATTTGGTAAACGGATGTGTAAAATCATAAAGCATGGCTTTATAGAAATTATGTTTGGAAAGTCTTGCATCATCGTTTTCAAAAAGATGATTTCCGTCAAACTCGGATAAACCGCTTTCACAATCCGATGCATAAGCCAAAGGAAGTTCAATAAACATGTTAACGCCCAGGGCTCTGATCTTTGACATAATGCTCTTTAACGAATCGGGTGTAAGTCCGTTTGCCGAATCAAAAGAATATGCCGTTATCGTTTCATAGATATCGTTAGGATTGTTAGATTTAAAAAGATGAATGAAAACTACGCTGTTATAATCATATTTTTTAATATGATCGCAAAGATAATCGGAGATCTTTTCCGCATCCTTAAATTCTTTAAAAAGCGAATTGAGATCGACTTCAAGGAACTGAAGGTCAAGATCTTTGGGACAAGGGGCTTTTTTAGCTTTCTTTTCGCTGTATGTAAAAGGAACACAGACCGAATTGTCTCCGTCGATACCGAGGGCAAACGGATCGTTCTTATAGATCTTTGATCCTTTATGATTGATAACATATTTGTAAGTCGAATAATCCTTTAATCCGGGAATGAAAATCTTGTAAAGGCCCTTAACGGTCGGATCATTCTGCATAAGGTTGGCGTTTTCTTTCCAGTTGTTAAAATCACCGACGATAGCAACAGAGTTTGCACCGGGTGCATATACACAGAATTCGTAACCTTCGGTCTTACCGTATTTTTTCTTTCTGCTTCCCAAGAATTCATACGCCTTTACCGACTTTCCCTTAAGGATATCTTTATACGCCGACGCATCGATATTTACGGGAATGCTGTAAGGATCTACAACTTTATCCTTTGTAAGACCGTCATATTCTATCTTGAATGTGTAAGAATCGTAATCAAAAGAAAAGAACTCCGCAAAAAATCCGGCTTCATCAACTTTTTCAAGCTTTAAGCTCTTTGCTTTTCCGTCAACGATGAAATTAGCCGTAACTTTTAAAGCATCCGGATAAAAAGCCTGGATTAATTTAGATTTTCCTTTTTTTGATAC
>CADARM010000153.1 GCA_902790275.1 uncultured Lachnospiraceae bacterium
GTGCTGCCATCAAAGCCATGAGCATGAGCATGCCCTGGAAAAAGTCGGTCCAGCAAACCGCATTAAATCCGCCGAGGAATGTATAAAGAAGGATGATGATCGTAGCTCCGATCATAGCGTAGAGAGGATCCCATCCGAACATGTTGTGGAAAAGTGAACCGCACGCATAGATACTCGATGCGGAATATACACAGTATACGATGATAAAGATTACCGCACACACTGCCTGTAAAACAGGACTCTTTGATTTAAATCTGTTGGTAAGGAACTGAGGGATCGTGATGGAATCGTCTGCACTGATAGAGTATTTTCTGAGCTTGGGTGCTATAAAGATCCATGCACAGATCGTTCCGATCATAAGACCTACGGAGATCCAAACCTGTCCCATGCCCCATAAATAGATCGAACCGGGAAGTCCCATGAGAACCCACGCACTCATGTCGGACGCACCTGCCGAAAGGGCTGCGACAAAACCGTTCATCTGTCTTCCGCCAAGGAAATAAGACTTGTCACCTGTCTGCTTTCTTCCCTTGATAAAGAAGAATATACCTATTGCAAGCACCAGGATAAGGTACACGCAAAAAGCTATCATTTCCAAATAATTCTTTTCCATAATCATCCACCGCTTTTCTGCTTTATTAGGTTAAAACAAACCACTTTTAGAATACAATTTTAGAGCCGATTTTGCAACAATAAAGGTGCATTTTTAATTACCTTTTTGTATAATACAATGTGTTACTGATAAAGGATATTTTTGAAAACCTGTCAAACGATGAAAAAAGATCACTCCAAAAACAAAAATATATATCTTGTCTGCTTCCTGATCGCAGTGTTTATCTATTATTTTGTCTGGAGCATTTTAAAGCCCTATAACTACGGTCCCGACGAGTACGTACGTTTCCCTGCATACTATTACATCTTTGTACATAACACTCTGCCCACAGGCTTTAGTGAAGAGATAAGAAACGAACTCTGGGGATTCTCGTATGCTTTTTATTTCACGTGGCTTCCCGGACTCTTAAGTGTTCTTTGCATGAAGATCGTATCCGTCTTTTCATCCGCATCCGATATCCTTCTATATGCCGCAAGATTTCCAAGCGTCCTCGCCGGAGTCCTAAGCGTTTTCATAACATTCAAGATCTCCGATACGATCCTTGAAGACGAAAAAACAAAATGGTTCATCACTTTCTTTATCGCATCTATACCTCAGTTTGCATTTCTTTCAAGCTATGTGAACAATGATATCTTTGCAGTGACAGGCGCACTCATCATCGTTTATTCATGGGTAAGATGTGTAAAAGAAAAACTGAATCTTTTGAACTCTGTTTTAATGTCCGCCGGTATCATCACGGTAGCACTTTCATATTACAATTCCTACGGCTGGATCTTATTCTCCGGTCTGTTTCTTTTGATCCTTTATATCGCAAAGAAAGAAGAAAGAAAAAACATACTTAAATACACTCTTCTCATCGCCGGTATCGTGATCCTCTTTACGGGATTTTTCGTGGTAAGAAATACGATCGTAAACAGCGGTGATGTCTTCGGTCTAAGATCTCTTGCAGAGTCATCCGAGACATATGCCATAGATACCCTTAAGCCCGGTGCAAGAGATACTCTTAAAAATCAGGGACTTCCTCTGTATACTCTTCTTAAAGACAAAGACTATATCTTTTCAACAGAGAGAAGTTTCTTTGCGGCATTCGCATATACGGACGTTCTCGCGCCCGGTATCGTGTATAAGATATATCGTTACTTTACACTGTTCGGTTTTGCTTTATTCTTAGTCTCGCTGATAACAGGTATTTTCAAAAAAGAAAAAGATAAAAAGATTTATTTGGTTTTATTACCGATCGTTCTCGCTGCGGCAAGCGTAGTTTTCCTCTCACTCTATTACAGCTGGGGCACCGATTACGAACCTCAGGGAAGATATCTTTATCCCGCTCTACCCGCACTTGTTGTTTTTCTCGGCACGGGATACGATCTTATATTCAAAATAAAAAAGATACCGAAAGCCGCCGGCATTTCGATATCTTTGGTTTTAACCGCTGTTCTCTTTGCGGTCTCTTTGTACTGCTTTGTATTTGTCTATATCCCTTCGGATTTCGAACTCGCAGATATGAGCAATCTCGAAAACTTCATACAAAGTTTTCCAAGATAATTACTTCTTTAAGATCTTTGAAAATTCAAGTGCCTTACCCATATCGCCTTCCACTTTGAGCTTTCCTGTTGTGTAAGGCTCATTGTGATCGCACAGTTTCTGTCATGGTAATCATAAGGCTCAACAGAGATCTTATGATCCTTAACTTCAACATAGAACACTCCGCTTTCCTTGCCTGTAATGTTGATCTGCACTGCAAGGAAATCCTGATTGGAAACATCCACCTTGGATGCAAGTCCTCTGACTTTTGTTACCAACTCATCAAATTTCATTTTATTCTCCTCCGAAATTTTATTTTATTTTTTTAGCTCTTACCAGAAGGAAATCCGGTTTGTGGAAAATTTCTTATACCCCTCAAAGAAGATCTCGTTGTCATAAATATTCTGCTTAGCCATTTAATTACCTCCTTTCGAAAGAATTAAATTATAGCACAACTTTTATCTTAATAATACAACTTCATATCAATGATCTTCTTTGCATCTTTAAGGCCGAGTCCCATGACCTCATGACATGCTTTGATCGCTTCATCCGTCTTGCCGTTTTTAGCAGGTTCAACAAATTTTGCTTTCTCTGCAGGGTCGAGTTTTTTGATCCTTTCCTTAAGTTCCTGATTCGAAAGTCCTTTGTTCTTTTCTTCCTCAAATACGGCATTCTGCTGGATCCACTGAATGTAATTGGGCAGGAATCCGTTGGATATCGTCGCATAATCTTTTGTCTGATCGTAATCGATCGTATATCCTTTGATCTTCGTTCTGACTACAGGTCTTATAACAAAGTCGGCTTCATTTCCCTTAGACGATTTAAGGTGAACCTTCAAAGAATCTTTTCCGAATTCATGCTCGATCTCTATAAAGAATTCAAACTTTCTTCTGTAGTCATATACAACTTTAAGTTTGCCGTTATCTTCCACTGCAACTTTTACCAGAACAAAATTGTTGTGATAATAATGCATAAGGAAGAGGTCATCGGTATCGGTAGTACAGACCGCAAAAGGATCTCCCGAACGATATGAAGTGGTCTGCTGCTTGAGGCAGTCGAGGAACGCCTTTTTGTCAAGTACTTTTTCATCGGTCGATACAGTTTTAGTTTCTGTTTTCAGAGGTTCTGCAACAGGTGCTATGACGGGGTCGGGCTGCTTTGTTTCTTTTTCAGGTTCGAGCTGTACAGGTTTTTGTGCGGGTTTGGGATGCATGAGTTCAATTTCTCCCGATTCCCTGATTACCTCTGTTTCTATCGGTACCAATGAAATATCATAGCCATCGCCTTCCAATGAGATCTCATAACCTTCATCTTCCAGTGAGATCTCATACAAATCGTCGTCATCTACCATGGGCTCATCTTCGTCCGGCTCTTCATCCTCATTGTCATTATCATACAGCGAAGATGTTGTGATCGGCGCCTTTTTTAAGAAAACAAGGAAAGTCATAATGCAGAATGTCATTGCAAAGGTTAAAACAACAGGAATAAACATTTTTGATGCAGAGGGAGTGCTTGAAACAGTCGACTGTTCTTTAGCCAGTTTATCTATTTCTGCCTGGGTCTCAGCCTGCTTTTCGGCATTTTCCGCTTTCTTCTTCTCCATCTCCAGCATCAGATCAACATATACTTTTGCGCTTTGTATATTACTATAGCATTCGAAGCAATAATCCTGTCCCTCCATGCATTCCTTTTCACCACAGATTTTGCACATACGGGGTTCGCCTTCTTCAGTATCATCCCCGGTTTCAGTATCATCTTCCGATCCTTTGTCTTCACCGAGAACTTCATTAATTAATCCATCCATATCTGCTTCGGTTGCCTCAAGGCCGTTGACAGTAAAGACCTGTACCTTCTTCCCGTCATCTTTCTTTTCAACATCTGAATCAATGAAAGCACCTCCGCTTGCATATGCAGTTTTACTCAACGAGGAAAAAGATCCTGCAAAAAGCAGAACCGCAACAGCAATAAATATGATCGATCTTAAAATGCTTCTTTTTTTCATAGCAACCCTTTATTAAAAACCAAGTTCATACCAGCCGTCTGTATTGACTTTTCCTTCCTGATAAAAACCGATAAATATTTCCAGAACCTCGGATGGCTCGATCTTATCCTTGCAGAGGATCGTCGGAAGACTGTTCTCATCCTTCTTCTCATCAAGTCCCGCTTCGATATGCATAAGTTCGGGTTCCTTATCCATACACGCCTGAATGAATGTAATGTGATTTACAGGTGCCGATGGCGAAAGGATCAGAAATTCTTCATCACCGCTTTCGACATCTTCGAGCGCGCCGTCAACAATGGCGATAAAGTCCCTGATATTCTCGATCCTTTCTTCCGTATCCGTAACGCGAAGTGTCCATTCAAGCATCTTTTCTTCCGGTACACATGTAAAGTCATCGCTTAAGTATCTTCTGTCAAATCCGAAATTCGTTTCAAGATATTTTTCATAGTCAAGGTTCTTCAAAACCTCTTCTTTCCAAACGATCTTTTCTTCAGGAAGACATGCAACGAAGTTTCTACTGTTCATGATACCGAGGACCGAATCGCCGGCGGGATTGTCTTTATCAAATCCTGCTATCACAGGCAGGTATCTTTTCTCTTTTGAAAATGCGTATGCAAAGAGCGTATCCGTCTTGTCGCTTAACCAGATCAGTGCATTAAGATATTCCCAGAAAGGAGTATACTTTGCAGTCTGATTCTTTAATGTAAATTCAATGCGGATCCACTGTGTACCTTTTATCTCTTTGATCGCATAATTTAATTCGTACGAGGATGCATCCGAATAAAGTTGATAGTATTCGTCTATGTGTGCTTTAAGATCAGCGTAGGAAACTTTATTTGTGAAAATAAAAGCTCTGTAATTCTTAAGGTTTGCGAAATCATTCTTTTCAGCGTTATCGACGTCCTTACTTTCCTCAGTCGGAAGTTTGCTCTCATCTATCGGGAGCACACCGTTTCTCAAAAAATATAAGAAATCTTTCTGAAATTCCACGAAACCTTCTTCACCGAGATAATCGAGGTTGACTTCCTTCTTCTTTCCGTTCGCATTAAAGATGATACCTCTCGTTGTGTTAACGGCATATTTGGTTCGAACCTGTCTTTCATAAAATTCTTCATATGAAGCGCGGGAATAGAGTTCGCGTTTTTTTCCTTTCTTATGAACTATCTCCAGACCGTGTTCGTCGAGTTCGATATATTCGATATCAAATACAAATACCAGATAGTAAACGAGTATCAGACATGTACCGATGATCTCGAGGATAATGATGCCTACCCACCATTTTATCGAAGGGAAAATGACCGGTATCATGAATGCGGGTACAACGGGAAGGATGATATCGCATACCGCGAACACAACTAAGAATTCCGATATCGCTGTACCTCTTGTTCTCTTAAGAGGATAGTACTTTCTTTTGTATTTATCACTCCTGTCCGACTGACCTGATGCCACAGGTTTTTTATATATGATCAGTGCCA
>CADARM010000154.1 GCA_902790275.1 uncultured Lachnospiraceae bacterium
GGACTTCGTGAGAAGATGGAATATAACAACGTACCTAAGTATATGAAAGGTATGCCCATAGTTTTGGTAACCGCCGGACTTATGGCTATTGCTTTCTGCGGTTTCTCGGGACTTATCTAGGAGACCGGAAGAATTTGAGGTAAGATGAGTCGAATGGTTTCGACGGAATGGAGATTTATATGAGTATAACCGGAATATTACTTGCTGTCGGTATTGTGGCGGCGGTAGGTTTGTTTATAGGTATATTTTTGGGAATTGCTTCCGTTATCTTCAAAGTGAACGTTGATGAAAGAGAAGAGAAGATCGTTGAAGTCCTTCCCGGAAACAATTGCGGCGGATGCGGATATCCCGGATGTTCGGGTCTTGCTGCTGCGATCGTAAAAGGCGAAGCTCCCGTAAACGGATGCCCTGTCGGCGGAGAAGCCGTAGGCAAAAAAGTTGCTGAAATAATGGGAGTTGATGCGGTTGAATCCGAAAGAATGGTTGCATTTGTGAAATGTAACGGTAACTGCGATGCAGTTAAGTCAAACTATGAGTACCTCGGACAGGAAGACTGCCAGATGCTTATGTTTGTTCCCAATAAGGGACCCAAAGCCTGCAATCACGGATGTCAGGGATTCGGAAGCTGCGTAAAGGCATGTCCTTTTGATGCGATCCATGTTGAAAACGGCGTAGCAAAAGTAGATAAGGAAAAATGCAAAGCATGCGGTAAGTGTATCGCTGTATGTCCTCAGCATCTGATCGAACTTATCCCTTACGCTGCACCTTACGCTGTAGCATGTTCATCTACGGAAAAAGGACCCGTTACCATGAAAGAATGCGATAACGGATGTATCGGCTGCGGACTCTGCAAAAAGAACTGTCCCGCAGGAGCTGTTGAAGTTACAGACTTCCATGCAAAGATCGATTATGCAAAATGTGTAGGATGCGGAACCTGTGTTGAGAAATGTAAAAAAGGTTCGATCCACACTCATTAATTGTAAGAATATAATTACTTATAAAAGGGTATCGGTTTCTGCCGGTACCCTTATTGCACCTTATTATGAATAAGAAAGTTTTAAGTATCTTAATAGTCTCTTTATCTATGGCAGTTATAATTGTCATGGCTTTTTTATTTGGTAAAAACGGAAAGCCGGTAAGCAGGGACGGGTATTATTTTGATACATATATTAATCTGACGGTATATAACAGTAAGGATGCAGCTTATCTTGATGACTGTCTTAAGATGTGCGAAAGATATGAGAAACTTTTCAGCAGAACGTTAGAGGGGAGCGATATTTATAATGTAAATAATGCGAACGGTGAGAGTGTTACCGTAGACGGAGAAACATATTACCTTTTGCAAAGAGCTTTGGAGTTTTGCGAGGAAACGGACGGAGCGGTAGATATTACAGTGGCGCCTCTGGTTGATGTCTGGGGATTTAACAATAAGAAAGAACCCGTATTATGTAAACCATCAGACAAAAGTCTGGAAATAGCACTGGCTAAAGTTGATTATAAAAATGTGATCCTTGAAGAAGATAATAAAGTCAGATTATTGAACGGAGCGCAGATAGATCTTGGATTTATCGCAAAGGGCTATATAGCGGATAAGTTAAAAGAGTATCTCGTTTCCCGAGGCGTTGAAAGCGGTATCATTTCGCTTGGAGGAAATATAGTAGTAATAGGAAATAAGCCCGACGGTAAAGAATACAATATCGGAATAAAAGATCCAAATAATTCCGGAGATATCATACAAAGCATGAAGATCTCAGATAAATCTGCGGTTACCAGCGGTACATACGAAAGATTTGTTGAATACGACGGTGTGAAATATCATCATATATTGAATACAGAAACAGGATATCCTGTCGATAATGGTATTCAGAGCGTGACCATAATATCTGATTCTTCCCTGGAAGGAGATGCATTGTCGACGATATGCCTGATATTGGGCGAGGAAGATTGCTTAGAAATAATCGGAAAGTATGGTGCTGAAGCGGTATTTTATTAGATACGGCAAAGTGGGACACCGCAAACTTGCTTATTTTTGGTATTTTAGTTAAAATCATTATGTATGCGGCTATGAAAGACTGCGTATTGTTGTGCTAATCATATTTTATTGGAGAATAATTAATGAAACAGGTTATTTATAAGGTAAGCATGGCTTTATCTGCCGTATTGATCTTGGTATCGCTTGCAGGTTGTACTACTTCATTCGGAAAGAGACAGGCTTTTAGAGAGTATGTATCTTCTTTTAAATCAGATGAGATTACGATGGAATCGTTTACGATCACTGCCGGTGAAATTAATAATGTTACAAGTTACAAATCTCTTCTTTCTGTGATCAATACAGAGATTGGATATCTTGATGAACTTATTGAATCGGCGGAAAAAAGAAATGCTACCATTACAGACCCTGAGATAAAAGATATGGATGACAGTTATGTTCAGGCTTTAAAAGATTTAAAAAACGGTTACAAGATGTATTATGAAGGAATTAATGAAAACGATCAGAAAAAAATGGATCTTGGTGACAGACAAGCCGATTCATGCCTTCAGAATATAAAAGATTATGCTAATAAAATGAAAAAATTCGCAGATAAATACAATATGGGCGGAGATGATGAGTTTGAAAAACTCGAAGATATGCTCAATAGTCTGTAAGATAATAAAGAATTTATAAAATTGTATAAATAGTATTTATTTATGGATGATATTATGAGATAATATCAAGTGTATGAGTGCGCGATTGGGTACTTATGCAAAATCGAACAGGGGTATTTTAATTATGGCGATTTTTGGTAACAGAATACGTGTCGGTGACTTGTTGGTACAGAAAGGGTACATCACCGAAGATCAGTTAAGTCAGGCTCTCGAAGAACAGAGAGAGCAAAAAGGAAAACTTGGTGAAGTCCTCATTAACATGGGGTTGGTTACAGAAGAACAGTTTTCCGGCGTTATTTGCGCACAGCTGGGTATTGATTCTGTAGACTTAAGAGGTTTCAAACCCGACCAGGAACTCTTGGATTCGATAGGCGAAGATATCTTAAGAAAAGACGTCCTCGTTCCTCTCGGATACGATGAGAATGATTACAACAAATTGAAAGTTGCGATGAGCGATCCTATGAACTTAGGCGCCATCGATGACGTTCAGATCGTTACCGGTATGGAAGTTACGCCGGTATATGCTTCGGCCGTTGCGATCAATGCTGTCATTGATAAGGTTTACGGTAAGAGGCAGGCTATGGAAGCTGCAGAGCAGTTTCAGGCTGAGCATGCGGGTGAGTTTGGTGACTTTGATGAAGTTGAAGATGACGAGTCATTAAACGATGCTCCTATCGTAAAGATCGTAAATACAGTTCTTGATGAATCGAATCGACGGTGTTCTTCAGGAAGTGTTTACATATCCAAGAAACGTATTAGCAGCCATGGTTGCACGTATTAAGATCGTTTCAGGACTTGATATTTCCGAAAAGCGTAAACCTCAGGACGGTCGTCTTACCAGAATCGTAGACGGTGAAGAATACGACGTCCGTGTATCAATCCTTCCTACCGTTTACGGTGAAAAAACCGTAATGCGTATGACGAAGAAGAGAGGTCTTACCAGAGAGAAAAAGCACTTAGGTCTTTATCCCGATGATGAAATGAAGCTTGATGCTATCACGCATAACCCTCACGGAATCATCCTTGTAACAGGACCTACAGGTTCCGGTAAATCTACAACCTGTTACACGGTACTTCATGAACTAAATAAAGAAACTGTTAATATTATCACGGTTGAAGACCCTGTCGAAGCAAACGTACCCGGAGTTAACCAGGTACAGGTTAATGTAAAGGCTGAACTTACATTCGCATCGGCCCTTCGTTCCATCCTTCGTCAGGACCCTGATATCATCATGATCGGTGAGATTCGAGACGGTGAAACAGCAGGTATCGCCGTTAAGGCATCTATCACAGGTCACTTGGTTATCTCTACATTGCATACCAACTCGACATCAGCATCCATCACCCGTCTTATCGATATGGGTGTTGAATCTTACCTTATCGGTGATGCTGTCGTAGGCATTATCGCTCAGCGTCTTGTAAGAAGACTTTGCACTAAGTGCAAGATCCCTCACGAGGCTACTGACAGAGAAAAAGAAATGATCGGTGTTCCTCAGAATGAGAGCATTATCATATACGAACCTAATCCTGCAGGATGCGACGAATGTAACAAGGGTTATAAAGGTCGAAAGGCTATTTACGAGATCATGCCTATCACTTCCGGTATTCGTAAAATACTTCATCAGAAAGTTACTGCTGATGAAATTCAGGAAGTAGCTGTAAGAGAAGGTATGAATACACTTCGTATGGCAGGTGCCAGAAACGTAAGAGAAGGCATTACTTCTATTGAAGAGATGGTACGTGTTGCATACGATATGGACGAAGAAACCAAATAATTACTAAAATAAATATAAGTAAAGGTGGGAAAAAATGGCTGAATTTGTTTATACTGCCGTCGGTCCTGACGGTAAAAAGAAAAAAGGTCACATTGAAGCTAAGACAAAGGAGATGGCTGTAGCCAATCTTAAGCAGGAAAAGAATACCGTGCTTAATATTGAAGAGGCAGGCGGTCTTGCAAGAAAGATCAACTTTTCTTTCGGTCAAAAAGTTGCACATCCCCCAATTCATGTTCCAGACGTTTCAGTGTCTGTGACAACATTTTCTGCGAGCAGTCTGACATGTCACGCCCCAGATCGTTGAAGCGCATGGTGCCACGCTCGTTGAGGTGATATAGCACCAACAACGACCACTTGTCACCAAACTTTTCTATTACGTTGCGTATGGGGCACGCTTTGTACTTCTCATCTATCGTTCGATTTATCTTACGCATATGTTTGACTATTTTTAAATCCGAGTGCAAAGGTACAAAACTTTCCGAAAGTAAGCAAATTTCTGAAGTAGTAAATTGCACATAGACAATAATTTTAATCTTTAACATTTTTTATGATTAAAGAAAATGCCTGTATTT
>CADARM010000155.1 GCA_902790275.1 uncultured Lachnospiraceae bacterium
ACAAACCGTATCACCAAACCTATCTTAAGGCTTACCGAGATCTCTTCAAGAATGAAAGATCTTGATTTTGATGCGAAATTCGAGCCTCAGGGAAAGACTGAGATCGATGTGCTCGGAGAGAATATGAACGATCTTTCCGATAAGCTTGAAAAAACGATCTCCGAGCTTAAAAGTGCAAATAATGAGCTTTTAAGAGACATCGAGAAAAAAGACAGAAACGAAGAGATGCGAAAGGAATTCATTGCCAACGTTTCTCATGAATTAAAAACACCTATCGCTTTGATCCAGAGCTATTCCGAAGGATTGAAAGAAGGCATTATCGATGATGAGGAAAGCAGGGATTATTATCTGGATGTTATCATCGATGAATCGAACAGAATGAACAATCTCGTTAAGGATCTTATGACGCTTTCCGAACTCGAATTCGGCAACAAGCCTATCGAGATCGAGAGATTTAATATCGTCGAAATGATCAATAACAAGATATCTTCCTCGAGTATCCTTTTAAAACAAAACGATATAACTCTCGAATTCGAAAATTCCGAAGAAGAGATCTTTGTCTGGGCGGATGAGTTCAAGACAGAAGAAGTTCTCGAAAACTATATTTCAAATGCCATCCATTACTGTGAAGGCGAAAAGAAGATCATTATAAGTCTTGAAAAGAAAGAAGAGACTGTAAGGATAAATGTATTTAATACCGGTTCAAGGATAAATGATGAAGATGCCGATAGAATATGGGAAAAATTCTACAAGGCCGACAGAGCGAGAAGCCGTGATTACGGCGGTACGGGCATCGGATTATCTATCGTAAAAGCCATAATGACATCCATAAATATGGCTTACGGCAGTTCCAATGAGGAAAACGGAGTAAACTTTTACTTTGAATTGCCGATAAAATAATATGGATTGATTTTTAATTTTGTGTAAAAGAGATTCGGATTATGAAGAAAAAGTATTTTTTGATCATTTGTACGGCGTTATTTTTGCCTCTATGCGCCTGCTTTAATGCCATACCCGAACTTAGCGAAGAAGATGAAGCTAAGATTGTAAGATATATGGCAGATGCTGTTTTGGAGCATGACAAGAATTATCAGGCAAGACTCCTTGATGAGGAAGAAAAGCAGAAAGCTCTTGAAGAAGAGGCGATCAAAGCCGAAAAGTTAAAGAAAATTGAAGAAGAGGAAGTAAGACTTAAAGAGGAGAAGGCTCAGAAGAATACACCTGATGATGTGTCAACGAGCTATGCCGTTAAATCTTACGGACCTGATGAGATCAATGATTATCTCGGTATCGACGGTGTCGAATTTGTTTTTGCAGGAGAGGAAGTCGTAAGCAAATATCCTCAGAACGACTCAAACCTTGGATTTGCTTTCACTGCATCCGATCAGAACAAGCTTATGATCGTCAAATTCAACATATGCAATGATTCCGTCGATAAAGCTTACGTTGATCTTGCTACTGTAAACCCCAAATTCAAAGCGATCATCAACGATTCGACCAAGATAAGTGCTTCAAAAGTTCCTCTTGATGATGTGCTTAACTTCTTTGAAGGCAGTATCGATGCAGGAGGTGTTAACCAGGTTGTTCTCATCTACGAGATCCCCGAAGATACCTCGATAGAAACGCTCGATCTTAGCCTTTCGGCATTCGGAAAAGATGCCATTAAGATCAGCTTAAAATAACAACAAAACCCCAAATGATAAACATTTGGGGTTTTTTAATGCCGGCGGCGGGACTTGAACCCGCACGTTGTTGCCAACAACAGATTTTGAGTCTGCCTCGTCTGCCATTCCGACACGCCGGCGAACAAAAGTATATTATCATAAATAACACACATATTCAAGGATTTTTATATAGTAAAAAAATGCTTTTTGTTGTAAAATTATAGGGTATGGACTAAGGAGAGAACATGAATTGTTATGAGTGTAAAAAAAGAATAAAAGACTTTCTTAATGATTCATTAAATTCCAAAAATTGCATCGCTTTTGTGGAACATGTAAAGTCATGCAACGAGTGCATGGAAGAGCTGTCGATAGAGTTTCTCGTTAACGAAGGTTTGAAGCGTCTCGATACCGCAACATCCTTTGATCTTGAAAGAGAACTTAACGAAAAGATCAATCAGGCTTATTCGAAGGCTAAGTTTTACAAGCATTTTGCACTTATCTGCAGTATCGTTGTTTTTGCGACTGCATTTATTTTGGGAGTCTTTTTATCCACTCTATTCTCGTATTAAATCGGATTCTTTATCATGGAAAAATTACTTCTTGTAGACGGAAACAGCATAATGAACAGGGCATTTTACGGTGTGCCCGATCTTACCAACGTAAACGGTTTGCATACAAACGCGGTTTACGGTTTTTTAAATATCCTTTTCAGATTCCTTGATGAAGAAAAGCCGGATTATCTTGCTATCGCATTTGATCTTCATGCACCCACTTTCAGACATAAGCTTTATGATGCTTACAAGGGCACCAGAAAAGGAATGCCCGATGAACTTAGAGAACAGGTGCCTTATATAAAAAATCTCGTAAAAGAGATGAATATCAAAACTCTTGAACTTGAAGGATATGAAGCCGACGACCTTCTTGGTACCATGGCTAAAAAGGCTCAGAAAGAAGGCATCGAAGTTTCGCTTCTTTCGGGGGACAGGGATCTTTTACAGATCGCAGATGAGCATATTAAGATCCGCATCCCTAAAACCATAAAAGGGCAGACTACGGTCGAAGATTATTATCCTGCCGATGTTTATGCAAAATACAATGTGACACCCGAGGAATTTATTCATATGAAGGCTCTTATGGGAGACTCTTCGGATAATATCCCCGGTGTTCCCAAAGTAGGTGAAAAGACAGCAGCTGAACTTATTGTTACATATCATTCGCTTGATAAGATATACGAGTCCTTAAGTGAGATCTCCAAGAATGCGATCAGAACATCTCTTGAAGAGAACAGGGATCTTGCATACCTTTGTCTTAAGCTTGCAACGATCGAGATAAATGCCCCTATCGAATTCGATAAAGAAGAATTAAAAAATGTCATTACATATTCCGAGGGCGGATACAATATCTTAAAAGAACTCGGACTCAAAACATATATCAAAAAGTTTGAAGACAACATGACTGCAGAGGTTAATGAGGCTGAATTCGATGAGCCCGAGATAAATGTCATTGATTCAAACGATAAGATATTAAGTCTTTTTGACAACATAAAACAGGAAAAAGATGCGGCATTTATCAAAGGCATGTTCGGCTCAATGATCAAATATGCTGATAATTATTTTTTTGTGCCGAATACTGTTGATATCTATTCTCTGATAAAAAAGATCGTTTTTGAGTC
>CADARM010000156.1 GCA_902790275.1 uncultured Lachnospiraceae bacterium
GCAGAACGGAAAGCGGAAAAGGCAAGGATTGAGCATATGTATGATGTTTTGCTTAGATACTTCACTCTGCTTGACAAGTATCAAATACACTATGCTCCGTCCTCTCCCGATGATGAAACAGACAACAAGGATATGAGACTTGAATACGGTTTTGCAGGCGGTAACTTCTTCTACGGACACAAGGTATCTCAGAGAGACGACCACCTTACACCCGCTCTTCAGGATTTCTCTGCAAGAATCTCTTCATACAGAGACATCAGACCTCTTAATCCTGCTCTTGCTTCCACACCCGATGAGAACGAGCAGATCAACCTCTGGAAGACACCTCTGGTTGACAATATCAATACCTGGACACTTAACTTCGTAACAGGCAAGAAAGATATTGATAAAGAATGGGATAACTACCTTAAGTCATGTGATGACGCAAATGCACAGAAACTCGTAGATCTTTACAACGAGATCAATAAAAGACAGTAATTAAACACTAAAACACTCTTTGGCAAAAGGGGGCTTTCGGCCCCCTTTTGTACGAAAAAAAGGACAGATGAAAGACAGTCCGAATGCTCTTTGGCAAATTGATTTTTGGGGTTGTATGTTATATGATAAAAAATAGTGTTTTATCAAAGATAAATCCCTGAAAAACCGAGAAAGAGAATAAAAAAATGGAAATGACATTTAGATGGTTTGGTTCAAAGTTCGACAGCGTGACTTTAAATCAGATCAGACAGATCCCGGGAGTAAAAGGAGTTATAACAACTCTCTATGAAACGGTTCCCGGAGAAGAATGGAAAAAAGAAGAAATAAAGGCACTGAAAAAAGAAGTGGAGGAAGCCGGACTTAAGATTTCGGGTATTGAAAGCGTTAATGTCTGCGATGCCATCAAAGTAGGTGCACCCGACAGGGATAAATACATTGAAAATTACATCAGGACATTAACTTATCTTGGTGAGGAAGATATACATACGGTATGTTACAATTTCATGCCGGTTTTCGACTGGACGAGAACGGAACTTGCGAGAGAACGAAAAGACGGTTCCACGGTAATGGCATATACGCAGGCTGCGGTCGACAAGATCAATCCCGACGATATGTTCAATTCGCTTAAGGAAGACTGCAACGGATTTGTTCTTCCCGGATGGGAACCCGAGAGAATGGCTCAGGTAAAAGAACTGTTCGAACTGTATAAGGATGTTGACGCGGATAAACTTTTTGATAATCTGGTTTATTTCCTTAATGCGATAATGCCTGTTTGCGACAAGTACGACATCAATATGGCGATCCATCCCGATGATCCCGCATGGAGCGTATTTGGTCTTTCTAGAATAATCACAAACAAGGAACAGTTATTAAAGCTTATTAATACAGTTGATAATGTACACAACGGAATCACATTCTGCACGGGTTCGTACGGAACGAGTCTGAACAACGATATCGTTGACACGATCCATGCGCTTAAGGGAAGGATCCATTTTGCACACGTAAGAAATCTAAAATTCATAACACCCGATAATTTCGAGGAAGCAGCCCATTTGTCAAGCGACGGTGATTTCGATATGTATGAGATCATGAAAGCACTTTACGATACAGGTTTTGACGGTATAATGAGACCCGATCACGGAAGAATGATCTGGGGCGAAAAAGCAATGCCCGGATACGGACTCTACGACAGAGCACTCGGAGCGATGTATTTGCAGGGACTCTGGGAAGCGATCGAAAAAAGCTCAAAGAGATAAAGAGGGAAATATGAGTACATACGAAAGAATAAAAGAATGTAAAATGATCCCCGTTATCGCACTTGATAACGTATCGGATGCAAAGCCTCTGGCGAAAGCACTTTACGAAGGAGGTCTTCCCTGTGCTGAAGTTACTTTCAGAAGAGAGGGCGCCGATCTTTGCATTAAGGCAATGAAAGAAGAATATCCCGACATGCTTGTTGGTGCAGGTACCGTTCTTAATATCGAACAGGCAGATCTTGCGCTGGAAGCGGGAGCGGAGTTTATAGTAAGTCCGGGACTTGATGAGAAAATAGTTTCGTACTGCCTTGAAAGAGGCGTATGCGTGATCCCGGGTGTATCCACGGCGAGTGATGTCGCCAAAGCATATTCACTCGGACTTCGTACCGTTAAATTCTTCCCTGCCGAAGCTGCAGGCGGAGTAAAGATGCTGAAGGCTTTGTCCGCACCTTACAACATGATGACATTCATGCCGACGGGCGGTATAAGCAGAGACAATATGGCTTCCTATTATGCGCTTAAAAACGTGATCGCATGCGGCGGAAGCTTTATGATAGATGCCAAAGCGATAAAGGAAGGCAACTTCGGAAAGATAAAAGAACTTACCGAAAAAGTCGTAAAAGATATAAAGGTTATCTTCGGCGGATCGGATGCGAACTGTGAAAATACCGGCATTGATAAAAAGATAGACCTGTCCGGTTTATCGGACAGAAAAGTTATAACTTTCGGTGAGCTCATGTTAAGACTCGCACCCGAAGGATATTTAAGATTTGTTCAGGCGGATGCTTTTGAAGCCACGTTCGGAGGCGGAGAAGCAAATGTCAGCATCTCACTTGCAAACTTCGGAACGGATACATCTTTTGTGACAAGACTTCCTTCTCACGAAATTGGTCAGATGGCTGTAAACTCTTTGAGAAAATACGGAGTCGACACATCGCTTATCGTAAGAGGCGGAAACAGAGTAGGCATATATTATCTTGAAAAAGGTGCATCACAGCGTGCATCCAAAGTCATTTACGATCGCGCGGGTTCCGCTATAGCCGAAGCACAGAGATCCGATTTTGACTGGGATAAGATCTTTGAAGGAGCCGGATGGTTTCATTTTACCGGCATCACTCCGGCACTTTCCGAAGAACTTGCAGAGATCTGTCTTGAGGCATGTAAGAAGGCCAAAGAAAAAGGAATAATCGTCAGTTGCGATCTTAACTACAGAAACAAACTCTGGTCAAAAGAAAAAGCGGGCGAAGTAATGGATAAGCTTTGCAGGTACGTTGATGTATGCATTTCAAACGAAGAAGATGCAAACGATGTATTTAAGATAAAAGCACCCGATACGGATGTTACAGCGGGAGAGATAAATTCAGAAGGCTATAAATACGTAGCTGAAGAATTAAAGAAGAGATTCGGTTTTTCGTATGTTGCGATCACACTTCGCGAATCGATCTCCGCGAGCGACAACAGATGGGGCGCAATGCTTTACGACGGAAACGGTTTTTAC
>CADARM010000157.1 GCA_902790275.1 uncultured Lachnospiraceae bacterium
GAAGGCAGGGCTTGTCATCGCCGATGTCTATTTTGTTTTCTATCTTTTCTTTATCCGCTTCTTCGAGTTCACGGTCGAGTTCCACAAAATAAGTCTTTGGAACATGACCGTTCGGAGATAATAATTCGTGTGCGAGCATTCCGTCGTTGGTGATAAGCAGAAGCCCTTCGGAATCTTTATCAAGACGTCCCACGGGAAAAAGTCCGTCGGTATTTTCGTCTTTAAAAATATCAAGCACTGTATCGCTTAATCTGTCCTTTGTGGCACTTATGCATCCTGCAGGTTTGTTTAAAAGAAAATATCTGTATTTCTCATAAACAACACTTGCACCGTCGAGCAGCACTTCATCTTCTCCCGCAGCGATCTTTGTCTGCGGATCCTTAACGGTCACGGAATTGACTTTTACTCTGCCTGCTTTTAATATCTCTTTTATCTTGCTTCTGGATTCGCCCGTTGTATTGGACAAATACTTATCCAGTCTTATGTTTTCCATCAAAAACTCCGAATCTTAAGTTTTGTCGAATTGCTCGGATATTTCCTTGGGAAGCGAATCGAGAGGTTCGGGATTGGGCTTCGCCGTATAAAATCCCTGGATATAATCCACACCGTATTTTGCCACGGTCTTTAATTCCTCTTCGGTCTCTACGCCTTCACCTACGACACGCATATCGTTTAACTTGGCAAATTCGATGATATTGCTGATAAATAACTGCTTGTTCGAATCCTTGTAAATATCCTTGATAAGAAATCTGTCTATCTTAACGATGTTCGGCGTGTAACGCAACAGATTCTGAATATTGCTCTGGCCCGAACCGTAATCGTCCACGGCAAGCTGTCCCTGCATCTCATCCACGGTAAGTGTCTTGATCTTTACAAGTTCTCCGTCGGAAATTGAATTCTGTTCGGTGATCTCAAATACACAGTACTTGATGTAATCCCTGTATTTTTCGGTAAAATCCTTAAAGTCCGCATCGTTTAAAAAGTGACCCGGGATACTGTTTATGAAAAGTCTTCTTCCCTTAAACAGTTCGAAATGCTCGACATAATAATCCATGATCCCGAAAAGCGTCATCTTTTCGAGTTCGTATAATTTCTTGTATTTTGCAGCCGTCTCCAGAAGTACGAGCGGTGAGATATTTATTCCGCCCGATGTTCTCATAAGAGCTTCGTACGCATAGATCTCACCCGTTAAAGCATCGACGATCGGCTGGAAATAATATGTCAGAAGGTTCTTGTCGAGAACGGTCATAAGATCATCGTAATGATCCTTTGAATCTTCCTGCAAAACATCCTGAACGTAATTCTTTCTCTTATCCCTTAATATGCTTAAGTAAAGTTCTCCGTATGCAAGACGCATGATGGAGCGAAGGTCTGAATCCCAGCCCTTTTTAAGCACCGTATATCCTACGTTTAATTCCACTCCGTAATCTTTAAACTTAACGGAATTGAAATTCTCTACGGCGCTCTGAAGCATGCTCACAGACTCGTTTACTATCTCTTCCGCAGTCTTCGGATCATCAAGATCTCCGGTATAATCGACCACCACGAATTCATCGTCGGAAATACGTGCCGTAAATTTCTTTCTTCCCGTGTTTTTCGTAAAGACGCGGGCAATGATATTTACGACTTCCTCGATCTCCATTACGCCGAAATTCTCGTAGATATATTTGTATTTATCAAGTTTGAATATCGCCATCGAAAGAGCGGTCTCATGGTTCTCACTCTTTTCGCTGAATTCTTCAAACCATTTTTCAAGGCCCTTAAGGTTCGACATCTGTGTCATCGGATCCAGGAATGCAGCCTGTTCGAGTTCCATCTGCATGCCCTTCTGGATCATTCTGGTATAAACGGTACCGAATGAGAGGTTCAGAGCTCTCGACATTCTGTTGACACGGTTTGCCATGTAACGGATATCTTCGGTCTTGTAGAAGTAAAGTCCGTACTGATAATCCTCGACATAGAGTGCATTGACGATAAATACCGTATCGTCCTTAAACCACTCTTCAGCATTCGGAACGATCATTTTCAGATCGTCGTTTATAAGTCCGAATTCTTCATCGCTTTCGGAAGAAAGGATTATGTATTCGTTGGAATAATCGATATCAAGATTACTCTTGTACATGATGCTCAATGATTCAAAGAGCATTGACTTAATGCACATGTACGATCTTTCACCGAGATTGGAATTAACGAGTGCATCGAGCATCTCAGGCATCGTATCGCACATTAAGAACTTATCCGCTCCCGCAAATACATCGGCTTCGTGTGCGGAGAAATCCCTGTTGATCTTCATGCATTCGGCCATTCTTTCCCTGTAATCCGAGAAATCTTCTTCGCTCGGGCATCCGCAGGATTCGTTGTATATAACCTTATACGGGATCTTGATTATCCTCTTTTCGGCCTTACCGGAAAAGATCTCCTTCAAAAGGTTGGCACATGCAACGGCCTCGCCCTCGATATTACGTCTGACCGTGGTGATGTTCGGGATAAAATATTTGCCTTCTTCGATTCCGTCATAACCCGTTACTATAACATCTTCCGGAACCCTGTATCCGAGTTCTTTTAATCTTGTGCAGACAGCCATCGCCATGATGTCGTTTGCACAGAATACAGCCTGAGGCGGCTTTCTTCTCTCTTTGATGACTCTGTCTATTTCCTCTCTGGCCGTGGTATCACGGAATTCACCGTATCCTACCATCCAGTCGCTGAAGTTAATGTTTTCATCACCGAGTGCTTTTTTATAACATGCAAGTCGATCGAGTGTATCGGGATCCCATCTGTATCCGCCCATGAAGAACGTATCTCTTACACCATGATCTCTGATAACATGTCTTATGAGATTCTTGTAAGATGTCTTGTAGTCGTCCGAAACGCAAAAGCATCCTTCGTTCTCGGAATTGATAAGGATCACGGGAACGTTTTTCTCTTTAGCTTTCGCTATCATCTCTATACCGTTCTGTTTGTTGATAAGACCTCTGTCGAAAATGATCAGGCAGTCGAGGATATCGAAATCGACGATATTGTAAACGGACGAAGCGCCGGTATCATAAATACTTCCGTCGTAAACGCTTAAGAGGCTGTTGAAAACTATCAGTTTGAAATTATCCCTGATAATCTCCTGATTAAGCATCTCGACGAAATCCGCCTTAAAACCGGTATGTACGGCTGAAATGCACAAACCTATTATTTTCTTTTTTCCAATCATA
>CADARM010000158.1 GCA_902790275.1 uncultured Lachnospiraceae bacterium
CTTTCTGAGATCCCTTCAGATTCTCCGAGATTCCTTGGGATGCAGGGAATGCACGGAAGATATGCTTCCTCTGTTGCTCTTGCAAAGGCGGATCTTATCATAGCCTTAGGCGTAAGATTCTCTGACAGGGCCACAGGGCGCACAGAGAAATTCTCACTGTCAGCCGCGAAGATCCATGTTGATTGTGACCGTGCGGAAATAGGAAAGAACGTACCCGTTGATCTCGGTGTGTGCTGTGATATCAAAGACTTTGTAAACCGTCTTATCAAAGCTGCTCCGCAGCGGAAAAATACCGAATGGATAAAGAAGGTCGATCAGCTGAGGAAAAGGGAATCAGATGCTTATGAAGGGCTTCCTTTCCTTCCGCGTGATACGATCAACATCATTTCCGATATCGTAAAACCCGACACAAGGATCGTTACTGACGTTGGTCAGCATCAGTGCTGGACAGCCCAGTTCTTCAAGTTCAGAAACAAGCGCACTTGGATCACATCAGGCGGTCTTGGAACCATGGGATTCGGTCTTGGCGCTGCCATCGGAAGCTATATGGGAACAGGCAAGAGAAGCGTTCTTATCACAGGTGACGGAAGCTTCGGCATGTGTCTTAACGAACTTGCAACAGCAGTTACGTACAATGTTCCTGTTACGATAGTTATCTTTAATAACCATGCATTGGGAATGGTAAGACAGTGGCAGAAGATATTCTTCGACGGAAGATATTCAAATACCACGCTTGACCGTAAGACAGACTTCGTTAAGCTTGCACAGGCTTTTGGTGCCAAGGGTTTTAAAGCAACCGACAAAGAGTCTTTTGAAGAAGCTTTTAAGAAAGCTTATAAGGTAAAAGGTCCTGCTGTAATCGATCTTACGATAAAGACCGACAGCGTTGTTCTTCCGATGTTAAAACCGGGCGGAACATTCAACAATCTCATCTTGAGAAGGGAGGATATCAGCGATGCAGAAAAATAAGATAATCATTGCGATCTACGTTGATAACCAGTACGGTGTCCTCTCACGTGTTACCGCTATGTTCACAAGACGCGGATATAACATCGACTCCCTTACGGTAGGTGAGACGGAATCTCCTGAATATTCCCGTATCACTATCACTTTAAGTGCAGAGAAAAACGAGAAGGATCAGGTTGTATCCCAGCTCCGTAAACTCTACAACGTTAAGAAAGTCATCGTTCTTTCTGCAGAAGAATGTATCAAGAGAGAACTTCTTCTCATAAAGGTCAGGAACACCGAACAGCAGCATGCTGACATCGTTGAAGCTACAAACATATTCCGCACGAAGATAATTGACTTCACAGATGAAGCAATCAGCATTGAGGCTACCGGTGACAGCCAGAAGATCGATGCATTCATCGAGTACATGAAGAAGTTCGACATCATCGAGATGTGCCGTACCGGCCTTGTTGCTCTTGACCGCGGCGGCGCAAACATCTGGTCTGAACACGAAGACTGATGAATTAATACAAATTTAACTTAATTCGCTCCCTCAATCGTTTATAATTTAATCAAAGGTCAAAGCCTTTTGAAACTTCAAAACGGAAGGGAGTGATTTTATGAAGATCACTACACAGGGCAACGGAATTCGCATCGGTACAAGACTTGAAGAGAAGATCGCCGCCAAGATGTCTAAGTTCGACAAGTACTTCGGCGATGAAGGTTCACTCAATGTCCGTATCAGACCTGAAGGTCCCGAGATGATCGTTGAGATCACAATGAAATTCGACGGTAAGATCTTAAGGGCTGAGGCAAGTGATGAGGATATCCTTACAGCAGTTGACAGAACAGTCGATAAGCTTGAATCTCAGATCAGAAGACAGAAGACCAAGTTCCTTAAGAGAAAGAAGGACTTCCCGGGAATTGTTAATTATCTCGAGGATGACGGCGGAGCAGATTTCGACTTCGTTGACGAGAAGGATGATAAGATCACAAAGCGCAAGCAGTTCGCTTTAAGACCCATGACATCCGAAGATGCTATCCTTCAGCTTGAGATGCTCGGACACGATTTCTTCGTATATCTCGACAGTGATACAAATTCAGTATGTGTTGTTTACAAGAGATATGACGGAGGTTACGGATTACTCGAACCTGAATACTGATATCTGATCAAGTTAAAAATATTCACAGAGGCTGCCTTAGGGCAGCCTCTTTTTTACCCACTAAACGACGGAAAATCCCGAGTTAGTGGGTATTTTAGTTTCTTTTTCGTTTATGTTTTCGATGAGAATACCCACTAAACTTCAAAAAGTAACAGGTTAGTGGGTAAGGAATCATTTAAATCGCGATATAACTTCGAAAATTTACCCACTAACTCGCAGATATTCGATGTTTAGTGGGTAAATGATCATGTGAATTAAGTTTCGGCTTTGGAAAATTACCCACTAACTTTATAAAAATCGGAGTTTAGTGGGTAAGTACCTACTAAAAACGGTTTTCGCGATTTAGTAGGTATAAAAAGAGGATTCAGGACCTCGATTTTCTGGCAAATGTACCTACTAAAATGCAAATTTGAAATTTAGTAGGTATCGCGAGCCTCAAAATCACTCTATATTCTCGAAAACTATACCTACTAATTTGCGTTTTCGAATTTTAGTAGGTATGTTCTTCGGTTTCACGCACTCTAACATCTCGAAAACATACCTACTATTTTTCATTTTCGCGATTTAGTAGGTACGCCCGCACTTTTGCAACCACGACCCCACGCGTGTATTATATCTTCAAAACCCAAAGGGAGATAAAAGATGGATTATAAATTTCTCGGGCACGAGACTGCAGATACAGTAAAGCCGGTTGATAACAGTGAATACAGGATCGATTCGCTTCTGGATCTTTTCGATGTGCTGTCGGATGGCATCTGGAGGATAGAGACATGTGCGCCGAGGCTCCGTGTTGACTGGAGTGAAGACAACATTACTTTGGGACAGTGCTCCATCACTGCTTTTCTTGTTCAGGATATTTTCGGCGGAGAAGTATACGGGATCTTAAGACCGGGCGGAAACTACCATTGCTATAACGTGATAGACGGGAAACAGTATGACCTTACCATCGAGCAGTTCGGAGATGAGGCCGGAAGTCTTGTTTTCGACAACAGCAATCCGCAGAGCCGTGAGGTTCATTTTGCAAAGCAGGAGAAATACGAAAGGTATCTTCTGCTTAAAAGCCTTCTTAAAGAGGTGCGCGGAACTTAATCA
>CADARM010000159.1:0-3202 GCA_902790275.1 uncultured Lachnospiraceae bacterium
GATCAGGAATACGACAGAAGAGTCGAAGATTACATCAACAAGATCTACAGAGAGATGACAAGATCTCTTAATGAAGCAGGGATCGGCGATATCGTTGTAAAGAAGAGAAATTATTATGCGATCAATCCCGATAAGGTTAAATGCGACAGATACGACTTTGAAAAAGGCAAATCTTCCGCGATCAAAGCATATATGGGCGAATATATGCAGCAGTACTCCTGGGCTTCATTTAAAGTATCCAGATAATCCAAGATACGGAGACCGATATGGAAAAAGAATTTGACAATAACGATAACGAGCAGGTTGTAGAGAAAAAAAGATGGATCCTTTTCGGACTTCCTTTTACCTTTACAAAATACATCGTAAAGCATGATATACTTACTATCGAATCCGGATTTTTTACCAAAGTCGAAGATGACTGTTATATGTATAAGATCCAGGATGTCGAGCTTAAAAGAAACTTTATGCAAAGACTTTTCGGTCTGGGCTGCGTGGTATGTTATACAGGTGATACGACACATCCGAAACTGTATTTGCACAATATCAAGAATTCCAAGGAAACAAAGGATTTTATCTTAAAGCATTCCGAGGAAGCCAGACTTAAGAGAAGAACGCTCAATACACTCAATATCGGAGCGCATGACGTAGAAGATATAGCTGAAGACTGTTAATATAAGGCAGGTTTATCCTGCCTTTATTTTATGATTGGGAATTATGAAGTACGAAGAATGCCGCGAGTGGCTTGAAAACAGAAGAAAGAAGATGGGAAGTGTTCCGGGCCTGACGGAAGTTGAAAGACTGCTCGATGAATACAAAAGGCCTGATGCCGATTTTCCGCTTATTCACATAGCCGGCACAAACGGTAAGGGAAGTGTCGGATATCTTCTTGAGAATGTTTTATATAAGAGCAAATACAAAGTCGGAAGATTTCTTTCTCCGGCAGTAGTTGATGAAAGAGAGATAATCCTTGTAAACGGAAAGATGGTACCGAAAACCGTCTGGGCAAAGATCCTTTCGGGGATGATCGAAACGATCGAAAAGAAAGGACTTAATGCCACTGCTTTTGAAATAGAATTTGTTCTTTCACTTCTGATATTTAAGGAAGTATCCTGTGATATCGTGATACTTGAATGCGGCATGGGCGGCCGTCTTGATGCGACCAATGCGATAGAAAAGAGTTTGGTTGACATAATCACATCAATAAGCATCGATCATACTAACTTTTTAGGCGATTCCATCGAAGATATAAGTTTACATAAATTCGGAATAATCAAACCCGGATCAAAAAATGCAGTGTTATCTCCCCAGACCAAAGAGGTTGAAGAGATATTTGATAAATACATGTCCGATAAGAAGGATATTTGTGCGGTAAGATCCGACAGGGAAGCCTGCAGATTCAAAACAGGAAAGAAAGCCGGGAAGATATCACAGACTCTTTCTTATAAGGAATATAAGGATCTTACGCTTTCCCTTTACGGATTAAATCAAAGAGACAATGCGGTATGTGTTCTTGACGCGGTTGACGTACTTAAAAAAGAAGGATATAACATTTCAGAAAAGACGGTCAGGACAGTTTTTGAAAATGCAGTCTGGCCCGCAAGATTTGAGATCATCGAAAAAGGACATACCTATATACTTGACGGAGCACATAATGCCGACGCCGTGAGGGTGCTTTTTGAGAACATTAACTTGTATTTTACAAATCGAAACCTGATATATATAATGGGTATGTACAAAGACAAGGCATACGAAGAAGTGGTAAGAGATTATGCATCTTTTGCAAAAGCGATAGTTACCGTGACGCCGAAGGATTCGGCCAGAGCACTTGAAGCTTTTGAACTCGGTAAGTGCATAAAAGAGTACAACGAAAATGTTACCGCTTCGGATTCGTATTACGAAGCTCTTGAGATCGCAAACCTTTTAGCCGATAAAAAGGATGTGATCTTAATATTCGGTTCACTTTCTTTTATGGGTGAATTCAGAAAAATGATCTTAAACGAAAAATGATCGGACAGAAAAAAATCAGCCGAAAGAAGATACAGAAAAATGATTGATGAAAAAAAGATAAAAGAGGGCGTTAAGCTTCTCCTTGAAGGTATTGGCGAGGATGTTGAAAGAGAGGGATTAAAAGATACTCCCGACAGGATCGCCAGAATGTATACGGAGATCTTTGCGGGATACGAAGACGATGCGGCAAACCATCTTTCCAAAAGATTTCACGTAGACAACAATGATATCGTCCTTGAAAAGAACATAGTATTTTATTCGACCTGCGAACATCATATGATGCCTTTTTACGGAGTGGCTCATATCGCATATATTCCCAATAACGAAGTCGTCGGCATTTCCAAACTTGCCAGAACTCTCGAGGTATACGCAAGAAGACTTCAGATTCAGGAAAAACTTACAGATGAAGTTGCTGACAGCATCTTTAACGAATTAAATGCCAAAGGCGTTATGGTCGTTATCGAAGCCGAGCATATGTGCATGACGATGAGAGGCATTAAGAAACCCGGAAGCAAAACGGTAACGATGTCTTCAAGAGGTCTTTTTGAAAAAGAAGAATACAAAAACAGATTTTTCGATTTATTAAGGATCTGAGATTTAACTTAATATAAGAAGGAGTTAAATATGAGCGAAATTAAAATCGGAAACAGAATATTTGATCTTAACAATCATACATATGTAATGGGTATTCTTAATGTTACACCCGATTCGTTTTCGGACGGCGGAATGTATATGAATACCGAAGCTGCTTTAAAAAGAGCCATTCAGATGGTAAATGACGGAGCTGATATCATCGATGTCGGCGGTGAATCGACAAGACCAGGTTATACACCCGTCAGTGCAGAAGAGCAGATCGAAAGAGTAATGCCTGTTATCGAAGAGATCAAGCATAAACTTGATATTCCGGTTTCGATAGATACGTATAATTCCAAAGTGGCAAAGGAAGCCATTAAGGTCGGATGCGATATGGTAAACGATATCTGGGCGCTTCAGAATATCGACGAAATGGCGGATGTCATGGCAGGGACCGATGTTGTGTGCGTTTTGATGCATAACAGAAAGAATGCCGTATATGATAATTTCAGAAGAGATGTTTTGTCGGATCTCGGAAGTTATCTTGACAGAGCTTTAATGAAGGGCATAAGCATCGATAAGATCATCCTTGATCCCGGTATCGGATTCGGAAAGACTTACG
>CADARM010000159.1:3231-5435 GCA_902790275.1 uncultured Lachnospiraceae bacterium
TGATGTAAGAGAAAACGTACGTGCCATAAGAATGACGGAAGCGATCCTTAATGCGTAAAAAAATGAAATTAAAAAGCAGTTCATATCGAACTGCTTTTTTGATGCTTATTTAAATTCTTTCTTTTTCTTCAAGGTTACATAACATTTCTTTAGCCGTTAATCTGAGCCTTGGATGGATAACATAGGGGTCGATATCACAAAGCGGCTTTAATACGAACATTCTGTTTTGCATATCGACATGCGGGATGATAAGTTTTTCGGTTGACATAACTAAATCATCGTAATAGATGATGTCAAGATCGAGAGTTCTCGGACCCCAGTGGATCTTTCTTTCTCTGCCTGCCGAATGTTCCTCTATATGAAGTCTTGATAAGAGTTCGATGGGAGAGTAAAGGGTTTCGATCTTAAATACCGCATTTATAAAATCATCCTGTTTAACGACACCGTAAGGTTTGGTCTCTATAAGATCGGAAACCGCGATCACTTTAATGCATTCGTCAGCGGAAAGATTTTCTATCGCGTTATTGATATATTCCTCGCGTTCGCCCATATTTGATCCGACCGAGATGTAAGCTGTATGTCTGGATCTTTCGACCTTTAACGATACGTTTTCGAACTTTGCGGGAATTGGTGCTTCCGGCTTGCATATTTCAAGTGTGATGGAAGATATCTTATCGAAAGTGATAAGAAGTTTTCTTGAAAGTTCGTTTACAAGTGTTTCCAATAGATTAACCTGGTTTATGACCATGTAATCTTTAATGTATTCGCACACTTTTGCGTAATCAAGGGTATCTTCGATATCATCGCTCAATCCTGCAGTGACAGTATCCGTATAAAGCTCTGTGTTTATGATAAATCTCTGACCTTTTTCTTTTTCCTGATCGTATACTCCGTGATGTGCAAATACTTCAAGGCCTTTAATGATTATCTTATCCATAAGTCTACCCCCTTCTTTGATCATTTTAATGCAGCTTCTTTTGCGGCTTCAAATTCTGTAACGTTTATACTGCCGTAAGCGGGTGTTTTGTATGTAACGGTTTCGTCGTTGAACGGTTTGAAATAAACGTATCTGTCAGTGATATTTATTGCCGTATAATTTCCGCTCATTATGATCTCTTCGCTTGAACCGTCTATGGCAAGTCTCTTTAAACAGGGTTCTTCCATATCGTTTTTCTGATAATAGATGTATTCGGTATTCAGATTGAAACAGTCAACTCTGTCTTTGGTAAGAACCTGTACGTCACCGTCTTTTAAGGAATATCTGCAGAGTCTGTAATCCGTGTCTATATCCATGTAGTAGATGAAATTACCGACTCTGACGGGATTCCACATATTGATGCGGACGTACTCGCTTATAGAATCGTTAACGGTATCAAGGACCATTAAGAAGTGGTTGTTTTCGTTATTTGTAAAATAGATGATATCTCCGTAAACTCCTGCGGGATTGATGATGGAATCGGAGATATCGGTAAATGATTTGCCGTCGGTACTTATCTTGCTTAAATGAACACCTTTGACTTTGTTGTAATCCATAAAGTAGATGTCGTTGTTTACGAGTACCATTTCAAGAGAAGGATCACGGCTTAAAGTCGTACCGCCTTTTCCGTTCTTTTTGCATCTGTAGATACCCATGACTCTTCGTAAGAATCCAAGACCGGTAGAAGTGGTGGAGTCTGCCATATAGTAGTAAAGGTAATCGCCGCCGGCATTGATGAATTCGACTTTGGCCGATAACAGTTCTTTCATCTCGGTTTCGTCTTCATTCATAACGTAAAGGGAACCCTGATCGTATGAATTGGAAAAATAGACTTTTCCGTCGCTGCGCTGTTTCCATTGAGGCTTTTCAAGCTCAAAGTATTCCGGTTCGGGGTCCCATTCTGCTTCAAACATCTTAACGCCGCCTGAGCCGGTTCCGAGTGTTTTTCCTGTCAGATATGATGTGTATCCCGTGCAGTTGGGTGAAAGGGGCAGCGAATTGGTGTAATGCTTTCCGTTGATTACAAAATATACCCAATAAACGTTATCTCCAAAAATGGGATAATCATAATCGTATAAATCACAATCCCATGTAATATAATCGTGACTCATCATTTCAAAGCTATCTCCGCCTTGCGGGAAGCCT
The DNA here is from genome assembly GCA_902790275.1 of uncultured Lachnospiraceae bacterium. GTDB lineage: Bacteria > Bacillota > Clostridia > Lachnospirales > Lachnospiraceae > UBA3766. Next base: position 5,354 of record CADARM010000159.1, read on the forward strand.
TCCTGTTTTTCACCCTCGTAAACATAAGCTGTTACGGATTCTATTTCCTCTCCGACAATCTCTTCATCTGCATAGAAACAGA
>CADARM010000160.1 GCA_902790275.1 uncultured Lachnospiraceae bacterium
TAAACTTTTCCGCGTTATGGACGGGAATTACAACGCTTACTTTATCTTCCATCCGATCACCTTTTCTTACGATAGCAGATATATCCGCCCAGATCGTAAACGACTTCATAATTGCCTTCGACGAGGTTTCCGTTCTCTATCATAAGGGCACTGTAATCCTGCTCGACCCAGTCTTCTCTCATATGCGTAAACTTAGGCATGAAGAGATATTTGGGATCTATTCCGTAAAAGGAATTGTGCAAAACAAAGTTAAGTCCCGCGTTCTTGGGCATCGCAAGGATAACTTTGGGCTCCATAGTGTAAAGAAGGACCGTATTGTCCCACGGATCTGCACTGTCCTCGTACGTGATGACATACTTCATATCTTCCGCAAGCTGACGCCACTCGGCTCTTTCCTCGGATGTCTGATATCGATCGCTCCCCTGGAAATTCTTAAGATTGACGGGAAGGAACAAAAGGCCGGTCGCATTGCATATGATAAAAGCCCATGCAAGGTATTTGTCCTCGGTCATCATCATAAGGAAAAGTGCGAAGATGATTACGATCTCGGTTCCGCGCATGAATGTGTCGGGAACGATAGTGTAAAGCGTTATGTACATGAAGAAAAATATACATACCGAATACACCGAGATCCAGGCTATCGTCTTGTCTTTCTCTCTGCCCTTTTTATCAACTATCGTAATGATCGAGGCTACAACTATAAGCAGCGCGAACATCACATGGAATATGTATACACCGTTTGACTTGATATAAAACCTGAGATCAAGAAGACCTTTTAAGCCGCCTTTTATCATCCCGAGGAAACTTTTTATCGCAGCAAAGATATGTCCTGCGCTTAAAGCAGCCAGAAGGCTTTCCGTCTTGGCGATATTGTAGTTGCTCGAGATAAGATGGAGCAGTCCGTAGCTTACAAAAGTAATGAATCCCGTTGCAAAGGCTGCGATACAGATCCTTATCCAGAGTTTCTTTTTCTTAAGAAGCGCAAACACATAGATCGGAATGCAGAATGCGAAGAATGTGTAAACCTGCACCGCATAAAGGATGACAAGCGGAGTCACGACGTATTTAAGCCATTTAGGGCAGTTGTCAAAGAACATTTTATAAAGGAGTCCGGCTATCAGGATCGCAAGCGCGTATCTGAAGATCTCGGACATGTTCGTATTTAAGTAAAGGATGAATACCACGCTTGAAACTTCCGCAAGGATAAGTTTGATCGTAGTCGTAAACTTAGGCTTTGTAAGTTTCAAAAATGCCGCATTCGCAAGTGTGATGTAGATGATGTTGCAGACATACACGAACGAATATCCCACGGGGAAAATGTATGCGGGGATAACATACGGCGCGAGTATCGCAGGGCTCCAGGCAGAACCTGTTCCCACCAATGCGTGCTTTGCATCAAATCCCCAGTATCCTTTGGGTGCAAAGAAGGTCGAATATGTTTCGATGAGCTTGATGTATGCCGCTTCATCGTTCCACTTTATCCCGGGCAGGGCCACATAACCCTGTGCCACCCATTTGATGAACATAAACAGTAAGGAAAGAATAAACGGTGTGAAAACAAACAGCCATTTAAGCACCAGTTCCTTAGGTTCGGGCTTGGGATTATTGATCCTTCTCTTTGCCTTGTTTTTAGTTGTTTTACTTACTTTTTTATTCATTTCTTTACATTATTAACCCATGATACCATTCTAATTCTCATAATTAAGAGCATTATATCACATTTCAAGGGTGCATACCACAAATATATGAATTCTGTTCGTTTTTTGTCCTACTTCGGAAGGCTTCTTTTCATCGTTGGACTTTTAACTTAAAAGATGCTAAAATTATCGACGTAAAACTTGTGTTTAAAGCGAAAAAACGAACATAAACAAAAACAGTCTTTTTAAGGCTGACGGAAAGGTTTAAAAAGTGATGAAAAAATTACTCATTACAGGCGGTAACGGACAGCTCGGCCGTGCCATCAACAATCTTTATCGTGACAGAGAAGACATCGAATGCATCAACACCGATGTCGGAGAGCTCGACATTACAAATCTTGATGACGTTCTCATGCAGACCTTATGCGATCATCAACTGTGCGGCTCATACAGCTGTCGATCTTTGCGAGGATCAGGAAGATCTGGCATATAAGATCAATGCGATCGGACCCAGAAACTTAAGTATCGCTGCGGAAAAATACGACTGCAAGATCATGCAGATCAGTACCGACTATGTATTTGCCGGCGATGCTTCAACTCCTTATAAAGAGTTTGATACTCCCAATCCCCAGGGCGTTTACGGAGCCAGCAAACTTGCGGGAGAGAACTTCGTAAAAGCATTCTCGACAAAGTATTTCATCATCCGTACAGCATGGCTTTACGGCGACGGAAAGAACTTCGTAAAGACAATGCTTCGCCTTGCCGAAGACCGCGATGAGATTGGGGTTGTCTACGATCAGGTCGGAAGTCCCACAAGTACATTCGAGCTTGCAAAGGCTATGGATTCACTTCTTTTTACCGAGAACTACGGAACATTCCACGGAACCTGCGAAGGCGTATGCTCATGGGCCGATTTTGCGGAAGAGATCTTTAAGCTCGCAGGAAAGAACGTAAAAGTCAACCGCCTCACGAGCGATCAGTATGCCGCAAAGGCAAAAAGACCCGCTTACTCTGTGCTCGACAATTATATGTTTAAGATCACGAACGGATTTATGTTTGCCGACTGGCATGATGCTTTGAAAGTATATATGGACTGGCTCGATAAGCAGTAAGATCCGAATAAAGACAAAAAATTAACCGGCTTTTTACAAAGCCGGTTTTTTATATGTATTATCTTATAAATACCAAACAGTAAAGAAGTGCAAATGAGATGCCTAAGATCGCTCCGCAGAGTACCTGAAGCGGTGAGTGTCCGACGAATTCTTTTAATCTGTCATCGTTGGAGATCTCGGATCCGTTTTTCTTGAAAAGATCTATGAATTCGTTTAAGACCTTGGCCTGGTTGCCGGTCTCTCTTCTTACGCCTGTTGCATCGTACATTACGACGATCGCAAGAAGTCCCGCTATCGCTACAAGGTAGGAACCCACGCCCTCATTTATCACGAGTGATGTTACGAGTGCGCATACGGCAGCCGAATGGCAGCTCGGCATTCCGCCCGATCCGATAAGTCTTTCGGGTACGAATTTTTTAGTTGTTATAAGATGAATAATCGTTTTAATGATCTGCGCCAAGGCCCAGCTCAGTGCCGCAGACATAAGCACCTCGTTTTTAACGAGATCCGTCAGAAACTGTATCATTGTATTCAAAATCCTTTATTCGGCAGAAGGCATATTGTAGGATTCGGTATATGTTGCCCCGCCGAGATTGATCACTCCCGATTCATTATAGATGGCATATCCGTCGGAATTGTTGGTGATGCTGCCGCCTGTCAGCGTAAGAACAGATGAACCTCTGTTGTTATAGATAACAGGGTGGAAGGAATCGCCTACACCCGAGATCGTGCCGCTCTTTATCTCCATGCTTCCGGAATTGACCACGGTCATAACATTGGAATGGCTGTGTGAGATATCACAGTTCTCGATGATGAGCACACTGCTTCCGTTCTCCGAATTCCAGATAGCTACGGAATCCGTATCGTTGGTAACCGTTATTCCAAGAAGTGATAATTCACCGTAATTAACGATACTCTTTGAGTACTCGCCGTTAACGCTGTTTGTGACAGTACCGGGTCCGTAGATCCTCATCTTTCCGTTGTTGATGATGGTATCTCTGCCCTGTCCGTCAATGGTAAATCCGCCGAGTTCGATGCTGATGTCCGAATCTTTTGCGGTATTTCCGCCGCCGACAACGTCTTTTGTAAGATATATTCTCTTTGATTCCGTACCGATGTAGTTGAATGCATCCTGAAGGGAATCAAATCCGATACCGTCTACGGTAATGGGTTTATTCTGATATTCAAAATATACATTGACCGTTTCTTTTCCGGTCGTATTGGATGTCTCAAGAGACCATGTCGCAACATCCCAGATGATGGTTGCATCTTTGCTGTTGGACTCGATCGAAACGGCTTTATAATAATTCTTGTCGGGTGCGGCCGTCTGTTCCTGACCGTCGACAAAATATTTCACTTTGGGTTCGCCGGTCGTTTCTTTACCGCATCCTGAAACAAACGCGGCAACGCTTAAAACCGACATAAGAAATATTAATCTTATTTTCTTCATATTACTCTCTTTATCACGAATTTCTGATAATCGAATACGTTTTTTTTACCACACGCAATTATACAATTATGTATGGCTGTTGTCAATGTAAGCGGAGTTTGCGTGGCCTAATTTTCGAGATATTTCATGAAGTTTTCTTTGTTCTCCAAAGCAGTCGTTGTAGGCCTTCCAAGATCCTCTCTCGCGCCTATCGAACACTTGACTTCGATGAGTGAAAGTTCGTTTTTCTCTTTTGCATTTTTAAGTGCTGAATCAAGGTCGTCGAAATTGTTTACGCTTACCGCATTCGGATATCCGACAGACTTTGCTAGCGATACGAAATCGATATTCGATGCGACCGTGGGCATACCGCCGACAGTCTCGTGAGAACCGTTGTTGATAAGGATGTGTACGAGGTTTTCGGGCCTGTTGCTTCCAAGAACCGCCATCGCACCCATATGCATGAGCGCTGCGCCGTCGCCGTCGATACACCATATCTTTTTGTCTTTTTTATTGAGTGCAACACCGAGCGCTATCGATGATGCGTGGCCCATGGAACCGACCGTCAGGAAATCATACTTGTGTTCCTGGCCGTTTGCCTCGCGGATCTCGAAAAGTTCTCTCGATGCTTTTCCGGTAGTCGAGATGATGGGATCTTCGCCCGAAACCTTAACGATGTGACGGATGATATCTTCACGGCACATTGTGTTGTCGTTTGCGTATTTTACTTTTTCGTCATAGGAAAGAGCACCTTTTCTGATGACAAAAGCCACGTTTTTGCCTTGTTTTAAGATGCCTTTAAATTCTTCCATTTTTGCGGAAACTTCTTCGTCACTCGTTTCTTTTCCGATGGCGAAAGATGCGATATCCATGTCGTCGAGAAGCTTGACCGTAACCTC
>CADARM010000161.1 GCA_902790275.1 uncultured Lachnospiraceae bacterium
GCGATAATTTCTTCGCTTTCACCTGAATTACAGGCTGATGTTGCCAAGAGAATCGCGACCATGGACAGAACGAGCCCTGATGTTATCAAAGAAGTTGAAAAGATACTTGAAAGCAAACTTGCCAACCTTGTTAATCAGGATTACACGATCATCGGTGGTGTTGACCACGTAGTTGAGATCTTGAACAATGTTGACCGTGGTACAGAAAAACATATCATGGAGACTCTCGAGATCGAGGATCCCGAACTTGCCGACGAGATCAGAAAGAAAATGTTCGTATTCGAAGACATCCTTCTTCTCGACGACCGTGCGATCCAGAGAGTACTTCGAGATGTCGACAACAACGACCTTTCGATCTCGCTCAAAGGTTCCAACGAAGAAGTACAGAATGCTATCTTCAACAATATGTCCAAGCGTCTTGCTACCATGATAAAAGAAGATATGGAATTCATGGGTCCTGTGCGTATGAAGGATGTTGAAGAAGCTCAGCAGAAGATTGTTAATACGATAAGAAAACTTGAAGATTCCGGTGAGATCGTTATTTCCCGAGGCGGAGGAGATGAGATAATTGTATAATAATCTTTATAAATCGTCTTACGTTAATCAGGATCAGAAAGTTCGTGTCATAGAATCAAACGATCTTGTTGCAAAGAAACTCGACAGCATTGCAAATACGATCATTTCCGACAATTCCGAAGAAGTCGGTGAGGGTATAATGCAGGAAGTTTCTGCTGCAAATGTTGCAAGTCTTTTAAGCGACGATAACGATAAAAAAGTTAAGAATTTCGACGTTACTCAGACTATCAATTCAAAGAATTCAATGAGTAAAGAATCCGTTCAGATAGTCAACAATATGGCAAGTGATATCGTTGCCAGAGCAAACGCCGAAGCTGAAAAGATAATAAGAGAAGCTACCATCGAAGCAGAAAATATCAAAAAACAGGCTTATCAGCAGGCGCGTGCTTCGGGATATGACGAAGGTATTAATGCAGGTAAGGAAGCGCTTATAGAAAAGGAACTTCTTTTAAACAAACAGAAAGAAGAACTTGTTGAAGAATACAAAGCGAAGATCGATGATATAGAACCTGCTTTGGTCGATGTACTTACCGATATTTACGAGCATGTTTTTCAGGTTGATTTTTCCGATCGTAAGGAAGTTATTTACCACCTTGCGAAGAATACTTTGGCTTCCATGGAAACGGGTAAAACGTATACTCTGCGTTTGTCGCCCGATGATTTTAACTTTCTTACCATGCAGAAGAGAGAGCTTGTCAAAGGCAGCGGTATTCCCGTGGAAAGCCTTGAATTTATTGAAGATAAATCCCTTACGCAGGGCAATGCTTTTATTGAGACCGGAGGCGGTATTTTTGATTGTTCGGTGACTACTCATTTGGATAATCTTAGAAAAACCCTTCAGGTTTTAAGTTTTGAGAAAGACAAATAACCGATGAATATACAAAAGTATCAGGAAGTAAAATACAAAAAGTTTTTTAATAAGCTCGGTAAAGTAGTGAATGTCGTAGGACTTACCGTGGAATCATCGGGCCCTGATGCTACTTTGGGTGATATTTGCAAGATTTACACCGATAACCTTAAGTCAAATTATATCGTTGCCGAGGTTGTCGGATTCAAAGATAACAAGACACTTCTGATGCCTTATGAAGTTACAAGCGGTATCGGACTTGGTTGCCTGGTTGAAAACGAAGGATGTCCTTTGAATATTCAGGTCGGACCTTTTCTTTTGGGAGAGGTTCTTGACGGCCTCGGCCGTCCGATGGATGGACGAGTTTTCACATCAGGCATTTCTTATAGTGTGGAGAATGCGCCGCCCGATCCCATGAGCAGAGAGATCATCGACGAAGTCCTTCCTCTCGGAGTAAAAGCAGTAGACGGCCTTATTACGATCGGTAAAGGACAGAGAATCGGTATTTTCGCGGGTTCCGGTGTTGGTAAATCCACTCTCATGGGTATGTTCGCAAGAAATACCAAAGCGGATATCAACGTTATCGCTCTTATCGGAGAGCGTGGACGTGAAGTTCGTGAATTTATCGAAAGAGACTTAGGCGAAGAGGGTATGCGAAGAAGCGTTGTCGTAGTAGCTACTTCCGACAAGCCCGCACTTGAGAGAAATAAAGCTGCCAAAACTGCGACCGCCATTGCCGAGTATTTCAGAGACAAAGGAAAAGACGTCCTTCTTATGATGGACTCTCTGACACGTTTCTCAATGGCACAGCGAGAGATCGGTCTTGCGTCGGGCGAACCTCCCGTAACGCGTGGTTATCCGCCCTCGGTTTATGCAGAGATGCCAAAACTCCTTGAGCGTGCCGGAAGAGATGAGAAAGGTTCGATCACCGGCCTTTATACGGTTCTTGTAGACGGTGATGATTTTAATGAACCTATTACCGATACCGCGAGAAGTATTCTCGACGGCCACATCATGCTCAACAGAAAACTTGCACATAAGAACCATTATCCCGCGATAGATATTTTACAGTCTATCTCGAGATGTATGTCATCGATAGTCGACAAGGAACAGAAGATCGACGCAGGTAAACTTAAAAACATCCTTGCCACATATCAGGATGCTGAAGATCTTATCAATATCGGTGCTTACAAAAAAGGTTCCAATGCCGCTATTGACGAATCCATCGCATACATCGGCAAAGTAAACGAATTCTTAATGCAGGCTACTGACGAGAAGTTCACATACGAAGAAACCAAGGCTTTGATGCATCAATTGTTTGAATGATAGGTTGATTATATGGCTGTTTACAAATATAAAATGCAGGGAGTTCTCGATATTAAAGAAAAACTCGAGACCCAGTCCAAGCAGGAATTTGCGAATGCCAATCTGAAATTGATGGAAGAGGAAGCCCTGCTCGAACAGATAAGACAAAGAAAGCAGGAATACATCGAAGAAGGCGTGAAGTTAAGACTTCAGGTCATCGACCCCGTTGCCATTGAGATCAACAAAAGAGCCGTAGAAGTTATCGAGGATGACGAAAAGGCACAGGAACGTGAAGTTAACGTTGCCAAGAAGAATGTCGAGGTTGCCAGAAAGAAAATGATGGATGCAAGAACCGAGACGAAGATCTACGAAAAGCTGAAAGAAAACGATT
>CADARM010000162.1 GCA_902790275.1 uncultured Lachnospiraceae bacterium
TGTTTGATTTATCAGGGAAACGGTTATCTTAAATGAAGAAGAAAAAAGGGCTTACATTTGCAAAAAAAGAGAAAAAAGTTAAACCTCATCATTTTACGGGGTTTTTTATCCTTCTTTTCTGGATGGCTGCCGTTTCTTTTATAGCATTCGTGCTCGTGCTGGTATTCGGAACAAGAAGTGCGGTCATCGGAGACGGAATGAATCCCGAGCTTTTAAACTCACAGGAAGTGCTGATAAACAAAAGCTCTTATCTTTTGTTAAAGCCGCGTGTGGGCGATATCATCGCTTTTTATCCTAACGGAAATAAAAAATCGTATCTGTATATAAAAAGGGTTGTTGCGGTAGGAGGAGATACCGTTCTGATCGAAAACGGACATCTCTATATCAACGGTGAACTTTTTGAAGACGAAGATCTTTACGAAAAGATGGAATTTGCCGGCCTTGCCGAAAACCTCATTACTCTCGGAAAAGACGAGTATTTTGTACTTGGTGACAACAGAAATGACTCTGAGGACTCAAGGTATGGTAATATAGGACCTGTAAGCGGCGAAGATATCGTAGGAAAGGTCTGGTATCATTTTAAGATCGGAGATAAAAAAGCAGGATTTAACTGATGGGTGAGAATAACAATACATCAAAAACGAATATAAACTGGTATCCGGGACATATGACCAAAGCGGTAAGAATGATGGAAGAAAACATCAAACTTGTCGATATGGTCATTGAGATCATAGATGCGAGAGCTCCTTTATCATCGAGAAATCCGGATATAGACAAGCTTGCGTTAAACAAATACAGACTTGTTCTGATGAATAAATCTGATATGTCCGATAAGGGCGAAAACGACAAATGGATCAAATATTTTGAAGATAAAGGTATCAAATGCATCCTTGTCAATTCAAGATCGGGCCAGGGCGTTAAGAATCTCGATAAAACGATAAAAGAGATCTGCAAAGAAAAGATCGAACGCGACAGAAAAAGGGGCATCTTAAAAAGAAGCATCAAATGCATGATCGTCGGCATTCCCAATGTCGGCAAATCCACTTTTATCAATTCGCTTTCGGGAAAAGCCAAGGCTGCTACGGGCAATAAACCCGGAGTTACCAAAGGGAAACAGTGGATCAACGTTAAAAACGAATTTGAACTTCTTGATACGCCCGGTATTCTCTGGCCCAAGATCGAAGACGAAAAGACTGGCGTCATCCTTGCTTTGATAGGTTCCGTAAAAGACGATATCCTTCCTTTTGAAGAACTTGCATATCATCTTATCGGTATTTTGAAAGTAAAATATCCCGGACTTTTGAATGAAAAATTCGGAATAGATGAATCCAAAGATCCGCATATTATCCTAGAAGATTATTCAAAGATCAGGAATCTCATAAAATCCGGCAGCGAACTTGACATTTCAAGAGGCGCAAAAATGCTTACCGATGATTTCAGAAGCAATAAGCTCGGATTACTTACATTGGATATTATTCCCGAATAGTTCGGAATGTTTCGGAGACTGAAATGAACGACACTTTAAAAGAAATATTAAAAACAAGCATTTATTTTCTTGTACTTTTGCTCGTGGCTCTTTTTATAGTTACTTTTGTCGGACAAAGAACCATCGTAGACGGCCAAAGCATGGAAAATACTTTATTTGACAAAGATAACCTCATTGTAGACAAGATCACTTACAGATTCAAAGATCCTCAGAGATTTGATGTTATAGTATTTCCTTACGATAAAGGTTCAAGAAATTATTTTATCAAAAGGATCATCGGACTTCCCGGTGAAACCGTATATATCGATGAAGACGGAGACATTTTTATAAATGACGTTCATCTTGACGAAAATTACGGAAAAGATGTCATCAATGATCCGGGTATCGCTTCCAAGCCTATAGTACTCGGCGAAGATGAATATTTTGTTATGGGTGATAACAGGAACGATTCTTTTGATTCGAGATTCTATGAAGTCGGAAACATCAAAAGAAAAGAGATCATAGGAAGAGCGTGGCTCAGGATATATCCTTTTAAGAATTTCGGTTTCGTAAAACACGGGGATAAAGAATAATGAGAGAATTAAAGGGCGAAAAGCTCGAAGCTGAGATCAAAAGGATCGAAGCTTTGAAACAGTACGAAAAAGAATATGAAAATTTAGGATATGTATGCGGTATCGATGAAGTCGGAAGAGGCCCTTTTGCCGGACCTGTAGTGGCTTGTGCCGTAATACTTCCCAAAGATTGTTCGATTCTTTATATTAATGATTCAAAGAAATTATCCGAAAAAAGAAGAGAAGAACTTTACGAGATCATAACAAAAGAAGCAGTTGCTTACGGGATTGGCATAAGAGACAACAAAAGGATCGATGAGATAAACATCCTTGAAGCCACTTACGAAGCCATGAGGGATGCGATCGCGGATCTTAAAGTTAAACCCGATGTTTTGTTAAATGATGCGGTTACTATCCCCGGAGTTGACATTAAGCAGGTTCCCATCATTAAGGGCGATGCCAAAAGTATTTCCATCGGAGCCGCTTCCATCGTTGCAAAAGTCACCAGAGACAGAATGATGGTCGAATATGATGAGATATTCCCGGGTTATGACTTCGCAAAGAACAAAGGATACGGAACCGCCGCACATATAGAAGGCCTTAAAAAATACGGACCGTGCGACATTCACAGATTTTCTTTTATTCATAATTATATTTAAATTAAGAGGTTTTTCGTGGACAATATCAATACCGGATATATGAATATAAACTCTGTTATCAATACCGGCAGGATTGATTCGGTTAAAGAAGGACTTAGCTTAGACAAAGCGGGTCTTGAATTGCTTCGCGAAATGAATTCCGGAGATACATTCAGGGGAGAAGTCGTTGATATCGCTCAGAATACGGCGACCATCCTTATCGGAGAAGATGCAAGGATCACTGCGAACATCGATCCGAATGTCAATTTAAGCGTCGGTCAGAGTGTGCTTTTTGAAGTTAACACCGACTCCGACAATCTTGTTTCACTTCGTACTTTATTTACCAACATCGCAAATGAAAATATAGCCAACAATGCA
>CADARM010000163.1 GCA_902790275.1 uncultured Lachnospiraceae bacterium
TATAAGACGCATGACGGCACCGGCGTGCGGGATTACATTCATGTCGTTGATCTTGCAAAAGGGCATGTAGCTGTTATGAAAAAGTTCGAGGATGCCCCCGGAGTTTATATCTACAATCTTGGAACCGGTATCGGTTATAGCGTTCTGGATATCGTCAAAGCCTTTGAAAAAGCGAATGATATCGAGATCCCTTATCAGATCGTTGAGCGCCGCCCCGGTGATATTGATGCGTGTTATTCGGATCCTTCAAAAGCGGAGAGAGAACTCGGGTGGGAAGCACAGTATGATCTGGAGAAGATGTGCAAAGACTCCTACAACTTTGCGAAGAAAGCGCTGTAATTAAGGCTTTCTGTCCGTTTTGACCGTGCTGTATCTTGTTTGACACGGTATTTTCGTTATGCTAATATATTTCCGTCATTTACGGGGTTGTGGCGGAATGGCAGACGCAGCAGACTCAAAATCTGCCGACCTTAAATCGTATGGGTTCAAGTCCCATCAGCCCCACCAAATTAAACGCTCAAAAAAGAGCGTTTTTTTTTGCAACAAAGTTGAATCCTATCTCGTCTTTATGTTTGGTGGGCAGAAATGTGCGTGATATTTTAGTCATTTGCAATCTGTAAACATATGTAATACTATTTATACTTATAGAAAATGACAATGAATCTTTAGGTTTGTTGAGAGGAGAAAAAGATGGAGAATTACTCAGAGATTTCGAATGTTGAGCTGGAGAAGAGTAAGCTTATTATTTCTAAAATAACGGATAGTTATTATAAGAAAATGGTAGGTCAGACAAGACTTGGATGGTCCCTTTTGATCGCGATTATTTCAAACGGCCATATCCTCCTGGAATCTGTTCCTGGTCTAGCGAAGACAACTGCTGCAAAAACACTTACTGATGCGGTAAATGGTAAGTTTTCCCGTATCCAGTGTACACCGGACCTTCTGCCGAGTGATATCATCGGTACACAGATCTTTAACTATACTACGAATACTTTTGAAACCAAGCTCGGCCCGGTTTACGCAAACTTCGTTCTTCTTGACGAGATCAACCGTTCCAGTGCGAAGACCCAGAGTGCCATGCTCGAAGTTATGCAGGAGCATCAGACGACCATCGGCGGATATAATTACGCGATGCCGAAGATCTTTACAGTTATCGCAACTCAGAACCCGATCGAGCAGGAAGGAACATATCTCCTTTCAGAAGCACAGCTTGACCGTTTCCTTTTAAAGGAGAAGATCGATTATCCGACAAAAGACGAGGAATTCGAGATCCTGAATCGTATCGAGAAGGATGTATTCTCAAAATCTGACGCCGTTGTTGAACTGGAAGATGTTTATTTCCTGCAGCAGATGGCAAGAAAAGTATATCTGGATGATGCCATCAAGAGATATATCATTAATATCGTAAATGCTACCAGAAATCCTGCAAACGTTATCGGCAAGGATCTTGCCGAGTACATTACTCTGGGTTCCAGTACACGTGGATGTATTTCACTGATGGAAGTTTCCAAGGCGGTTGCTCTGATCAACGGCAGAAGTTATGTAACTCCTGATGATGTAAAAACACTGATCCACAGTGTTCTTCGTCATCGTATTTCGCTGAACTTCGCCGCTGTTGCTGACGGAGTCACATCTGAGCAGATCATTGATAAGATCGTAGGAGCTATTCAGACACCATGATCCTTGATTATATTACGAAAATTAAGGCAAATATCGCGATTCATACCAACATCAAGGCAACAAGTATACTTGATGGCTCGTACAAATCTGTGTTTATGGGAAAAAGCCTGAACTTCGAAGATCTTCGTGAGTATATCCCCGGTGATAATATTCGCGATATTGACTGGAAAGCTTCATCCCGTAGCCGTATGCTACTTGTCAAAAGATATATCGCAGAGAAAAAACACAATATTCTGCTGGTTTTTGACTCAGGTATAAAGATGACGGCTGAAACCGATAAGGGTGAGACAAAGAAAGACGTGGCCATCTATACTGCCGGAACGCTGTCGTATCTTGCCTATTCGAATGGCGATTTTGTCGGTTCACTTTACAATGTTGATGGAAAGATGCGATTTTTCCCTCTTCGGAACCGCCTGTATGATATTGAACATTTTCTCGCCCAGTATGATAAAGATGTTCAGAAGTCTCAGAAATCGGATCTAAACAAGACGCTGGAGTATCTTCTAAAGAATTTCAGAAGAAAAATGGTCGTGTTTGTCATTACCGATATTAAAGGTGCCTCTGAAGTTTCTGAAACCGTACTGAAGAAACTTATCTGCCAGCACGATATCCTGTTTATTCAGGTTAACGATGCCGATATTACAGGCGAGCATTCTTTTAAAGTTGAGAATAACAGGTATCTTCCTCGTTTTGTAACGATGAATAAGAGACTTGCTTCTATGGAAAAGAATATTAAAAAGAAGATTACAGAAGAAAACGAGAAAAAACTCAAGCATCATGCAATCCTTTCTACCGATGTCAGCGGGAAGGACGAGCTTACATTAAAGATCACAGAACTATTGGAGAGACACAGATATGCAAACATCCGTTGATTTACAAGATCCATTCTCCTATAGTATCGTTCCGATCGTGGTGATTTCTATAATTATCGCTGCTTCGCTGATTGCCCTGCTGGTCGTTTTCCTGCTCCGCAGAAAGAAAAAGGCTCCAGTGAAGCAGAAGGCTGTACCTGCTCCGGTATTCAGACTGAAGAGTAAGGAACAGGCGCAGCGAGAGTATCTGGAAAAGATCGCTGTTGTCGAACAGAAATACCTGGCAGGACAGATCGATGTGCGTAATACGCATCAGGAACTGTCTGCGATTGTCCGTATGTTCGTACATGATCTTACAGGCATAAATGCGCAGAATTTCTCTCTGAATGAGCTGAAAGCCCATAATATCTATCAGATC
>CADARM010000164.1:0-2904 GCA_902790275.1 uncultured Lachnospiraceae bacterium
TAAAAGGTCTTGATTCGCGCTCTATAGTTTCATTGTCTCCAAAGTGCAGATCGGCTGTAAAAAATAACATCATTCATTCCCCCCATTATCCATTTCATTTTACTATGTAACGAAAGTTTATTCAAACAAATATCGGTATGAGGGAAAAGAAAAACCGATACGAAAATGTACCGGCTTTTCCCAATTAAATATATAGAGAGGGGTTATCCCAATGCAACATCAAGTGCCATCATCAGAATGAAGCCTATCGAAAACATTATTACTCCCACATTCGAGTGTTCGCCGGAAGACATTTCGGGAATAAGTTCTTCGACTACGACGTAGATCATGGCACCTGCCGCAAAGCTTAAAAGATAAGGCATCGCAGGTACAACAAGGGAAGCTGCAAATATAGTAAGAAGTGCACCGACCGGTTCGACCGCACCCGATAAGACACCGCTTAAAAATGCTTTGCCTTTGTTTTTCCCTTCCGCACAAAGCGGGAGTGAGATTATCGCTCCCTCAGGGAAGTTCTGGATCGCGATACCTATCGCAAGTGCAAGCGCACCGCCGGCGGTAATGGATGTGTTTCCGGATAAAAGACCTGCATATACAACACCGACAGCCATTCCTTCTGGAATGTTATGAAGGGTTACCGCAAGAACCATCATCGTGGTTCTTTTCAGTTTGCTTTTAGGGCCTTCCGCTTTATCCGTATTCATATGCAAGTGAGGTATTACCGAGTCAAGGATCAGAAGAAAAACTATACCAAGCGAGAACCCTATCGCAGAGGGAATAAACGACATACTGCCGAGATGTTTGGACTGCTCGATCGCAGGGATTATAAGACTCCATATTGAAGCTGCGACCATAACTCCGCTCGCAAAACCCGTGAGTCCTCTCTGTACTTTGTCGCCTAATTTATCTTTCATAAAGAATACACATGCCGAACCTGCCGATGTTCCGATAAACGGTATCAATAAGCCTAAAGCTGTATTTGTATCCATATTGTTACTCCTTTCCGAAGTTAGTTATCCCTAACCATCAGAACATAATAACACCTGAAATTATAAACGTCAACACCAAATTAAAAAGACGGCCGATATAACGACCGTCTTTTTTGCGAATAATTTTTTATCTTGCTCCGGAAATGCGTCTGTCAACTTCGGCCTGCATTTCATTTAAGAAATCTTCGGGCCTGCACTGATTGTATGCCGAAATATAACTGTTCCATTCATTATCAAAGTTTGAACTCATAATGACTTTTGGAAGCCATTCATGCTTTGTTTCGGTCATTTTGCTCAAAGCTTTACCGCCGGCTGTGCTGCCGTTCATTGCATTGGAGTATGACCACAGTGGATACCAGGGATACTTCTTTGCGGTATCTTCTTTTATAGATCCGAGCATATCCGCATAACCGCCTGCACCGTACGCCCTGAAGCATTTTGCCAGAGGATCGGAAAGTGTTGCAAGGTATTCGGAAGGCTGCTGCTGGCACTGCATCGCATTCTTTCCGTCACGGCTTGTTCCGAGCCACTGGGGCATATATGAATAAGCGCACAAATGACTTGCATTATAGGAAGCTTCACTGAAATTCTTTCTCATCTGAGGAGTCTTGTAATACAGACCGTTCTCATCAACGAGATAGTCAACACCTTCAACACCCCAGAAACGAAGATCGTGGATCTCCTGGCTTAAAAGATTGTTCATAAACTCAAATGCCTTGTCGGGGTTTTTACAACTCTTTGTTACGGCGCATCCCGAACTGTTATTGAGCGTATCTTCATAAGTATGATATCTGTTTTCGGTCACACCGGGAGCTGTTATTCCCAGAGGAACATATTCACATCCGAGATCAACGAGACCTGATTTTTCAAAAGCAGACTGAACCGTATAATTGAAATCCCAGGTCTGATCTACCATACCGAGTACGGCGCCCGTTGAAAGTTTAGCGATATATTCATCATATGTCTGTGATGCAAAATCTTTATCTACGATACCCTTAGCGTATTCTTCATTGAGTTTTTTGAAGTATGCTTTTGCTGTGGGAGTAACATTGTAATCCACAACTTTCATTGTTTTGGGATCAACCGCAACAGCACCGTTATTTGGATTACCGTCAAGGAACAACGGAGCATTTTCAAGACAATAATATCTCCAGTCCTCGCAAAGTATCGTGTAAGGGATAATGTTTACGGTGTTACCCTTTTTATCCTTGAAAGTCTTGTTTGCGTCATAATACTTTTCAAGAAGATCAAAGTATTCATCAATAGTCTTGATCTCCGGATACCCTGCCCACTCAAGTACTCTTACCTGGATCCAGAATGCCTCATCATTATGAGTTGTTTCTTTTGATTCACCATATGTATTATTGAACACATTCGCCCAGTAGATCTTGCCATCGCTCATTCTGAACTGATCCCATTCAGCATCGGAATACATATTTTTAAGGTTTGGATACTTCTCAAGATAAGGATCCCATGCAACAAGCACACCTTCTCTGTACAGATCGTCCGAATAATCGCCGGCATCGATAAAGTCAGGATACTTGTCTTCATTGATCATCATATTAACAGCTGCCTCTACAGTCCAATTGGCAAGCCAGCTCTCTTTTACTCTGACACCGGTCTTTTTGGCGATGATCTCCTGAATGTCGTTATCGGCTGAAAGTTCCGAACCCGGCATTGCGATAAACATCGTAAAATCAACGATCTCATCCTCGGAATAATCACCCAGATTTCCGCTGTCTGTATTTGTATTATTATTGTTATTGTTATTATTGTTGTTTGTGTTGTTCGCTGTATCCGTAGGAGAATATGTGCCTTTAACGATGTTGTAACTTGCACAGATATCTCCGAACTCTTTGGAATTTGCAAATCCTGCGAATACTTCGTCTCTGGTCATTGCACCCGTCTCGAGTGCATT
>CADARM010000164.1:2931-3698 GCA_902790275.1 uncultured Lachnospiraceae bacterium
CCCGTCTCGAGTGCATTAAGCCATAAACTCTTTCCTTCGGCATCCGATGATCTTCCCATGAATGCTTTGTAAAGATTTTCAACGTATTCGTCGTTGCTTAAATTCTTATTAACGTATTCGTCACTCTTGATAAAGTTCTTTGCACACTCTACACCGGTAAGTTCTTTGTTTAAAAGTTTGCTTACCCAGAGGATATGGCCGTCCATGTCTCCACGTCTTCCGAGACAAGTCTGATACATTCTCTCGACAAAAAGGTTAACATTATTCTGCTGGAATATATCATATCTTGCATCATAGAATCCGGCTGTGATCCCATAGCTGTCACAGATTCCGTAAAACTCTGTCGAATCTGCAAAGCCTGCAAAGATCTCTTCCCTGCTCTTTCCGGATTCAAGCAATCCTACCCAGAGATTGTATCCGTCTTCATCAGGTTCTCTGTCCAAAAACAATGTGTACAGATCTTTTACGAACGCCCTGTTGTCTTTGTTCTTTGCTACATATTCATCGCTGAACATAAAACCGTAAGCGATAAATATTCCGACGCTCCTGCCGTTTAAGAGCATGTCTTTCCATGCCGCAAAACCGTCGGGATCCGACCCTCTGTCAAGTGTTACCGTATAGCAACGCTCAACAAATCCGTCAACTCCGCCTGCTGCCTTGGCTTTAAATGCCGGGATCGAAACTACCGATAGGATCATCAGTAATGACAAAATGACACTTAAAAACCTGGTTCTGTAAGTAACCAATTTTTTCATTTAAATCCCCCT
>CADARM010000165.1 GCA_902790275.1 uncultured Lachnospiraceae bacterium
GATTCTCCCGGAATCTCTTCGCCGATATGCACATCGGTCGCATACATGGCCATTTTGCTTTTGAATGCGTCCTTTAAAAAGAGCGAATCCTCGCCGTTACTGTATTTTGCCCCGCCTCCGAAAAGGGGTGAAAAACGCACTTTTTTATCTATAAGGACGTCTCTTTTTACGGCGATGCTGTACGCCGGATATCTTCCGATGTTCATCGAAGAAAGCTTTTTGAATCCCTCATTAACGTAGGTCCTTCTCTCTTCGCAAACGGAAACGTTAAATGTAATAAGATCCGCTTCGGGATGTTTTTCGAATTCGTCCGAGACTTTTTTTGCATAATCATCGTCATAAACGATATCGTCATCACCAAATAAGACTATGTCTCCGAATGAATTGTCTATGCAAAGATTCCTGTTATTTCCGACTCCTCTATCAGTCGATTCGATAACAAGGATCTTTCCGAAATCCTTAGCAATCTCACGTCTTGAATCGTTGTCGCACTGATCGACTATTACCGCATCAGAGGCGATATGCATATCTTCTATCAGTTTGTCCGGATCTTTTTTCAGCGCCGATACGAGCAGCGTCACACTCATGTTTTCGTCTCCCGACATTTACGAATCTTTAACTAAATATCCTCGGAACCTTTTTCCGAATCTTCTTCGGAAGCATTGCGCACATTGTAGATGTCTTCCTTCAGTTTTCTCGTGGAACTTGAGAACGAAGAAAATACATACTTTTTGATGAGTGCGGAATTAACATCGTAAAGGATCGCACCTACGACATTTGCTTCCTGAAGTCTTAAGAGATCAAGAGCACGCTCAACGAGTTTTCCGTTGTGATCGCCCGCTTTGATGAGCACTATCGTCGCATCGCATTTGGCTGCTGTTACGGCGATCGTAGGGTCGTTATTTACCGAACCGGGTGTCACGAGTTCATACTCGGGACTCGAAAAATACGCATCCTCTTTTTTCATCTTGCAGCGGTCGATCGCGAAGATCTCTTCTTCTCTTTTTTCTTTTAAGAAACTGTTTATGAGATTGATAACGAAGTCGGTATTGTCGTTTAAGGAAGTACCGACGATCGCGATCTTTTTATACCCTTTAGTTATCTTTAAGTAATTAACCTGAAGCCAGAGTCTGTAGAATTCCGTTTTCTTATGGCTTTTACGCTTCATGTCTCCGAGATAGCTGTCCTCGGAATTGATGCTGAACTTACGCATCTGATCTGTGGTAAGTCCGAGTGTGGGGATACCGTATCTTATCTCCGTTGTCGAAGGAATGTAGATAGATGAATCCCAAACGAAGTAAAGGACGAGTCCGATCGAGGAGATAATAAGACCTGCTATCGCACCTGCAAAAGACATGGCCCATGTTCTGTCTTCAAAGCCCACTTCATAAGTCGTTGTGGCGGATTTGAGGACTCTTGCGTCTTCGATCTCTTTTAATTCGGGTGCAAAACGAACGATCGCGATCGCATACTTGTTCGCAAGCATCTTTGCTTCCGTCTGGCTTGTCGATTCGCAGCTTACCACCACGATCCTCGTGTCTGTCATAAGTGTGGCGGAAACTTTATCTTTGACCTCTTCGATGTTTAATCTTCTTCCGATCTCGTCTGCGGCATACTCCGCAATGATATCGTTATATACAAGGTCTTCCCATGTCTGCTTGTTGATGTAGATGTTTTCTATCTCAACGTTGTCGATGTACTGAAGGTAAACTTCGGCTTCGGCATGATAAATGGGCATGCCTGCAAAAATATGTTTGCCGAGATAATACCCGCCTCCGAGCAGCAGCGCTCCAAGGCATATTCCGTAAATGATAAACCGGATCCTTCTTATCGAAACCAGTATCAGCAGTCTGAAATCCACGGGTTCTTTACTGTACGGTATTTTCATCTCTTTCCTCCTCGACTTTTAAAGCGGTAACCTGGTTGTCATCGACTCCCTCCGTGGAATCGGGGGTTAAAAGAACTCTCAATGTCAAAAGCATGAGTTTTATATCCATCCATGTTGTATAACTTTCAATATATGCAAGATCGAGTTTTAATTTGTCGTAAGGAGTGGTGTTGTATTTGCCGTAAACCTGGGCATAGCCTGCAAGGCCTGCTTTTACCTTGGTCCTGAAACCGAACTCGGGCATCTCTTTCATGTACTCTTCAATGATCTCAGGTCTCTCGGGTCTGGGTCCGATAAACGACATCTCACCTTTTACGATGTTGAAAAGCTGGGGAAGTTCGTCGATACGGCAGGCTCTTATGATCTTGCCGATCCAGGTGATCCTGTTATCATGCTTTGATGCAAGACGCGCATGTCCGTCGGCTTCGGCATCAACTCTCATGGATCTGAACTTGATGATATTGAATCTCTTGTTGTTGATCGTGAGTCTTACCTGCTTGTAAAATACGGGACCGCCGTCGGTAACCTTGATAAGGAACGCCGTAACGAGCATGATCGGCGATGTTAAAACTATAAGTATAAGAGCGCAGAAAAGATCTATCATTCTTTTAATGCAACGCTGCTCGAAATTAAGAGGATATTCTCTCGTCAAAAGGATGGGCGTGTCAAAGAAGTGGAGCACATCGGCACCCTGTACGATAACGTCAGAGATCTTGGGCATCATGTAAACACGGATGGCCCTTGCGTAGCAGAACTTGAGGATGTTGTTTCTTAAATGCTGGGGAACGTCCCATACTACGACACCCTGGTATCTGTTGGGGATCTCTTCCATGATCTTTTCTTCGCCTTCGGAGATGTTCATGATCTTAACGATCTCGAAGCGGTCTTTTCTTGTTTTGAACTTCTCGACGATCTCATCGACGGGTCTCTCACCCGCTATGAGCAATAGCTGCCTCGGTGCGAAAACCGATCTGTAAATAAGGTTTGCAAGATACGACCAG
>CADARM010000166.1 GCA_902790275.1 uncultured Lachnospiraceae bacterium
TTACCGTAATGTGCGAGGAAAACATTAAAACATTCCGGATCATTACATATCAACTGAATATTTAATCCGCTCTCTGCATTACAGTTTTCAATAAATGCATTTAACTCCGTTACAAACTTTTCTTCGATCGGTGCAGTCTTGTACTGACGAACCGAATGACGTTCATTGATAGCTTCTGAAATTGTCATGATCTCTTCTCCTTTACTGTCCAAAAAACATGCCATAAAGATCTACTCTTCCATTCTACCAAATTTATATTTATTTGTATTCAAAAATAAAAAACAAAGCACCACCGGAACTTAATCCAATGATGCCCTGTTTTTTATATAAGCCTTTTTTATGTATTTTTTATTTCGGATGATCTTTAGAAAAGTTAACAGTATTTTAAATCTTTTTTATTCTGAAGGAAATCTTCAAATCCTTTAATGGTATCCAGCATGTCCTTTTCAAGCCACTTTTTGCCCTGTACCATGATCTCTTCGGGTACGCCGTACATTGCATCCGCCATGGCACCGGCTATCGCTGCAAGAGTGTCTGTGTCTCCGCCAAGGGACACTGCATTTCTTACAACATCTTCATAAGAATCGCCTTCAAAGAATGAAGCAAGAGCTTTAGGAAGAGAATCCTGGCACCATTCAACATGTTCATGAAGAGGTCTTAATTCATCTACCGTCTTTGATACGTCATAACCGAATTCCTTAATGACATATTCTTTGATCTCTTCCTTGCTCTTTCCTGTTCTTGCAAGGAACATAACCGCTGCGGTACATTCCGCCCCTTTGATACCTTCGGGATGATTGTGTGTTACTTCCGCTGTTGCTTTTGCGACTTCTCTGGTACGCTCAACCGTATCATATATCCAGCCTGCTGCAGAAACTCTCATGGCCGATCCGTTACCGAAACTTCCGTAGGGTTCGGGATCGTCTGTGAGAACCCATCCGAAGAAACTTGAACCGTAACCTGCATTCGGATATCTCTTGCCCCATTTCTTCATCGATCTGATGCATTCCGTATGAATGGTATCGGCATCTGCATCTTTTCCTGCATTCGTTAATGCTTCCATGATCGCGACCGTCATTACCGTATCATCCGTCCAGCCGCACTGATTTGTAAAGAGTTCAAATGTCTTAGTCTTTCCGCCTCTGTCAAACTCAAATCTGCTTCCGATAATATCACCAAAAATAGCTCCATACATATTTGTTTCCTCCTGTGTTTTTTCTCTTTTTCTTTGTTACACTCATAGGATACATTATTTTTTTATTTCACTAGTCCCCCGCCGGGCGACCTTTTAATTTTTTTCAAAAAAAGAGGATCCGTTTTTACGAATCCTCTGCTTGTTTAAGTTTTTGTAATTTATTTTTCGCAATAATTCTTTATAGCCTGATATACAAAGTCCGCCGTTCCTTCACCGCCATATGAGTTGATGTTGTCGGTAAATTCTCCACCGCCCGCATACATCTTTCCAAGGCCGAGAAGCACTTCATCCGAACATTTGTAAAAATGTTCCGAGATATATCCTTTAAGTTCTTTTACCAGACCCTGTGCCTTCTTTGAAGAAGGATCAGTATCTTTTATCTTTCCGAAATCCTCAAAGATCTTGATGAAGTCGGCATATACGCCTTTCTTGTCTTCATCGTTCCAGTCTTTGGACTTTTCTTCAAACTCTTTGAATTCGGGACTTTTGCCCCACTGTTCTTTGGCTTTCTTTGTATATTCATCTATTTTCTTTGTATCAAATGCTGAAAAATCCATAGTGTTTTCTCCTTTTATATTTATTCCGCGAGCAAACTTTATAAGATTTTCAAGGTGTTCCTTCTTAAGTGTCAGAAGCTCTATCTGCTGCTCGAGAGCTTTCTTTTTGTCAAAATCGGGACTCATTATTATTTCTTTGATATCTTTAAGCGGAAATTCCAACTCTTTGAACAATAAGATCTGCTGAAGCCTTTCTATCGCCGTATCGTCATACAGCCTGTACCCCGACTCCGTGTACTCTGCCGGCTTTAAGAGCCCAATCTTGTCGTAGTACTGCAGTGTGCGTATACTCACACCTGCCAGCTTGCTTACTTCATTTACTGTCATCATGTCGTATTTCCTCCTTCGCGGTAATTATACCATAAACTATTACGTAACGTCAGAGTCAACACTTTTTTTATCTTTTTGGTATAATTCTATATGAAATTGAAATTATTATCGGATCTGGGAGTAAACGGCTGTGGAAAAGAAACGCACAAAAAAAGAAAAAAGAATACTTGTTTTACGTATTTTTTTAGTCGTAATACTGTCCCTGATCCTTATATGTTTGGTGGTTTTTATGAGTTACAGATCGAAATTCCAAGGTTATTTTGACAACAGTACTGTTTTGTGTAAGATACCCGATATATCCAAGGGGTTCATCCCGCAGGGAATTACATACGATGCATCTACTGACAATATCTTCCTTACAGGTTATAAGGGAGACGGTTCCCATTCGCCGATATATGCGATCGACCGTCAATCAGGAGAGCTTGTCAGGAAAGTTCTTTTAAATACCGTTTCAGGTGAAAAATTCAACGGTCACGCAGGCGGTCTGTCCATAGACGGCGACATGCTTTATCTGGCAGGAAGTACGGATTACTGCATGTATCCTTATGCCATTTCAGATGTTCTTAATTCGGAAGATTCAGGATTCATATGTGCAAAAGAGAAAACCGACTTACAGACGGATAAAGATTATATCCGTGTATCTTTTACCTCGAATGATGCTGATTATTTATATGCCGGCGAGTTCCACAAAGAACCGGTATTTTATACCAACGATTCTCACGAAGTATCAGTTCCAAACGGAAAACAAAAAGCATTTCTCTTCGGTTTCGAAGTCGATCCCGAAGG
>CADARM010000167.1 GCA_902790275.1 uncultured Lachnospiraceae bacterium
ATTTTTTATTTTCTTGTGTCTTTTTACTGCATTTTCATCAAAATATGTATCCGTTATAGGTGCTCCGTTCGGGTAAAAATCATCCATCATAAACATTCTTCCGAATGAATCAATTACATAGAATTCCCCATCCATATAATAGACATCTAGGATCATATTTGCTCTGGTCAGAGTGCTCAATATAGCCTTATCAGCGTCACCATCCCTGCCAAGGTCATAATCAATAAGCATCGCCTCGTTGTTTCCGTAGATCACAACCCCGTAATCGCCGATGCATATATTATCCATATCCTCGCCTTGCACGCCGATCAGTTTCGCATCAAGATAATCGAAAGCGTTAACTCTGTAAACAAATGTAAGATCTTCGCCTGTAAAAGGATCCGTATGGATAGATGAGGAGAAAATGTATTGGCCGTCTGTTGCCAGACATGATTCATCCGTGATATTAGTGTCTCTTGTCAGAAGATCAATTTTACCTGTATCTGTTTCAAAAAAGCAAAGCACACATTTATCGATCGCAAATTTTTCAGGTATCGAAAATGCGGCATAGTTTCCGTCTTCGGAATAAGCTATATCAGCATATTCACAGTATTCATCGATCGAAAGATCATACTCTCCAAAATAAACTTCATATTCGAGCGAATCCCCATTATAACCTTTATATCCGTTAATGGAAAATGTGCATGTTATATCTTTACCCGGAACAGCCTTGACGTTTGCCCAGCCTGTATCCTCCTCCAGAACATACTCGGTAATATTTATGAAATTAAGATAAGCGATATAACTGCCTGTTTCAGGAGATGCAACGGCATAGATCAGTCCGTCACTGCCTGAGAAATCGAAATCCACAACAGCTTGAACATGCTTAGAATAAATGACCTCGTCCTTTTCGATGTCGCATACATACAATATCTCATCGGTACCGTAAAGGATCATCTTTTTCAGATCTTCAGATACTCTGTAATCGATGATATGCGAAGGGATGGAAACTATACCCTTGGGTACATATAATTCCGCAGGACAGTACACATTCATCGCATCTACGAGTGCACGGTATGCTTCTTCGTTGTAGCCTTTTGATTCTTTATCGGGAAGCACGCTTCTTGCGGCATAGATCGCATCCATCCTTCTTCCGTTTTCATACAGTTCCTCGGATGCTGCTGCCATCGAAGATGCATATTTATCCTGTATGATCTTGTTCTGTTTATTTATCCTTACCGTAAAAAGAATGCACACAAGCGCAAAGAGTGCGACAAGTGCCATGACGATCTCCATCGCGAGGATACGTCTTTTTATCTTCTGCTCTCTGTGTCTTTGTTTGATGTCGTCATAGTTAAGATTAAACATTGCTGCACAGAGTTTAATTACGACATTATCCATCGCCTTAAGGCGCTCTTTATTGTTGTTACCGCGACAGTCTGCGGCCAGCGGTTCTCTGGCCCTTCTGATAGTAACTTCTTTTCCTTCAAGGTCCTTTTCGACCACATCTTCGTAGAGCAACACTTCAGGGAAAGAATCATCGGGTTCGCCTTCCGCGAGTACCAAAAGAACATGCTTTCTGTCATGCGTTGCGACGAAAGTTTCGATCTCTTTTTTACACCATGCTGATAGAGGGAGTCTGGGTGTACAGATAACGATAAGGAATTCCGAATTCTGCAAAGCAGCCATGATCGGATCCGAAAGATTATCCGACAAAGGAAGTTCGGCTTCGTCCCTGAAGACTCTTTCTATCCTGGTCTTTGTTAAGTTTTTGTTCTTTAAAATGGATTTCGGAAGTTTGAAATTCTCGAGTTTTTTATGAAGATTTTCTGAAACGAACGAATCAAGCTCACAATGTCTGTAGCTTATAAACGCATCGTATTTAACTGAATCAAGTCCCATTTTATTTACCCCTGATAAAATAAGCGTGACACGTCGCGCAAATTCCCCTGCGCGTGTCTTTGCATCAAAAAAGCACCTATGGTTATTATACCATCAGATGCTTTTACACTCAAACAAAGAATACGACGCCTATCCTAATCTTGTGCAGTTTCTTCCGTCCGATTTAGCCTTGTACAAAGCCTTATCCATACGGTCGAATGCCTCGTTGAAATTATCCTCTCTGATAATCTCCGTAATACCGCAGCTTACGGTGATACTTCCGGCAACCTTGAATTCTTCGGCAGCCACATTATTTCTTATATCTTCTGCATACTTCTTGGTCTTTTCGATATCCGCATCGTAGCAGACAACCACGAATTCCTCACCGCCCCATCTTCCGATAACGGCGTTCTTATCCTTGAAGTAATCTTTACACATGTATGCAAAATGCTTTAATGTCATATCGCCGACAGCATGTCCGAATTTGTCGTTTACATTCTTGAAAAAGTCGATATCGAACATCATCATGGAGATCTTTCTGTTCGAACGTCCGACGATCTCTATGCCGTTGTAAATTTCGGTTTCGATTCTTCCGTGGTTAAATACATCGGTAAGTGCATCCTTGGATGCAAGTTCCTCGTACTTCTTTAATGTAGACATAAGCTGTACGGAATTCTCGTGAATATCCTGTACCATAAAGACATAACGGAAGTCTTCCTCGCTGTTGGTCGTCTCTGCACGGGAGAATATAAGTTTTACCCAGATATACTTTCCTTCAAGGTTCTGCATGAGGCAGTCAAATGAAGATGTACGGCCGGGCATAAGGTTCTTTTTAAGGTACTCGGGATCCGTTCTCTCAAGGAACATAGCCTGGTCATCGGGCCAGATCATGTTTACGATCATATATCTCCAATCGGAATACTTTATATCAGAATGTACCGTATCATCGGAGATCTCGGTGATACTGATACTGCTTGTCGAATCCTTGAAAAGATCGATATC
>CADARM010000168.1 GCA_902790275.1 uncultured Lachnospiraceae bacterium
AAATCGATCAGTTCTTCGTAACCGATGCCCCTGTCCATTCCGCCGATAATGGCAATCTTTATATTCGGGATACTCTTGCACGCATTGATGCAGGCAAGAGGGATCGTTGAGATCGAATCGTCATAATAATCGATACCTTCGACATTTCCGATAAACTCGAGTCTGTGAGGAAGTCCCTCGAACTTTTCGATCTCGGTTATCGTATCATCTTCGTTCAGTTTAAGTCCGCTGACACAGACTTTCTTTACAAATTCCGCATTCCACTGATTGTGCTGGCCGAGGATCTTAAGATCGTATTTCTTTTCATCGAATTCGGGGATCCTGTATTCGAGTCCTCTGAAATTAAGTCTCGGTACGCTCTCTCCGACAAATACCTTGTCTCCGGGAACCTGGAACTTTGCGATATTCATCTTGGCAAGAGCATATTTCTCGAATGTCTTGTAATAATCAAGATGTTCTTCGTAAAGATTTAAGAATACTGCAAAATGAGGTGAAACATGCACTGAATTAAGCTGATGGCAGCTCATCTCCATAACGGCTATGGCCTGTGGATCAGAGTTCATCTCTTCATAATAATCAAGACAGGGAATACCGATGTTTCCGACTAAAACGACCCTGTTTGAGATAAGGTTTGTAAGAACCTTATAAAGCATACTCGTTGTAGTGCTCTTTCCCTTTGTACCGGTAATACCTATGGTACGGTCTCTGAATTCCTCAAGGAAAAGTTCCGTCTGTGATGTGAACTTATCTTCGGGATAATCTCCGGGTATTCCGGGGCTCTTGATTATAAGATCGTATCCGTCCGTATTTAAGTCTTCGGCCTTCCCCTCAAAGATCTCCACTTTTGAAGGATTACAGAATTTCTTTAAAAAACCTTCGGTGGATTTTCCTTCGATGCCGTATCCCCATATGAGGACGGATTTGGATTCAAATTTTTCTGTGATGCTCATTTATTCTTTCTCTCAATCACTTTTTTATGAAAGCTTTTTAGGCACGCTTTCTATTGCATATATTACGTCTTCAAGTGCCGCGAGACGGTCTAAAAGGTTCTCGTCCTCGCTTACACTGTTGATAGGGAAAATAGCTTCAATACCGATATCGTCGCTCTTTCCGCTCCTTGATGAAACAACCATAAAGTTCTTTGCAGCAAAGTCTTTTTCGAGGATCTTAATGAACTCGTTGACCTTATGCGCATCATCGATCTCAATATATATCTCTACGGTTTTTCTTCGTTCTTTTTTATCGTTTTCAAGTTTGTATAAAAGTGATGTGGCGATAAGAACTATGACCGTGCAGGCACACGCACCGACATAAAAACCGAAACCTGCTGCAATGCCGATCGCACCGACT
Source organism: uncultured Lachnospiraceae bacterium (assembly GCA_902790275.1). Classification (GTDB taxonomy): domain Bacteria; phylum Bacillota; class Clostridia; order Lachnospirales; family Lachnospiraceae; genus UBA3766. The sequence goes on from CADARM010000168.1 coordinate 1,351, forward strand.
GCCCAGATACCTGCCGCAGTCGTAAGTCCCACGATATGATCTCTGCCTTTTGTAAGGATCGTACCTACACCGAGGAAACCGAGACCGGAAATAACCTGTGCGGGGATTCTCGCCGCATCTGTATTAATTCCCACGTTAAAAACAATGTACTGCGAAATGAGCGAAGTCATTGCCGCTCCGATACATACAAGTATATGTGTTCTGAATCCCGCGGGTCTTTTGTACTTTTCTCTCTCAAGACCAATGCATCCGCCAAGAAATGCCGCGAGTACCAGTCTTATGATTACGGTTATTGAATTGAAACTCTCTAAAAAATCAAGATATTTCGTCATATTCACCTCCGTTTATTCGAAACCACATACACAGTTATTATAACACAAAACACGGCATTCAAAAAGAGAATACAGCCTTGACTTAAATATTCATTTTTTTATAATTTAATTAGTTAAAAACGGAGGTTAAAAATGGGAAAAGAGATCGAGAGAAAATTCAAAGTCAAAGTCATGCCCGATTTGAATAAATATCCTTTTAAATGCCTCGAGCAGGGATACTTAAACACTCATCCCGTTGTGAGAGTCAGAAAGGAAGATGACGAATATTACATGACTTACAAGGGTAAAGGTCATATCGAAAGAGAAGAATACAATCTTCCTTTAAACAAAGAATCCTACGAGCATCTCATCAAAAAAGCCGACGGCAGGATCATAAGCAAAAAAAGATATCTTATCCCTTACGATAAATACACGATAGAACTGGATGTCTTCGAAAACGATCTGGCACCTTTGGTTATCGCCGAAGTCGAATTCGAATCGATGGAAGAAGCCGAAAGTTTCGTTTCCCCCGACTGGTTCGGAGAAGATGTTTCGAAAGATAAAAACTACACCAACGCACATCTTGCATTATCATAAATACATATAAAAAAGTGTCCGACAGCAGTCAGACACTTTTTTTAACTTCTTATCTCAACTATCGGTCCGCCCTTACCTTCGATGTAATCTCCCGTAATGGTAACCTTTCCGATGTTTTCATCCTTGGGGATCTCATACATGATATCCAGCATGAATTCCTCTATTATCGCACGAAGCGCTCTCGCACCCGTATCTTTTTCTTTTGCTTTCTTTGCGATCGATCTTAATGCGGAATCGTCAAATACAAGTTTTACTTCATCGAGTTCCAGAAGCTTCTGATACTGCTTTAATATGGCATTCTTCGGCTCTTTTAAGATAGCGACCAATGCATCCTCGTCAAGAGAATCGAGAGGACAGATGATCGGAAGTCTTCCGACGAATTCGGGGATCATTCCGTACTTCTTAATATCCTCCGTGGTCACTTTGTGAAGCAGAGTCTTGTCTTTATCGTATTTGTCTTTAAGATCGCTGTTAAATCCGATCCCGGCCTGCTTGGTAAGACGGGATTTGATGATCTCTTCGAGATCGGGGAAAGCACCGCCGCAGATAAAGAGAATGTTTC
>CADARM010000169.1 GCA_902790275.1 uncultured Lachnospiraceae bacterium
CCCTGAGCTTTAACGTCTTCTTCTTTGATAACTTTAAGTCTGATGGCTGTAACAGCAATCGAAGACTCATCATATTTGATACCGCCTGCGGGAATGCTCTGAACAACCGTCTCAGTGTTTGGAAGATAATCCTTCTCAAACTGCTCAACCGTGCTCGAACTTCCGCCGCCGTTTTCATAAACATATGTCTGCTCAACATTCGAATCCGTTCCGGGAACAAGAGCCGTACCGCCTTCGGATTCGGCGTTGTAGCCTGTCTCATGTGAAAGAAGACCCTGAGTCTGACCTTCGGCAGGTGTGTATGTTGTCGTCTGCTTTTCCGAACTTGAGAGATCAAGAACGAGGCTCGGAGAAACTACGACATAGTCAAATTCCTTGGTTCCGAGGAGAACATTAGAAACATCGGTTCTTACAACTCTCTCAGCTTCCTGTTTTAATGAAAGCGTGCTTGTTGCATATCCGGCAAGAGTCGTATCGTCTCCGCCCGAATACAAAAGATTTCCATCAGTATCGATGATAACGATATTATCCGTAGTTTCGTTACCGACTACAGTCTTTGCCATTCTTGCGATAGCCGAAGCATTTTCTGGAGTGCATTCACCTGCAAGTCTTAAAGTGATCTGAACAGATGATTCTTTGTTATTTCTTATAAGCGTACCGTCATTTTCGGGTACAAACATATTAACGCTTGCGGATTCAACAAATGAAAGACTTTCAAGGTCACTCTTTAATTTGTTCTCTCTGTAAGCGGTATATTTCTTCTGTTTGTCTGCTTCGGTAGTTGAAAGAGATGTACCGAGCACATTGTCGAGATCCGAATAAGTATCAGTAAGAATATTGTTCGATCCGAGAAGAATATTTGCTTCCGATAATTTTGTCTTATCAACGGAAAATACAAGTCCTGTATCGGAAACTTTATAAGCTATCTCATTGGACTCTAAAAGCTCTTTTACCTGTGAAGCCTGAGTCGCATTGTCGCAGGTAACTATCGTTACATACTGTGTCCTTGTAACTACTGCGATAAGGATTGCAAACGCAACAATAACACCGAGCGCAACACTGATTATCAGAACTTTCTGGTTCTTGGTAAATTTGTTCCACCAGGCCAAAAATTTAGGCGGTATCTCTTTTAATTTGTCAATCAGTTTTTCGAACATTTCATTCTCCCGAATTGTTATAAAACAATTTCAAAATAAACTAATCTTTGACTTTATTAAATCTGCATATTCATGATTTCCTTGTAAGCTTCAAGGAACTTGTCTCTTACCGCAACCGTATACTGAAGAGCCGTGGATGCTTTCTGAAGAGCAATGGTCAGATCGTGTGTAGACTCACTCTCTCCCAGCGCAAACTTGATCTTCTCATTCTCGGCATTGGATAAATACGCATTGGTCGTATTGATATTGTTTATGGCATTATCAAGAAGCGACTGAAACATATCATTGTTTCCTACAGTCGCATCCTGCCCCGCATACTGTTTTAAATTCCTAACGGCTTCGGTATCAAGGCCGTATATCTTCTGAATACTTTCCATATTATGTTAACCTATCAGCCTTTACCCATATTTAATCCCTGCTGGAGCATATTCTTTGTAGCATCGACTACTGTTGCGTTTGCTTCATATGCTCTGGAAGCATCGATAAGGTTAGTCATTTCGGTAATGATATCCACGTTGGGATAATAAACATATCCTGCTTCGTCAGCGTCCGGATGAGAAGGATCATAAACCTTCTTGTATTCGGAAGTCTTGTCTTCCTGAACGGATGTGATCCTTACGCCCTTCCCTAAATGATCGGAAAGATCTGCGGTAGAACGTCCAAGCACGGTTTTAAAAGGTACTCCGTCCGTACCCTTGGCTTCAAAAGTAACAACTTTTCTCCTGTAAATGCTGCCGTCTTCCTTACGTGTCGTGTTGGCATTTGCAACGTTTTCGGAGATGATATCCATTCTGTATCTCTGTGCGGTAAGCCCGGAAGCAGAGATATCAAGAGCATCAAACATTCCCATAATCTACTCCTCCTTTATTTGCCCATCGCTGTTTTCATCGTTTCAAATTCATGGTTTATCGAACTCATAACGCCCTGATAATAGAGCTGGTTCTTGGCCAGATAAATGTTTTCCGTCTCGGGATCGACATTATTGCCGTCAAGTCTGTAGCTAACCTCTCCGACATCCGTAAATACCGTGGGACGGACTGTTGAAAGATCGACATTATGGATCTTTTTGTCAAGGCTTCCTTCGGTAGCACCTAAAATCGAAGACCTTAATGCTTCCTCAAAAGCAACATCCTGTCTTTTATAGTTGGGTGTGGTAGCATTTGCGATATTATTACTGATAGCCTCGTTACGAAGCCATGCTCCGTCCGCTGCTTTATCAAGTACATTAATATAATCAAAATTGCTCGTATTGATCATGTACGCCTCCTTATCAAAATCTTATGCATACACAAAATAGGCACACTTTACCCACCTTATTTAATTATACAAAACTTGTATAAAAACACAAGATATTTTACGAAAAAACTACCTCATGTTGTATCAAATATACAATTTGAACACTAAATAAATCATTTGATGCGTATTAAAAATATCAATTTTGTTGATTTTAACGACCACAAGATATTGTAAAACAGCACATTTACCAAAACCCGATTGCCAAAGCCGCCCTGAAACCTTTATTAATTGATAAAAAAATAAAAGAACCTAATAAATCTTAAGTCCTTTTATCTCTACGCATCCATGCGCCTTAATATTTTGTTATTGTATTTATCGGCGTAAAATGCTAA
>CADARM010000170.1 GCA_902790275.1 uncultured Lachnospiraceae bacterium
GGAAAGAATCTTAAGAAATGTGGATTTACCGGCACCGTTTGCACCGATGATACCATAGCAGTTTCCTTCCGTGAATTTTATGTTTACGTCTTCAAAGAGAGCTTTCTTTCCGAAACGTAAAGATACATTGTTTGCACTAATCATTTTTATAAATCCTTTCTGAAAATCAGCCGCAAATAATCAGGGGTTGAAGAACAACCCGAAAAAATCTTTAACGGCATATCTTTGTTAACTGTTGATAATGTTGGGAATCTCGGCGACCACCTGACATTTGCCGTGTGTCTTGCCGTAATACAGTCTGTTGTCGGCCTGCTGGATAAAGTCTTCGATCCTGAAGCTTTCGTTGGCCTGAGCAACACCAAAGGTCATGGTAACCTTAATGGTATTATTTTCATGAATCACTTCATTCTGACATATATTATTTAAAATTCTCTCAGCAAGAGATTTTGCTGCCTCAATATTTCCGTTTACGAGAATGAGGATTTCTTCGCCGCCCCATCTGCAAACGAAATCGCCGTCACGCATCTGCGATGAGATAGTGTTGGCTACCATTACCAGAACCTTATCGCCGCAATCGTGACCGTATGTGTCGTTAACCTTTTTAAAGTTATCGATATCGCCCATTATCACACTGAATGCTTTTTTGTCTTTTCTTAAAAGGTGCATTGAGATATTGAGCTTCTCCGTCATGCTTCTTCTGTTGGCAAGTTTTGTCAGAGGATCGACGCTCGATAACTGTTTGAGCTGTCTCGTTCTGTTTTCGAGAGTTGCAGTTGAGTTCCTCATCTCGATGGTAAACATGAAACAGAAGATAGCGAGCAACAGGAAAGTAATTACAATATTTAAAGCCACGGTAATCACAAACAGTGTCGGAGAATACTCGAACAGAGTCATGTAATTATCGTTCGGGAACAGTATCGAGAATGAAAATGTTACCGCAGAGATCGCAGAGATCAGTGATGATACGGCAAAAGGATGTTTATATTTCTTTGCGGTATAAGTTATATAAAAAGATGCAGGCACAAGCAGGAAACAGAAAAGATTAAAGCAGAGTCTGTTGCCGTATGCAAGAGTGGTCAGTAAAACGAAAAGATTGACTTCCACGCATATGGCGAAAATGATGAGCTTAAACTGTTTGTTTTTTGCAAGTGTAACCATGGATTCGTATACAAGGAACGAAAGAAGGTTGTAAAGCATCAGAAGGATATTTCCGAATCCTAAGAAAATGATCGCAAAAAGAAGATGTGAGATGGCACAGATATGCAAAATAAGAGTAAATTTCTCTCTGTCGGAAAGATACTCTTCACCATTGATGATATCCTTTATGTAATTAAGATAAATCTTAATCTGTTCCATCATGTCTCCAAATTACGCATATATAGGAGATTTTACCATTTTTCGCACCTTTACACAATAAAATTATTAAGAAATAATTACCTATATATAAAGAAAAATAAGAAATATGTAAAAAATTTACGAAAAAAATGATGATTATTAGCACTCTCACTTGACGAGTGCTAAAAGAAGTATTATTATAATGTTGATATTGGAAACAGTATCGGATTTGATGTTTTGTTTTATGAAAGAAGGTGATTTTATGAATATTGCAAAATTCACGCAGAATTCTCAAAACTCAGTCAATATGGCGCAACAGTATGCTGTGGAATTCGGCAATCAGGAAATCGAGGAAGAACATCTTCTTTATGCGCTTATAAATATTGACGACAGTTTGATCAAAAAACTCATCGAGAAAATGGAGATCAATACAGACCATTTTACCGAAAGAGTCAAGGAAGCTATCGAAAAAAGGGTTAAGGTAAGCGGAGGCGAGTTAAGGGTCGGTCAGAAACTTAACGAAGTACTCATAACTGCCGAAAACCAGGCAAAGAAGATGGGTGACGAATATGTATCGGTAGAGCATTTGTTCTTATCGATGCTCGATCATCCCAACAAAGAAGTAGGAGAGATATTCAGAGAATACGGTATAACCAAGGAAAGATTCCTTACTGCTTTATCTTCTGTAAGAGGTAATGTAAAAGTAACAAGCGATAATCCCGAAGGCACATACGATGCTTTGAACAAGTATGGTCAGGATCTTGTTCAGAAAGCCAAAAGCAGAAAGATGGATCCCGTTATCGGAAGGGATTCGGAAATAAGAAACGTAATAAGGATCTTAAGCCGTAAGACGAAAAACAATCCCGTTCTTATCGGTGAGCCGGGTGTAGGTAAGACAGCCGTTGCGGAAGGTCTTGCTCAGAGAATAGTTAACGGCGATGTGCCGGATGATCTGAAGAATAAGACCATCTTTGCTCTTGATATGGGTTCGCTTATAGCAGGTGCAAAATACAGAGGTGAATTCGAGGAAAGACTTAAAGCCGTTCTTGATGAGGTCAAATCCTCAAACGGTGAGATAATCCTTTTCATCGATGAACTTCATACCATCGTGGGTGCAGGTAAAACAGATGGTGCACTCGATGCGGGCAATATGTTAAAACCCATGCTTGCAAGAGGCGAACTCCACTGTATCGGTGCGACAACACTTGACGAATACAGAATGTATATCGAAAAGGATGCGGCACTTGAGAGAAGATTCCAGCCCGTACTGGTTGATGAGCCTACGGTTGAAGATACTATCTCGATACTCCGTGGTATCAAAGACAGATACGAAGTATATCACGGCGTAAAGATAATGGATAATGCACTTGTCGCAGCAGCAATGCTTT
>CADARM010000171.1 GCA_902790275.1 uncultured Lachnospiraceae bacterium
GATGCCGACATGCGGCAGCTCAGTCAGGATATCGCCGACGTTTACGGATCTCCCGGAGGCAAGGAGCGTTACTGGGAACAGGTGCCCCTCGTATATAAAAAGAACAATTACGAAGTGGCCGTTCGCGAGTGCAAAGCGGAAGATATCGTAGAGATAGATACGTTCAACGAACTTAAAAAGATAGATAAGACTTACGATGTGTAAGAAAGGAAAACTATGGAACCGATCAAAAGAAACATATTATTAAACCCCGGTCCTTCAACGACCACAGATACAGTAAAATACGCGCAGGTAGTGCCTGACATCTGCCCCAGAGAAAAAGAATTCGGCGGGCTTATGAAGGGCTTAAGAGAAGACCTCGTAAAAATCGTACACGGCGATCTTCAGAAATATACATCCGTACTTTTTTGCGGAAGCGGCACGATCAACATCGATGTCTGCATCAACAGCCTTCTTCCCGAAGGAAAGAAAGTGCTTGTCGTAAACAACGGTGCATACAGCACAAGAGCCGTTGAAATATGCGAATACTACGGCCTTCCTCACATCAATTTAACGTTCCCGGTAGATCAGAGACCTGACCTTGAAAAGGTTGAAGAGACACTTAAAAACAACCCCGATATCGGACTCGTACACACCACTCATAACGAAACCGGTACGGGAATCCTCAACCCCATCAGAGAGATCGGCGCACTTGCTCACAAATACAATGCGATCTTCACGGTCGACACGACAAGTACCTATGCGATGAGACCTATCGATATCGAAAAAGACAACATCGATTTCTGTATGGCATCCGCACAGAAAGGCCTTATGGCATTCACCGGCTTAAGCTTTGTAGTCGGCAACAGATCGATCATCGAGCAGTCAGCAAACTATCCCAAAAGAAGCTATTATACCAACCTTTTCTTACAGTACGATTACTTCGAAAAGACGGGCGAGATGCATTTCACGCCTCCCGTACAGACCATATATTCTACTATCCAGGCGTTAAAAGAGTACTGGGCTGAAGGCGAAGAAGCCAAATGGGCAAGACACACAAGAGTATTCAATGCTATCAACGAAGGCCTCGACGAACTCGGTTTCAGACAGGTCATCAAGCCTGAGTGGAGAGCGGGCCTCGTATCATCCGCTATCTATCCCGACGATCCAAACTGGAGTTTTGAAAAGGTGCATGACTACTGCTATGAGCGCGGATTCACAATCTATCCCGGCAAAATCAGTACGACCAATACATTCAGACTTTGCGCACTCGGCGCCATCGACGAGGCAGATATCAAAGACTTCTTCGTCGTTTTTAAAGACGCATTGAAAGAGTGCAATGTTACAGTGCCGGTTAAGTATAATTAAAAAGCTTTGACCTTAAGTCAAACAATGGAACATATATCAACGGTAAGAATGTTTAAACTATAAAAAAGGAAACTGACAGATGAAAAAAGCTTACACATGTTTTTGCACCGATGTCATTCATGAAGGACATCTCAATATAATAAACGAAGCAAAAAAATACGGCCGCGTGGTTGTCGGTGCGCTTTCCGACAAGGCGCTCATCCGCTACAACAAATTCCCGACGATCTCGCAGGAAGAGAGAGTTAAGCTCTACAGAACCCTCGACGGAGTTGATGAAGTCGTTATCCAGGAAGACATGCTCTACGATGACGTGATTACGCTCATTCAGCCGGACTATGTTTTACACGGCGACAACTGGGTAAAAGGCCCCGAAAGTGCGATCAGGGAACACGTCAAGGCACTTCTTGACACATACGGCGGAGAACTCGTGGATATCCCTTATACCCATAATGACACCGTAAGAAAGATCGACCTCCAGCTTCGTGAAAAACTCGCAATGCCCGAGTACAGAAGAAAAAGACTCCGCCAGCTCCTCGAGATGACTCCAATCGTAAAAGCGATGGAAGCACACAGCGGTCTGACAGGTCTTATCGTTGAAAAAACAGTCGTTGAAAAAGAAGGAAAACTCGATCAGTTCGATGCAATGTGGATCTCATCCTTATGCGATTCTACCGCAAAAGGAAAGCCCGATATCGAACTTGTAGACATGACGAGTCGTTTCCGTACCATCGAAGACATCACGGAAGTTACCACCAAGCCGATCATCTTTGACGGCGACACCGGCGGACTTACCGAGCACTTCGTATATACCGTTCGAAGCCTCGAGAGAATGGGCGTTTCCGCAGTTATCATCGAGGATAAAAAAGGACTTAAAAAGAACTCGCTCTTTGGAACCGAAGTTGAGCAGACACAGGCCACGATAGAGGAATTCAGCGAAAAGATAAGCGCGGGCAAAAAAGCACAGCTTACCGATGATTTCATGATCATCGCGCGCATCGAAAGCCTCATCCTTGAAAAAGGAATGAAAGATGCGCTCGAGAGAGCAAAAGCTTTCGTGGCAGCAGGCGCTGACGGCATCATGATCCACAGCCGCAAGAAATCACCCGACGAGATCCTTGAATTCTGCGATAAATTCAGGGAAGAAGATCAGAAGACACCCATCGTAGTGGTACCGAGCTCGTTCAACACGATCACTGAGGAAGAACTCGCAGAGCACGGCGTAAACATCGTCATCTATGCTAACCAGCTCACACGAAGCGCTTTCCCCGCAATGCAGCAGACTGCGGAAGACATCCTTAAATATCACAGGGCCAAAG
>CADARM010000172.1 GCA_902790275.1 uncultured Lachnospiraceae bacterium
AAATTAACAAAAGTATTTAAAAATCTTCGTTCAAAAGGCAGATTAAGCGAAGAAGACGTCAAAGTAGCTTTAAAAGAAGTAAAGCTTGCACTTCTTGAAGCGGACGTTAACTATAAAGTTGTTAAGAACTTCATTAAATCCGTTGAAGAAAGAGCGGTAGGTACAGAAGTTCTTGAAGGTCTTAATCCCGGCCAGGCCGTTGTTAAGATCGTTAACGAAGAACTTACCAATGTTCTCGGTTCCGAAACGGTGGAACTTAAATTCGAACCCGGCCAGGCGATCACGGTGATCATGCTTTGCGGTCTTCAGGGTGCAGGTAAAACAACGACTGCAGCCAAACTTGCAGGTAAGTTTATTCAGAAAGGCAAGAAACCTCTTTTGGTAGCACTTGACGTTTACCGTCCCGCAGCTATCAAACAGTTACAGGTAAACGGTGAAAAACAAGGCGTAGATGTTTTCTCGATGGGAGATAACGTTAAACCCGTTGAGATCGCCAAAGCCAGTATAGAATATGCCAAAGCGAACAAACACAATGTTGTTATCTTCGATACGGCAGGACGTTTGCAGATCGACGATGCTTTAATGAATGAGCTTGTTGAGATCAAGGCAAACGTGGATGTACATCAGACTATCCTTGTTGTTGATGCGATGATCGGTCAGGATTCAGTAAATGTCGCAAAAGACTTCAATGAAAAAATAGGTATCAACGGACTTATCTTAAGTAAGATGGACGGCGATACCAGAGGCGGTGCTGCGCTTTCCATCAAAGCAGTTACCGGAGTTCCGATCCTTTTTGTCGGTATGGGAGAGAAGTTATCCGATCTCGAACAGTTTTATCCCGACAGAATGGCCAACAGAATACTCGGTATGGGCGATGTCCTTACTCTTATCGACAAAGTTATGGCTGAAAAAGAAGATGTCGACATAGAGAAAGAAAAAGACATGATGGGCCGTATCAAGAAAGGTAAATTCGATTTTAACGATTACCTTGAGAGTATGAACCAGATGAAAAAGATGGGCGGTCTTTCATCAATGCTCGGTCTTATGCCTAACCTGGGAGTTTCAAAAGAAGACCTTGAAGGCGCGATCGACGAGAAACAGATGAAACAGATGGAAGCGATAGTTCTTTCCATGACAAAGAAGGAAAGATCCAATCCCAAGCTTCTGAACCCTCAGAGAAAACACAGGATCGCTAAAGGCGCAGGTGTCGATATCTCTGTAGTAAACCGTTTCGTCAAGCAGTTTGAACAGACACAGAAGATGATGAAACAGATGCCCGGACTTATGGGCGGCAAAAAGAAAGGTCCGTTCGGAGGTTTCGGCGGATTCAAGATGCCTTTTTAAACAGTCAACAACTTCTTTTAGGAGTTTTGAATAGAAATTAATTTATAATATATTTTTTACGGAGGACTTAAAAATGTCAGTTAAAATCAGATTAAGCAGAATGGGTTATAAAAGAAATCCTATTTACAGAATCGTAGTTTCAGATTCAAGAACTGCAAGAAACGGCGGTTGCATCGAAGAGATCGGTACATACGATCCCAACAAGAATCCTTCTGAATTCAAAGTAAACGAAGAAGCTGCAAAGAAATGGCTCAACAACGGAGCTCAGCCTACAGAAACAGTTGCTAAGATTTTCAAGATTGCAGGTATCGAAAAATAATAGAATGATTCACAGGGAGGCGTATTCGTGAAGGAATTAGTTGAAACTATAGCCAAAGCCCTTGTAGATCATCCTGAAGAAGTGACTGTAACTGAAAAAGTAGACGGTAAGAATGTTGAAATTAATCTTCATGTCGCAAGCGGCGATATGGGTAAAGTAATCGGTAAACAGGGCAGAATCGCCAAGGCTATCAGAGTCGTGGTAAAAGCTGCATCTGTTAAGGATGATTTACAGGTAGATGTAAATATTGATTAGTTCGATCAATCTTCCTCGATTATCGAGATTTCAAGATAGTCAAAGTCGATTGATTCTATGAAAGAATCCCCGGTGAAACGTGTCTTGGATACGGATTTAAATTCAGAAATGTTTTTATCCAGCCAAATAGGAATCGACAGATCGAATTGTTCACATGCTTTTTCGAGGGATTTGAGTACTTTATGGGTACGGGTTTCATTACTTTCGTCGTTAACAGTAATATCTTTTACGAGATGATTGTCTTTGATTTCCTTTATCCAAAGTCTGAACATAGATTACCTCTGTTGAGTCAGTTATTTTTGTAATAATCGAAAAACATTTTAACATATTAAGACCGATTAGAACAAATCTTTATTATTTGAGAAAATGTTTAGATATTTACTTGAATTATTTGCAAAACTATGGTAATTTATTATAGTTGCGTGTAAAGAGATGGTCCGCTGAGCTTTAAAAGTCTTAAGAACATCCGATGAAAACAAAAGGAGATATACAAATGAGCGATATTATCAAAGAGATTGAAAATGCTCAGTTAAAAGAGAGCGTTCCTGCTTTCGAAGTCGGCGATACCGTTAAGGTTCACAACAGAATTCAGGAAGGAAACAAGTCCAGAATTCAGATCTTTGAAGGTACAGTAATTAAGATCCAGGGCGGTTCAAACCGTCAGACATTCACAGTTCGTAAGGTTTCAAACGGATGTGGTGTTGAAAAGACCTGGCCTCTTCACA
>CADARM010000173.1 GCA_902790275.1 uncultured Lachnospiraceae bacterium
GGCGGAAGCGGCCGCACCCGGACCATCCTTTTTCGAAGGGAAGATGCCCTTAAAAGGATTGAAGATAAGAAGAAGGAGCACGACAGCCAGTGATGCAGAAATTAAGAGGACTATTTGGACAATGGTGAATCTCACGAATTAAAAAGAAGAAATATGGCACTTGCTTGTCCTCCGTTATCCGGGTTTAATCACATAGCAGTTTTTCTGAGATGGGCATATGCAAATAACATGCTTACTGATCAGCTGTTTGAGAAAGAACCTCGATTGAAGACCGCCTTGGATGGCGATGGCGATGTGCGTGAAGCCTTGGCCACCAGTGACAAACTGAAAGGAATGCTAAGGCCGAGCTATTTCAAAAAAGAATACGTACAGTTTGTTTTTGATACTTACTATGAAAAAGACATATATCCGAAGAAAGTGGATAAATATGCCTTGGAATATTTTGGCGAAGAAAAGTACAACAGTGCAGAGTTTAAAAATGAAGGATATCTCTTTGTTCCATACGATGATGCGTATTTTAGCTATATGTCCGATTTCCTTGACGGCGAATGGGAGAAGTTCTCGAAAACATACGCGGGAGATCCGGACTTCCTTACGATCGGTAACGGCGACAGTCTGATACTGGGTAAATACTTAGGCGAAAAAGAAGAAGTCATTATTCCAGACGAATTCATTGCCATTGACGAATATGCATTTCAAAACTGTGAAGGAGTTAAAAAGGTTGTTATACCGGCTTCAGTTAAGCAGATCAAAGGCTGGGCTTTTGCGAATCTTAACAGTCTGGAACAGGTCGAATTCTCGGAGGGGCTTGAAAAGATTGGACGCGAAGCATTCCGCGGCTGCAAAAACCTCAGGGAAGTTAAATTGCCGGAATCTCTAAATTCCTTGGATTATGCGACCTTTGCAGAATGTGATAATTTGGAGAAGTTAGAGCTCGGCAGCAAGATAAAAGTCTTTTCGCATGCATTGATTGCACGGTGCAATAAAATGCAAAGCCTGACCATACCTGAATCCATTGAGGAAATGGCTGATATTAATCATTTGGGTGGTCTTAAATCTTTATGTGTCAAAAGCACTTTAAATAAAAACAAAGAAGTAAAGATTACAAATTGCCCTGAACTTACGGAGATTACTTTCCCTGATGGCTTTGGACCTACAAAGATACACTTAATGGATTGTCCGAAAGTTGAGCAGGTATTAATCGGAAGCAAGGCCTTTAAGGTTGTAGTAAAGAAAAATGTCGGAAAGCTTGTTGATCCTGATAAAAGCGGATCATCTGCAGCCGGGAATATTAAGGCGTTATTTGGCAAAATGTTCGCTCCATCTGATAAAAAAGAAAAGAATGGTGCGGGTATTCGTGTAAAGTTTCATTACGATAAAAAGCTTGAGATGTATGTATGTGAATATAAAGGCATACAGTTCTCTGTTGAGGATCCTGATGAGGATGTAAGCGATGCCGTCGGGACGTTAGCTGAAAACTATAATTCCCGCTTGAATGAGATTATTGAATTTATGCTTCCTGATCTTAAAGAGCTGTATGGCCAAATCACGGCTGAGGATGTTAAGGTTAAGCTCGGAAAGCCGACAATTGATATGACCAGAAGTACGGTGACTTACCTAGAACAGTCGTTTGACAGTGATCATATTTTCGAATTCGAATTCATGGATGATGGGCTTAATGAGCTGGGAAATTTCAGCATAGACGGATAACTCCCGAATTAGATTAACTCCGGATAACGGATACTGTTAATAAAGACCCATGAAAGCAGCTTTATCTTAACGGATCTTTCCTTTTGCTTAAAATAGCACTTGACATAGTAGCAAAATAATACTATCATTCAATTAGTTAGTAGCAAGCAAATACTAACTAACAAATAACAATAGATGAGACATCATCGGAAGGGAGATCAAAATGGCTATCATCTACAAGAAATTTCAACCGAACGAGTACGTAATGGCAGTTAAGAAGGGAACCGTTATTAAGGAAGGTCTCGGTATCAGTATCCTTTATAACAACTTGATCACTGATGTACTGGTGATACCGACCTCTGCATTCGATGGTGATTTCGCATTTGATGAACTCGTAACAAACGATTATCAGACAGTCTGCGTACAGGGCAGTGTTACTTATGTGATCGAGAACTATAAAAAGGCTGCTGAGCTTGCGGATTATTCTTATGGCAAAACAGGTTATGAGCAGAAAAAGAAGAATGCTCTGGATGACCTGAAAAAGCGTATCCAGTTTGTCATTAAGACGATCGTCATCAAGGAAGCAAGCACAAGAAATGTCCGTCAGATCATCAAACAGGCGGAGGAAATGGCTGATATCATCATGGCCGGCCTGAAAGAAGATGAGACGATCCAGGGCCTTGGCGTAAGGATCTTATCTGTCAATGTTCTCGGTATCAGCACAAGGCCTGAGACAAGAAAGGCTCTGGAAGCGGCAGCCAGAGAGCAGATCTTGAAAGAACAGGATGAGGCAATCTATAAGAGACGCAATGCTGCTATCGAACAGGAACGTCTCATAAAGGAGAACGAACTTGATACAGAAGTCAGCATCGCAAAAAGAGAGCTCGAAGAACGGATCAAGCGCGAAGAGCAA
>CADARM010000174.1 GCA_902790275.1 uncultured Lachnospiraceae bacterium
TGGATGAAATAAGAAAAGGGAATTGCCTGCACGTCCTGCTCTCTCAGCCACGCCGCCGGAAGATTCGCGGACGTATCCGTAACCAATGCAAAGGACATTTGGATGTACCTCCTGATCGTTTTGGATCATGGTTTCATTATAGCCCGGCTTTCTTAGAAATCAGTTAAATGTTTTTAAACAATTTTCGGACGCTCTGTTTGAAAAGCAAGTGTGAGTAAAAGAGACACGCTGTCTGCCGACAGCGTGCCTTTTTATTTTCTTCCGCTTCGATTGATCCGAATCAGCCAGAAAGCCCCTGCATTGATATAGAGGAAATACGCAAGGATCGGAAACCACTTCTCGTCCAGAAAGCAGAATCGCCAGATGATCGCGATGGCGAGCGAGAGCACCGCCAGAACCGGAATGGCGACGCGGAGCTTTTTCGCCCGCTCGGTCACGCGGAAAATGAAGTCGTAATCCTGTGCTCCGTCATATTCCGAACGGAAGCCAAGTTCCTGAATAAGATTTCTTTCAAGGAAAGTCAGGTGACAGATATAATTGTTGGTTAAGATCATATCCATGTTAAGATCGGGTTTTCTGTTGGGTTCAAAGAATGATTTACCCTTTGCATCCGTCTTATCCTCGTCCGAATAAACAAGTTTGGCTTTGTATTCGTTAGCCACCAGAGCTTTTGACATATAGTAAAGCGCATCCGGTGTGAGCAGATCGTCATGATCTAGAACGGCTACATAGTCACCGGTAGCAAATTTAATGCCGTGATTGCAGTTTGCCGAGATGCCTCCGTTGGTCGTCATATGGATGTATCTGATCACGCAGTTGTCGTAATTATATGTAACGTCTGCGTCTGCCGAAAAGCGGTGGATCTTTTTGATCTCTTCCATCGAAAGTGCTTTTCCTGCAGGTCTGTCCCCGTTGACCACTCCGGTCATAATCTCTATTTCGTTAAGTAATCTCGTTGTTTTCGAGCCATCTGTAATGATAAGTTCCCAGTTATTGTATGTCTGGCCGAAAACACTTGCAAGCATCTCGTCAAAGTATATCGTATCCGTCTCGTAAGCCGGAACGATGAGCGTAAATTTGTTGCTGAAGGAGAAGCGGCTGCTCCACGCTTTCTGGGCTTTCAGTTCTTCAGTTGTGGCAAGCTGGTATTTGAAACTCTTGGGTGCTTTGCTAAGCGCCGTATCCGCGACCGCAAAAGCAGTTTTTTCAAGACCGTTTCTTTTCAAGTATCTGTTTGCTTTACCGTATAATTCATTTACCTTGGCCATAGCCGCCTCCAATACCCCGAATCATTCGGGGAAACAACACAACAAAATCCTTTCAGTAATTACGCAAGTTTGCTCTTTAATGCATCTGTAAGTTTAACAACTTTTTCTTTTGCATCATCGATATTGGTGCCTTTAACACCCATGTAGAATTTGATCTTGGGTTCTGTACCCGAAGGTCTTGCGCAGCACCATGCATCATCAGAGAGTTCGAAGTAAAGAACGTTCGAGGAAGGAAGTCCCGTCTTGCTCTTTTCGCCTGTAGCGAGGTCGATCCTCTCATCCTTTGTATAATCTCTCATAGCGAGAACTTTCCAGTCAGCGAATTCCTTGGGAGGATTGGATCTTAAGTTTTCCATAATGGCTGCGATCTGTTCGCTGCCTTCCTTGCCCTTCATCGTGATCGTGTAAAGATCTTCTTTGTAGTATCCGTATTTCTCGTACATATCAAGCATCATATCCCAAACTGTGATACCCTGCTTCTTGCAGTATGCGGCAACTTCGCAGAGGCACATAACGGCAACGATCGCATCCTTGTCTCTTGCATGAGTACCTGCGAGGCATCCGTAGCTCTCTTCGAGACCGAATACGTAATTGTTTGTACCTTTCTCAAGAAACCACTTGATCTGTTCGCCGATGTACTTAAATCCTGTAAGGACTTCAACTTCTTTTACGTTGTATGCCTTGCAGATAACATCAGCCATGTTTGTGGTAACGATGGTTTTAACAAGTGCGGGATTCTCAGGCATAAGGCCGAGTTTTGTACGCTCTCTTAAGATATATTCGGCGATGAGCATACCGGACATATTTCCGGTGAAAGGAACATATTCGCCTGATTTTGTATCATATGCATAGATACCGAGTCTGTCCGCATCGGGGTCTGTAGCAAGTACAACATCTGCCTTAACTTCTTTTGCAAGCTTAAGAGCGAGTGTAAATGCCTTGGGATCCTCGGGGTTGGGATATTCAAGTGTGGTAAAGTTGGGATCGGGCATTTCCTGTTCGGGAACAACGATAACGTTTTCAAATCCGATCTCCTTTAAGATCCTTCTTGCGGGAACATTACCTGTACCGTTAAAAGGAGTATAAACGATCTTTAATTCTTTGCCCATTTCCCTGATGATCTCAGGATGAATGATCTGCTTCTTAAGTTCTGCCATGAAAGCATCGTCGATCTCTTTGCCTGTCTGGATGTAAAGGCCTTTGCTTATCGCCTCAGCCTTATCCATAGTCTTAACCGTATGATAATCGGTTACATTCTTAACGTAGGAAATGATCTCTTTATCTCTGGGGCTTGTGATCTGAGCACCGTCTTCCCAG
>CADARM010000175.1 GCA_902790275.1 uncultured Lachnospiraceae bacterium
GAATACAACAGGTGCTCTGAATTCAGACAGACCGTCGTATGCTTTTCCTCTGGGATATCTGATCGCTATGGGGCCTTCATACTTAAGAGCAAACTTTATCATATCGGACAATTCCCATTTGTTCTTGGGAGCCATAACGCACATATTCGGTATCATCGAAAGATACGAAAGATCGAATATTCCCTGATGCGTCTCGCCGTCGCTTCCGACAAGTCCCGCTCTGTCTATGCAGAATACAACATGAAGATTCTGAATGCAGACATCATGAATGAGCTGATCGAAAGATCTTTGCAAAAATGAAGAATAAACACATACAACAGGCGTAAATCCTTCCATAGCCATACCGGCTGCAAAAGTCACTGCATGTTCTTCAGCTATACCGACATCGAAAAATCTGTCGGGGAACATGCTCCTGAATCTCTTAAGTCCCGTGCCGTCGGGCATTGCTGCGGTGATAGCCACACATTTCGGATCTCTTTCGCCCATCTTGCACATTACCGTCGAAAAGACATCGGTGTAATCGGGATATATTTTCTTATTCTTCGGTAAACCTGTTTCTATATCAAAAGGAACAGCACCGTGGAATCTCGCAGGATGTTTCTCTGCGGGAATGTAGCCTTTTCCCTTTTTGGTAAGTACATGAACAAGTACCGGAGTCTTACATCTTTTTGCTTCGTTTAAAGCACGGACCATAGCATCGATATCATGGCCGTCAACGGGTCCTAAGTAAGTCAGACCCATCTCTTCGAAAAACATACCGGGAATAACAAAGGATTTAAGGGAAGCCTTGGCTTTCTGGATACGATTGATCATATCCTGTCCTCTGTGGACTTTGGCAAGTTTTCCTTTAACGCCTTCCTTTAATTCGAGATATTTTTCAGTGGTACGTACTTTATCAAGGTACTGGCTTACGCCTCCGACATTTTCTGAAATAGACATATTGTTGTCGTTAAGAACAACGATAAACTTGGTATTGGCCTTACCTGCATTATTCAATGCTTCATAAGCCATACCGCCTGTGAGAGCGCCGTCACCGATAACGGAAACTATGGTATTGTCCTCTCCCTTCATCGTTCTGGCCATGGCCATACCGAGTCCTGCGGAAATGGATGTCGAAGAATGTCCGGTATTGAAAGCATCGCATTCGCTTTCGCAGGTCTTCGGGAATCCTGCCATACCGCCGTATTTTCTCAAAGACGAAAAACCGTCTCTTCTGCCTGTCAAGATCTTATGAGTATAGCTCTGATGTCCGACATCCCAGATTATCTTGTCTTCAGGAAGATTTAATACAAGATGGAGTGCCATCGTAAGTTCGACGGTACCAAGATTTGCACCGAGATGTCCGCCGGTTTCCGAAATGGATTCGATAAGAAACTCTCTTATCTCATCGGCAAGATCATAAAGATGGTTTTTACCGATCTTCTTTATATCGTTAGGTTTGTTTATCTTTTCTATGTACATTTATTTGTTCCTTGTAATAAGATATTCGATCAGATCGCATAAGAAAGGATCGTCTTTGCTCAATCCTTTTACGATCTCAACTGCTTCTTCGGATAAACGTTTCTGTTCATCCTCGCTTTCCTTTAACCCCTTTAAAGAAACATATGTAGTCTTTTCATTCTTTTCATCGCTTCCAACGCTTTTTCCGAGCACTGCGGAATCGCCTGTAACATCAAGGATGTCATCCTGGATCTGGAAAGCAAGTCCGGTATTGTATCCTGCATTTTCCATCTTTTTTACGTCTTCGTCCGAAGCGCCTGCGATTATCGCGCCGATCATAAGTGAAGCCTCGATCAGAGCTGCGGTTTTGCATTTATGGATAAAAAGAAGCGTATCAAGTGATACATCCTTTTTGTGTTCCATTTCAAGATCGACGATCTGTCCGCCGATCATTCCGTAAATACCTGCTTTTCTTGAAAGCACTTCATTTGCGGATACCATTCTTTTGAGCATATCGATATCGGTTTCTTCCTTCATGGCTTTCGAAACCGTTTCAAAAGCGTAATTTAAAAGTCCGTCGCCGGCAAGGATGGCTGTGGCCTCATCAAACATTTTATGATTGGTAAGTCTGCCTCTTCTGTAATCGTCATTATCCATAGCGGGAAGATCGTCGTGTATAAGCGAATATGTATGTATCATTTCGATTGCAGCCATAAAAGGTGCGATCTTGCTTAGATCTTTTCCCCCGAAAAGCCTGTAGCTTTCGATCATAAACAAAGGTCTTAATCTCTTGCCGCCCGAATTGAATGAATAATTCATGGCCTCGGCTACTCTTTTCTGAAGGCCTTCTTCTTCAGGAATATATACTTTGATAAGATCATATGCCTCTTCGGCTTTTTTGTTTAATAATTCATTAAAATCACTCATAATAAACCCAATTAAAATTCAACTTCATCAAAAGAAGAAACCGTTCCGTCCGGATTGATCTTTTTAACTTCTTTTTCTATCATGTCTATTTTGTTTTTGCATTCTTCGACTGCAACTTTGCCTTTGGTGTAAAGATCAAGCGCATCTTCGATCGCAATATCGTCTTTT
>CADARM010000176.1 GCA_902790275.1 uncultured Lachnospiraceae bacterium
AGAAAAGGTTGACTCTCATAAAGCGATGATCGCACGTATGAGAGAAAAGTCGATGGGTAAAGACACTACCATAGGACACTGGGAGATAGCAGGAATGGTTTCGCCCAAACCCATGCCTACATATCCTGACGGATTTCCTAAGGAAGTTATTGAAGAATTCGAAAAAAGAACGGGCAGGAAAGCGATCGTTAATGCAACATATTCCGGAACCAAGGTCATTAATGATTATGGTGACGAACATGTGAAAACAGGTGCTTTGATCGTATATACATCCGCGGATTCCGTATTTCAGATAGCTGCACATGAGAACGTTGTACCTCTTGAGCAATTATATGAGTATTGCAGGATCGCGAGAGAGATATTACAGGGTGAACACGGTGTGGGCAGAGTGATCGCAAGACCTTTCTTAGGCGAGAGCGGAAATTATTACAGAACTCCTCATCGCCATGATTTCTCATTAATACCTCCCAAGGATACAATGCTCAATATCCTTAAGAATGCCGGAAAAGAAGTATTATCGGTTGGAAAGATATACGATATCTTTGCAGGCAGCGGTATCACTGATTATGTTTATACCGAATCAAATGAGGACGGAATCAATAAAACACTTAATTGGATGGACAGGGATTTTAACGGCCTCTGCTTCACGAATCTTGTAGATTTCGATATGCTTTACGGTCATAGAAGGGATGTGGACGGATATGCTAAGGCATTGGCGTATTTCGACGAGAGACTTCCCGAATTGGTTGCTAAACTTGGCGAAAATGATTGCCTAATGATTACAGCAGATCACGGGTGTGATCCCGCTTATACGAAGACCACTGATCATACAAGAGAGTACATTCCTTTTATCTGTTACGGTAAGAATATCAAGCCCGTTAATATGGGCACCAGAGAGACTTTTGCGGATATCGGTGCAACTGTTCTTGATCTGCTCGGCGTTGACGGCAAACTTGACGGCTCATCGATGATTTAGGGATAGATTTATTTGCGATATCAAAACTTGAATTTTCCCCTGATATTTAGTATCATTTCTATTCGGTGGTATTTTTCCATTTAGGTTTACATAATATTGAAAGAGAGATTTATAAATTGGGTAATTATGATAAGGAAATAAACAGAAGAAGAACATTTGCCATTATATCCCACCCCGATGCGGGTAAAACCACATTGACGGAGAAGTTTCTTTTATACGGAGGTGCGATCAATCTTGCAGGTTCCGTAAAGGGAAAGGCAACTGCTAGACATGCGGTTTCCGACTGGATGGAGATAGAAAAGGAAAGAGGTATTTCCGTTACTTCTTCGGTTTTACAGTTTGAATATGACGGATATTGCGTAAACATCCTCGATACACCCGGACACCAGGATTTCTCGGAAGATACATATCGTACGCTTATGGCGGCCGATTCCGCGGTAATGGTGATAGATGCATCAAAAGGTGTGGAAGCTCAGACACGAAAGCTTTTTAAAGTCTGCGGTATGAGAGGCATTCCTATTTTTACTTTTATCAATAAACTCGACCGTGACGCTCTCGATACATTTGAATTGCTCGATCAGATCGAGAACGAACTCGGTATCGCAACATGTCCCGTAAACTGGCCCATCGGTTCCGGTAAAGGCTTTAAAGGCGTATATGACAGACATAACGAAAAAGTAGTCATGTTTTCGGATACAGAAAAAGGTACCAAAGAAGGCAGGTCCTGGGAGATCGATATGCAGTTCGAAGACGAGCTTAAAGCAGCTATCGGAGATGAAGCATATTCAACTTTAAAAGACGAGATAGAACTCTTGGACGGCGCAGCAGCCGAATTTGATCTTAAGAAAGTAAGAGACGGTAAACTCACTCCCGTATTTTTCGGCTCTGCTTTGACCAATTTCGGTGTTGAGATATTTTTAAACAATTTCTTATCGATGTCTACGACTCCGCTTCCGAGAAAAAGCGATGCAGGGATCATCGATCCTCTTGAAAATGATTTTTCGGCTTTCGTATTTAAGATACAGGCCAATATGAATAAAGCACACCGTGACCGTATCGCTTTTATGAGAATATGTTCCGGTAAATTCGATGCATCCAAGGAAGTTTATCACATGCAGGGCGGCAAATCCATGCGTTTGTCACAGCCCCAGCAGATCATGGCGGATGACAGAAAGATCCTTGATACAGCTTATGCCGGAGATATCATCGGTGTATTCGATCCCGGTATCTTCTCGATCGGAGATACACTGACGGTTGCGTCAAATAAATTCAATTACGAAGGCATCCCTACATTTGCTCCCGAACATTTTGCAAGGGTAAGACAGATGGATACCATGAAGAGAAAGCAGTTTATGAAGGGCATCACACAGATCGCCCAGGAAGGTGCTATCCAGGTATTTCAGGAGTTCAATACCGGTATGGAAGAGATCATAGTCGGTGTTGTCGGCGTCCTTCAGTTTGAAGTTTTAAAATATAGACTCGAAAACGAATACAATGTAGAGATAAGAATGGATAATCTTCCTTACGAACATATCCGCTGGATAGACAA
>CADARM010000177.1 GCA_902790275.1 uncultured Lachnospiraceae bacterium
TATGACTTTATCAGGCGCTTTTCTTTCTGCCAGTACGCTTTCTCCGTTTTCACGAAGCTTCTCACATGTCCTGGTAAGTTCCGCGATATCAGCGTCTTCATCATATATCAGCAGTACATCAACATCATTTGTCTTTTCTGTCTGGCCAAGTCTCTCGAGCGCGTCCAGCGAGACCGAGAATCCGACTGCACCGCATTTCTTGCCCATGCTTTTCATCAGGTTGTCATATCTGCCGCCTGCTAAGACAGGTTTTGATATGCCTTTGACGAATCCGTCGAACATGATCCCGTTGTAATAACCCATCTCATTTACGACTGAAAAATCGATCCTGACATTATGCGACAGACCTTCAGCCTTCAGCACATCTCTCGCACATTTGAGCTGCGATAAAGCCTCTTCAGTCACCATCCCTGATATCTCCGGGATAACATCGTCCATATCGCCATATGTTCTGACGAGTTTTACGATTTTTGATGATGCCTCTTCAGGTACATCGTTTTCATCGCAGATAGCTTTGATGCCGTGTGCGTTTTTCTGACCGAGGCAATGCAGCACTTTCTTTATCTCGCCCTGCGGGAGGCCGAGTTCGTCCACCAGCTCTTTCACGATCCCCATATGAGAAATATCGAGTACATATTCCTTGCTGATAAGCTCAAGACTCTTTGCAGCCAGTATGAGGACTTCGCATTCGTCGTATGAGTCAACGTCTCCCATACACTCTATTCCGGTCTGCATGATCTCTCTGAAATCATGCGAGTAACTGCTCATCCTGTATACTTCATCGTCGTAATAGATCTTCTGAGTGACACCCTGATGCCACTCAGCGTCTTTTGCCACAGAAAGCGTGACGTCAGGTTTGAGAGCCATCAGATGACCGTTCGGATCTGTAAATGTCAGGATGCCGTCATTCGAAAGAAAATCCTTATTTTCAGAATACAATTCGTAGTCCTCAAACTTTCCGGCCTTGAACTCCCTGTATCCATATTTGTCATACAGTTCGCGAAGATCGTATATCGCTTTTTCTCCACTTTTCAGGATCTTACCGTAGTCTACCATTACTTTTCATTCTTTCTATAAAACATGTTGGATATATGTTGATCTGGTTTTTCTGATTTACCTTATATTTTACTATACTTTCCGCCTCAAATGTGAGTAAATTTAAATGTTTACGCACTTGAACAGTTTAACACGTTAAATCGCTAATGTCAACAAAGCCGCCGCGTGCGGAAGTTAATATCATCAAAGTCGGCAGATACGGAAATTGATGTCGACAAAAGCCGATTAGTGCGAAAATTGATGTCGACAAAAGCCGATGGATACGGAAACGGCAGTTTAGTTGTGGCACTGCCCATAAAAAAACCGGTTTTCTGCCACAACTTTTTACGTCTTTTCACACATTTACCTCGATTATTAACGATTTGTTATGGCAGTTTTGCCCATTTTTTGTGGCATTTGCCACAACATCTCCGCCGTTTCCGTAGGAACCACGATGGTTTTGACGCGCACCCAAAAAAGCAGGGTTTAATAAGCACCCTACAGCTTTGTCACTTGTATTATCTGCGCCTCTTTGATATATTTATATGTAGACAGTTGTAGATTTAGGAGGGAAAATGAGAAAACTTTTTCTGTACGGAAGAACTGAAGCCGGAAAGACAAGTCTCACGCAGGCACTGAAAGGCGAAAAGCTCCACTATCATAAGACGCAGTACAACAATGCCTGGGACATTACGATCGATACTCCGGGCGAGTATATCGAGAGCAAAAAGATAGCGCATGCGCTCTGCAGCATTTCTTTTGACTCTGATGTCATCGGAGTACTCTGTGCCGCGAACGAACCGTATAACGTATTCTGCCCTGGCGAGATAGGCTTTACTACCAGACCTATGATCGGAATAATCACCAAGATAGATCTTCCGAACGCCAACATACCGATGGTCACACAGTGGCTGAAAGAGGCGGGATGTCAGAAGATCTTCGCTGTAAGTAATCAGACAGGCGAAGGTATCGATGAGCTGAGAGATTATCTCTTACAGATACCACCGCGCCGTACATTGGAAGAAGCCAAACAGGATCAGCAGTCAGGAAAAAGATCTTTCTGACCGCATCAGATCGACAAACCGAAAACACAAAAAACAGCAGGGGCTGAACATATCAGCACCCTGCTTTTTGATATTTCAATTTATGTCCTGATTATCAGCAACCGTCACCTAGTCGTCTATCGCTTCTCTGCATCCTGTAATGATCCATGGAGCAGGTTCAACTGTGAACGTATTGTTGCTCTTGAGTCTTGATATCGCTATCTGGATGATCTCAGGATCTTTGATGCCGACTTCTTCATACAGTTCTTTCATCCTTCCTGCAGCAACAAAGTCAAGCGTGTAGACTACCAGAATGATATCCGGATTGAGCTCTGTCAGATATTTGATCTCCTGTTCCGTACTTGCGGAAGCAACGATGAAAGCAATATTCGGTTTTTCAAAATCATCGATGTTGTCCTCGCC
>CADARM010000178.1 GCA_902790275.1 uncultured Lachnospiraceae bacterium
CCCGAAGCTTCTTCTCTTGTTGAGATAAGAATGATAGACGGAAGAAAATGTCTTGTGATCCCCATGGATTCGGATATGGAAGTTAACGGTATCATTAAAAAGATCACTGCAAAACTCGAGGAGGAAAAACAATGATAATCATTTTATTCGGAATTATCGGTATCCCCGTTATCGTTGCCATTGTAGCTGCGATCGCATCCGTAGTATCGGCTGTATCGTTTGTTGCCGGCGCGAGAGAGGATGAGGAATAATTAATGCTAAGCAAAGAAGATTACGAAGAACCGCGCTGCGTCTTATGCATGAATCCGAAAAGCAGGATCCCTGTGGACAGGGTGCTTGAGAAATTCGATTCGTATCTCGAAGAGAAAGAACTTGGCCGTGCGAAAAGCCATCTTTTGTACTGGCTTGAAGAAGCAAAGAGTAACTCTGATGAAGGCGGAGAGATAGTCATTCTCGGAGAACTTATGGGATACTGTCGAAAAAACGGCGAGATGGACGAAGCTGTTTCGTACGCTCAAAGCGCGATCTCAAAAGTTGATAAATACGGTTTTTCGGATACGGTCACGGGAGCAACCGCGATACTGAATGCCGGAACGGTTTTCAGAGCGAAGGGTGACTGTGAAAAGAGCGCAGTGCTTTACGAACGCGCCGAAAAGATCTACGAAAAAGAATTGGGACCTTTTGATGAAAGACTCGGAGGTTTATATAATAATTTCGCTTCAACTCTCACAGAGCTTGAAGAATTCGACCGGGCGCTTGAAAGATATGATAAAGCATTAAAGATCATGGGTGCATCCGAAAACGGAAAACTCGAATGTGCGATAACATATCTGAATATGGCGGACCTTTATGTAAAAAGGGACGGAGAGGAAGAAAGCGAAAAGATCATTGACGAAATGCTCGATAAAGCATATTCGCTTCTTACTGATGAATCTGTAGAAAAGAATGCATATTACGAATTTGTCGTGGATAAGTGCATTCCCGCATATGACCGTTTCGGTCAGTTTTTACGAAGCAATGAATTAAGGCAAAGGATCGATCGGGTGTAACATTTTATGAACGGTTTGAAACTTGCAAGAGAATATTACGAAACATACGGAAAAGAAATGCTGGAAGGTGGTTTTTCGGACTATCTTCCATTTATTTCGGTCGGACTCGCGGGAAGCGGTTCCGAAGTACTGGGATTCGATGATGAGATAAGCCGTGATCACGACTTTGAACCGGGCTTCTGTATCTTTATCCCTTCCGAAGATGTACTTGACAGAAAAGCCGCATTTGCGCTTGAAAGAGCATACGCAAAACTCCCTTCGGAATTCAACGGATTTTCAAGACAGAAGATAAGCCCCGCAGGCGGAGCAAGACACGGCGTCATCAGACTTGATGAGTTTCTTACCGGGAAGATCGGAAATCCCGAAGGCAGACTTTCCGTATACGAATGGTTAAAGATCCCCACACAGTATCTTCTCGAAGTTACAAAGGGAGAACTCTTTTACGACGGGGACGGAAAGTTTACAAAGATAAGAGAAGAACTTTCCTTAATGCCGAGGGACGTAAGACTTAAAAGACTTGCCGGACATCTTCTCCTTATGAGCCAGTCCGGTCAGTACAATTACATGAGAATGGTGAAAAGAGGAGATATGGCCGCAGCGGGTATGTGCGTTTACGAATATGTTAAGAACGCAGTAGCAGCGATCTATCTTTTGAACAACGAATATATGCCTTATTACAAATGGCAGATGAGGGGCTTAAAGGAACTCGATATCCTTTCCGAACTCGCCCTTCCTCTGGAATTTCTGATCACTGTCGGAAACGAAGAATCTTATGTCAACGAAAAAATCGACAGAATCGAATTGATCGCGGGAACCGTGATCGAGGAATTGATAAGTCAGGGCATAACGGAAGCGATCTGCGGCGATCTTACAAAGCATGCTTACTCGGTAAATGATTATGTAAACGACGGTAATTTACGTAATCTGAACATACTTTCGGGAGTCTGAAATTTGTCATAATTTTTGAATGAATCTGTTGTAAAAATGTTCTCAGAAGCATTACTGAAAGTTAGTGGATAACAAATATCTTTATAAATTTCAGAATCAGGATCAAAAATATCATAATCTCTTAAATATTCATATTCTGTTTCTGGATTTTGCCCAGCGACGGCTACTGCTTTTTTTTTTAAAAGTTCCTCAATATAAAGAGGAGAATAAATTATTACCTTTTCGCTACAAATATTTTTAACATTTATTTGATTACGATTAATTGCACCATTTACATATGGAAATAATTCATAGTATACAACATCTATTATACCTGTAATTCCTGCTTTGATATTAAGAGTATTTCCATTAAAACTTTTTTTAGTGAAAATTGTAGCTACTACAATATTAGTTGAACCACTTGTTTTTTCTAAAATTTTTTTTTTACAATCTTCAGTAACAGCTACCTTTGGTAATTTTTTTGTTTGAGAATCATCC
>CADARM010000179.1 GCA_902790275.1 uncultured Lachnospiraceae bacterium
TTGGGAGCATCCTTTGCAAGTTCTGTGTAAACGGCGAAAATAGATGAAGGACATGTATCCTTTGAACCGAGACCGTAACGACCGCCTGTAAGAACGATGTCGTTAAGACCTGCTTCACGAAGTGTTGTAGCAACATCAAGGTATAAAGGCTCGCCAAGTGAACCGGGCTCTTTTGTTCTGTCAAGAACAGCGATCTTCTTAACTGACTTGGGAAGAACCTTAAGAAGTGCACTTGATACCCAGGGACGATACAAACGAACCTTGATAAGTCCGACTTTCTCTCCCTTTGCTGTTAAGTAATCGATAACTTCTTCGGTAACATCACATACAGAACCCATAGCAATGATTACTCTGTCTGCATCAGCTGCACCGTAGTAGTTGAATAAATCATAATCTGTTCCGAGCTTGTCGTTGATTTTCTTCATATACTTCTCAACTACAGCGGGAAGTGCTTCGTAAACTGAGTTACAAGCCTCTCTGTGCTGGAAGAATACGTCATCGTTTTCATGAGAACCTCTCATAGCAGGATGCTCGGGGTTAAGAGCATGTGCACGGAATGCTTCAACTGCTTCCATGTTGCACATTTCTTTGAGATCTTCGTAATCCCATGTCTCGATCTTCTGAATTTCATGAGATGTACGGAAGCCATCGAAGAAGTTAAGGAAAGGAACTTTTCCTTCGATAGCAGCAAGATGTGCTACGGGAGCAAGATCCATAACTTCCTGAGGATCGGATTCTGCAAGCATTGCGAAACCTGTCTGACGACAAGCGTATACGTCAGAGTGGTCACCGAAAATGTTAAGTGACTGTGTTGCAACACAACGAGCGGATACATCGAATACACAAGGTAACTGCTCAGCAGCTATTTTGTACATGTTGGGAATCATAAGTAAGAGACCCTGTGATGCGGTAAATGTTGTTGTGATGGCACCTGCTGCGAGTGAACCGTGAACAGTTCCTGCGGCGCCGGCTTCTGACTGCATTTCGGATACTGTAACAGTATTGCCGAAAATGTTCTTTCTTCCTTCAGCGGACCACTGATCTACATAGTCAGCCATGGGTGAGGAAGGTGTGATGGGGTAAATACCTGCAACTTCAGTGAAAGCATAAGCTACATGAGCGGCAGCGGTATTTCCGTCCATAGACATTTTTGTTCTAGCCATTATATTTGCCTCCTTAAAATTATTTCATGTTAGGAATATTGAAATTGAAAGAGCATTTTTTCCGCAAAAAAACAAACTGCTCCTTCAAGGTCGCACATAAAAAATTATAGAACTTTTCCCTTTATTTGTAAACAAACATTTCACCCGAAATGCCCAAGTTTATACATACGAACAACACAAAAATATATTGATAATCTTATGCATTTCTTCTAATATTGTTATGTGTGAAGGCGAACACCGCTATATATACAAAATGCGGATTGTTTTATGTAAACCTTGCCCTGTTTTTTATCTTTCGGAGCACAAATGGATTTCATTGGATTTTTAAACAAAAACAAAATAAAAGCTTTGTTTTTCCCTCTGGTGATGATCGCCGTTTATATTCCGATCGTCTTCACAAAGTCTTACTGCGCCGACCTTGAATACGTTCAGGGTGTAAAGGGCCAGATCTATAACTGGAGCGAGCTCGGCAGATACACTCTGCTTCTTATAAAAAAACTTTGCTTCACGCCGTACAATACGGTGCTTGAAGGCATTCTTTTCATATTCACCTCATTTTTAACAGTGATATCTCTTTCTTATC
Organism: uncultured Lachnospiraceae bacterium; assembly: GCA_902790275.1. Classification (GTDB taxonomy): domain Bacteria; phylum Bacillota; class Clostridia; order Lachnospirales; family Lachnospiraceae; genus UBA3766. The sequence continues at coordinate 1,747 of CADARM010000179.1, forward strand.
TTCTCTGTCTTATATATGAAAAAGCCGATACGACCGTCCTTTTTATCTTTTCATGTATCGCTTTGATCTTCCCGACTTTTTCGGAACAGTATTATTTTAAATTCCAGTCTTTCGAAGTGCTCTTCGGGATCTTCCTCTTAAATATATCCGGAATATTCCTCGTAAGATTCATAAACGAAAAGAAGATCCGGATGTTTATCGTATCCGTTCTCGCAAATATCCTTTCGTTCGGCATATATCAGAGCATGTTAAACATCATCCTTGTTTTTTATGCGGGTATATTTGCCTTCCATGCAATAAAAGAAGAAAAAGACAAACTCTTAAGATGCGCCGTATCGGTCATCATCCAGTTTGCCCTTTCTTTTATCCTTAATAAACTTATCTGCATCATCTTCTGCGAAAAAGGAAGTTACTTCTCGGATAAGATCATGTGGAAAAGCTATCCGTTTTCAACCTGTTATCACTTTGTAAAACATTATTTCAGGATTGTTCTTTTAAGCGAGAGCCATATGTATACTTTCACTTTTCTTATATCGATCGTTCTCGCATTTGCGGCTTTCGTTTATCTTTTTATAAAGACAAAAGCCAAAGCGTTATGGGTTTTACCCGGGATCATCGGCCTTATCGTGATCCCCTTTGCCATCGCGATCATTCAGGGTTTTGAACCCGATTCGAGAACACAGCTCGCCCTTCCTTTTTCGATCGCATTTCTTTTGCTTACTGC
>CADARM010000180.1 GCA_902790275.1 uncultured Lachnospiraceae bacterium
ATAGATATGAGTATATTCCCCTGTCGTGATAACGGGGTAGGAAAGGATAACTCCGTCAGGTCTTGCTGAAATATCTTTGTAATCTTCGTTGGTGTCAGGTACATCATCAAAGTGAACGGCGAGTGTTCCGCAGACATGTGCTCCCGCGGAAAAGCCGCAGATGATGATCTTCTTTCCTGCGATATTGTATTCTTTTTCTCTTTTTCTTATGAATCTGACCGCACGGGCCGCATCGTTTAAAGGCTGCTTTTTCAAGGGTACGGACATCGTGATGTCTGATGTATATGTAAGGATGAAGACGTTCATTCCTCTATCGTAAAATTCCATCGCGGGGATCTCACCTTCGGGCGGTACGACCATGCAGTATCCGCCGCCGGGAAGCACTATCATGCAGTCCCTCTGTTCATCGTCATCATGAAGATATGCGTGGATATTGGGTACAAAACCGTATGCCGCTCTGTAATTGTATTCGCCTTCGTTCCAGATAGTTTCCGTGAATTTTTTCATTGTCAGCTCCTGAGTCTAGATCCAGTAGGGGTAATCTTCCATTTCGATGTAACCGTTCTCGTCTTTTTCGATGAAGCAGGCCATGAACGCATCCGCAAAACTGATGCCGGAAGTGTATAAGAAAAGCGGGATGATCTCCATTCCGAGGATGCCCATTAAAAGGAATATCCAGGCCCTTTTCTTTTTCAATGCAAAAAGATGTCCGCCATAAGCTCCGAGAAGGAAGCCGAGCCAGACAAATTTGGCCTTTTTAACTTTAACGGGATTTTCGTAAGGAGCGGAAGTGTCTATGATAAGAGCGATCCTGCTTTTCATGAGAATGATAAGATAAACGGCGCCCGCTAAAGATGCGAAAGCCGCGATGTAACTTAATACGCTTAATGCAGAGGTAACTTTCTGAAAGATGTTAACTCCCGTCGAAAACATATCGCCCATGCCCGCAAGTTCGAGTGTCTGGCCGATATCTTCAGTGCTGACGGACTCACCCATCGAGCCCATAACCATCGAGAGGATGGATCTTCCTAAAATGCTGAAGGACGCCCAAAGCGCAATGATCAATACAAGCACCAGAATAAGCCCCTGTATGTGAAGGATCATTATGTCTTTATAGCGTCCGTCGGTTCCTTTGGGCGGAAATACGCCCATTCCCTTATTTTCCATATCAGTATGTCACCTTAAAATCAGTTAAACTCAATAGTCTTGATCCTATTGGGTGTAACCTGAATAAATCTTTTTGAGGAAGAAGTGGGGATAAGCGCAAGGATCCCGTCGTCAAAGTTTCCGAGGAACTTGTCCTTTCCGCCGATCATGTGGATAAGCACTTCTTCGTTATTGTATAAAACTATTCTGTTGTCATCGAAGAACACGTCAGTGTAATCGATATCAAAATACATTTTGTCTTTAAGCTTCGCGTCGTAGTCATAGATCTCTGCTTTGTATTTATGCTCAACGGTGTCGCTTTCGTAAAAGAGAGCCACATACTTGTCGTCTTCGTAAAGCGAGATTATCTTTTCGGATAAAAGCGACTCGCCTTCGCTTCGGGGCATCTGGTCTCCGCTGTAAAACATTATCCTGTTATCGGCTACGGCTACGGCTTTGCTGTTTCCGGCAAATCTTATCTCGGGTACCAGAGCGCCCTGATAGATATAGCTTGAAACAAGGTTGTCCTGATAGTTCTGGCCGACTTCGCCGAAATTATAAAAACCGACGGTCGAATAAAACGAACCTTTATCTACGTTAAGATACGAAACCGCACCTATGAGGCCGTTCTGCGAGATGGCGATCTCAAGAGGATAACCGAAGCCCTTCATGGTCGTGTTAAAGAAAAGCATCTCTTCGCCGGATGTGTTGTAAACGTAGATCGGGGTATTGGATGTACCGTCAAGAACCGCCATGATATAACCGTTTCCTGATGCTTTAAACTTCCTTATCGGCATTCCCGTATCGATCTTTCCGAGGACATTTTTTTCGTCCATTACATAGATCGTACCGCCGTTATAATCCGCCACCGCCACGATATCGCCTGCCATGTCAACAAGGGGTTTTTGCATCTGGAAAGCTTCGTTCCAGATCTGCTCGCCCTTATAATTGACGCACTTTATACCGTCGGAATTGTATACGATAAAATTGTTGCCGAATCTCTGAACTTTCGATCCCGTAGAAATGAAAAACTCCGTCGAAGCAACTTCCGTTGCTCCGACGTATTCCTTGTTGATAAAGAACACTCTCGATACGATAAAAACAGCTGCGACTATCAAAACAAATGCAAGGATCCCGATGGATACCCACATCATCTTGTTTATCTCATGTCCTGCTCTTTTTTTGTTAAATTCATCAAAGAGTTTGTCTTTTGTATTCTTTTTCTTGAATTGTTTTATGTTTCCGTTTTCTTTTGTGTTCTTCATGGTTTACCGGGTTTCTTAATCAGCGATCGTGCTGAATCTGTAAATTGTTGTGGATT
>CADARM010000181.1 GCA_902790275.1 uncultured Lachnospiraceae bacterium
TGCATTTCTTTTCCGAGCTTCATTGAAGATACGCAGCATGCGATAGCATAATCGTCACCCTTTGTAACTCTCATGAGATCGTCGTTCTCGTACTGGATAGCGGAAGTCTTGATAGACATCTTTGCACAGTATTTCTTGAAAGGCTCAGGAAGTCTCTTTGACCAGAGGATCGTAAGGTTGGGTTCGGGAGCGGGTCCTAAGTTTTCAAGTGTATGAAGGTATCTGTAAGACATCTTTGTTACCATGTGACGTCCGTCGATGCCTACACCGCCGATCGATTCGGTAGCCCAGATGGGGTCGCCCGAGAAAAGTTCGTTGTATTTGGGAGTTCTTGCAAACTTAACGATACGAAGCTTCATAATGAAGTGGTCTACCATCTCCTGGATCTGACGTTCGGAGAATGTACCGTTTGCAAGGTCTCTGGATGCATAGATATCAAGGAATGTTGTTGTACGTCCGACGCTCATTGCGGCACCGTTCTGTTCCTTGATAGCCGATAAATATCCGAAATAGATAGCCTGAATGGCTTCTTTAACGTTTGTAGCGGGATGTGAGATATCACAGCCGTATGACTCAGCGAGCTTCTTCATAAGTTCAAGTGCTCTTACCTGCTCGGTGAGTTCTTCTCTTGTTCTGATAACTTCGTCGTTCATTACCTTTCCGCAGGTATGTTTCTGACGAAGCTTGTCTTCTATAAGAATATCGATTCCGTAAAGTGCGATACGTCTGTAGTCGCCGATGATCCTGCCGCGTCCGTATGCATCGGGAAGACCCGTGATGATATGGGATGAACGGCATGCACGCATCTCAGTGGTATATGCGTCAAAACATCCGGCGTTATGTGTCTTTCTGTAATATGTGAAGAAATCCTTTACTTCGGGGTCGATCTCGTAACCGTGATCGGAAAGAGCCTGCTCTGCCATTCTTATACCGCCGAAAGGATGAAGCGGTCTCTTGAAAGGTTCGTCTGTCTGAAGTCCGACGATCTGCTCTTTTTCCTTATCAAGATATCCGGGCTCATGCGACATGATCATGGATACGTTTCTTGTATCCATATTTACTACGCCGCCCTTTTCTCTTTCCTCTTTGGAAAGTTCCATAACCTGTTCCCACAAAGCAAGCGTATTCTTTGTTGCGGGTTCGAGGAAGCTTTCATCCCCGTCGTAAGGTACGTAGTTTTCCTGAATGAAATCTCTTACATTGATCTCAGTCTGCCATTTGTTTCCTTTAAAATCTCTCCACTGCGGAATCATTTCTAATCTCCATTTTCTTTTAAATAAAACAACTTACTCTTCTCATTATATAAGTTAATTATTTTTATTCAAGAGTATTTTTATCAAATAAACACAATATGATGTGTTTTTCACAAACACCCACCACAATTTCGAGTATTTTTGGGCAAATCGGACAATAAAACCCGACTTTTCCCTTTTTATTTGAACAATTTGGATACTATATCGTATAAAAAGGTTTAATTTTGGGTCGCTATATATTAAAATAACTCTGTAGGCAAAAACGAGACATAAGTGAGAGGTTACAATGAAAAGAAAAAAACTATTATCTATTTTACTTACGGGAATCATGGTTTTCTCGATCGCAGGATGTACAGGCAGTCAGCCCGGTGAAACTGTTATCGAACCGGGAGTAACCGAAGAACCGCCCGCAGAGGAATGGACTCTTCCCGAAGTCAACTGGGGCGACGGACTCTTCGACGGAAAGACCCTTATAGACGATCACTTCGAAGAAGACGAAAACTTCCAGTGGGGAACATATTCAAACGGCGGAACATTTACACTTTATACCGAAAACGGTGAAATGGTGGCCGACATCGAAAATCCCGGAACCCTGGATTATTCCTGTCAGCTTTACAGAGACGATTTCGAACTTAACCAGGACGGTGTATATGAAATATCATTCACCATCCGTTCAGATATAGAAAGAGCAATGCAGTGGAGATTCCAGTTAAACGGCGGCGATTACCACGCTTACTATGAAGAGGACGATGTGCCCATCGGACCTGAGCCCAAGAGGATCCAGGCAACATTTACAATGGAAGAAGAAACGGACCCCGCTCCGAGATATTGTTTCAATTTGGGAATATTTGACGGTATGGACAAATCAGTATCACATAAAGTTTATATAGACGATTTCAACATTACACTTAAAGATGCAAGCAACGCAAAAGCAGGTCCCGAAGAACAGGGTCCTCTTGCGATCAAGGTCAACCAGGTCGGATATAAAACAAAAGACATAAAGAAAGTCGTTGTAGCTTCAAAAGAAAAGGTTACAACCTTTGATGTATGCGATGCGGCAACAAATGAAGTTGTATACACAGGAAACTTCGCCGAAGACTATGTAATGTCTACAAACGGCGACGGTAAAACATATACAGG
>CADARM010000182.1 GCA_902790275.1 uncultured Lachnospiraceae bacterium
TCAACTGGAAGACGTTAAAAGAAGCACTGCTTGCAAAGGCAGATCAGCCTAATCTCGATTTCGGAAAACATATCATTCCTTATTGCCATTCCAAGAATTCGCCTATGTTCGCTTACGAATATAACGGATACTGGAAGGATGTAGGAACCCTTCATTCTTACTGGGAAGCGAATATGGAACTTATCGACATAGTTCCCGTATTCAATCTTTACGAAGAGTACTGGAAGATCTATACCAAATCAGATACTCTTCCGCCTCAGTATATCGCAGACAATACGGTCATTGAAAAGTGCCTTATTGGAGAAGGAACAGTTGTTTGTGGGGAAGTATACAATTCTATCATCGGTTGTGGGGTTACGATCGAAGAAGGAACGGTGGTTCGCGATTCAATTATTATGAACGATACCTGTATCGGAAGTAATTGTGAGATCAACAAAGCCATCATCGCAGAAAATGTTGAGATCGGTAATAATGTAAAGCTTGGTGTGGGTGAAGAAGCAGAAAACGAGACCGATCCTCACATTTACAATCACGGACTTGTTACCGTGGGAGAAAAGTCATATCTCCCTGACGGTATAAGTGTAGGAAAGAACTCCGTCATCGCCGGCAAGATCAAGCCGGAAGACCTTGAAAATATGAGTTTGGGAAGCGGCAAGACATTCATAAAGGCAGGTGATGAAGTATGAGAGCGATAGGAATCATTTTAGCGGGCGGACATTCAAACCGCATGAGAGAGCTTGCGCAGAAGCGTGCGATTTCGGCTATGCCCATCGCAGGAAGCTACAGATCCATTGACTTCGCGTTAAGTAACATGTCCAATTCGCACATTCAGAAAGTTGCCGTTCTTACGCAGTATAACGCAAGAAGCCTGAATGAGCACTTAAGTTCTTCCAAATGGTGGGACTTCGGCAGAAAGCAGGGTGGACTTTACGTATTCACTCCTGTTGAAACTTCCGAAAACAGCAACTGGTACAGAGGAACGGCAGATGCCATTTACCAGAATCTCGAATTCCTGAAAATGAGCCACGAGCCGTACGTTGTGATCGCATCAGGGGATTGTGTTTACAAGATGGATTACAACAGACTCCTTGAATATCACATAGACAAAAAAGCCGATATATCCGTAGTTGTTAAGGAAATGCCGGAAGGAGAAAATGTAGACAGATACGGTGTACTTAAATTAAACGAAGAAGACCGTATCGAAGAGTTCGAAGAAAAGCCCATCGTGGCTAAATCGAACATCGTATCCTGCGGTATCTATGTTATCCGCAGAAGACTCCTCATCGAGCTTATCGAAAAAGCTAACGAAGAAGGAAGATACGATTTCGTAGCTGATATTCTTATCAGATACAAGAATATGAAGAGAATATTCGGCTACAGACTCGAGAGCTATTGGAGAAATATAGCGAGTGTCGAGGATTACTACGAGACAAACATGGATTTTTTAAAGAAAGACGTAAGAAACTACTTCTTCAGAGAATATCCGGATGTTTACTCGAAAGTCGATGATCTGCCCCCCGCAAAATACAATGTGGGTGCCAAGATAAAGAACAGTTTGATTTCCAGCGGAAGTATCATCAACGGAACTGTTGAAAATTCATTGATCTTTAAAAATGTTTTCGTTGGAAACAATTGTGTTGTTAAGAATTCCATCATTTTGAACGATGTATATATTGGAGACAACACATATCTTGAGAACTGTATTGTAGAGAGCAGGGATACGATCAGAGCCAACTCCAATTTCGTTGGGGACGGCGAGATCAAGATTCTGATCGAACAGAACGACAGATACTCAATTTAAAACGGACCGGAGGAGGAGAAACAATGAAGATTACAGATGTGAGAGTTCGTAAAATGACAGACGGAGGTAAACTGAAAGGTGTTGCAAGCATTACCTTTGACGATGAATTTGTCGTACATGACATTAAGATCATCGAAGGGGAAAAAGGTTTGTTTGCTGCCATGCCTTCAAGAAAGGCCGGTGATGAGGGATACAGAGATATAGCACATCCCATCAAGACCGAGACAAGAACCTACATTCAGACCGAAGTCTTAAAGGCATACGAAAACATGCCTGAAGAATAAAATGAATTAAAAGTTAAAAAGGGGATTTTATATATTGAAAAAGAGAGCGATCAGGCTCTCTTTTTCTTTTGCCCGAAGGTTGGGCGAAAAAAGAAAAACACTCAGGCATTTCTTGTTTTCTTATGGAAGAAAAGGGGCAGAATATGTTATAATAATTATTTGTGTAAGATGATCATTAGGAGATGACCATCGCGGTACATTTTGCAAATCGATTGATAAAAAAATAACGAATTTGTTATTTTACGAAAGAGGAAAGATATGTTTATCATCGCAGGTCTCGGAAATCCCGGGAAAGAATATGAGA
>CADARM010000183.1 GCA_902790275.1 uncultured Lachnospiraceae bacterium
CTTGATAAGATATTTGTCGACAAGGTCGGCGGAGATTCGGACAAAGTTCAGGATATAGCTGTGATCAGACATATCGTATCCCTTGCCAAAGAATTAAAATTTGTGTGCCTTGCGGAAGGTGCTGAGAAAAAGAGCCAGGTCGACAAATTAAGGGAACTCGGATGTGATGTGATACAGGGGTATTATTACAGCAAACCCATTCCCATTGCTGAATACGAGAGCAAATATGTTCTGTAAAAAAACTGACGAAAAAAGTATAATTTTGCCTAAAAAATGGTAAAATAAAGGTTAGACCTGATTATTTTACAAAAACCATTACATATATTTCATATTTAGAAATATAAAAAATGAGGGGGAATTGTAATGGATTTTCAAAATGTAGTCAATGCGTTTTATTCACCGACATGCGTTGTTTCCGTAAAGCGTCTGGAAGACGGAGGTTTTGGGGAGATTCGTCTTGTGACGGGAAACAAAAAATATGTCGAGATGATAGAACAGCGTATTAAAGAAGAGCCGGAAAGGGTACATGTCGAAAAGGGTTCATCCTTTGTGCCCGGTTCTTTATATACCGATTATTTCCCACACAACCGTTCATTTGAGTACGTATGTTTCCGTGCTGCTGTTGAAAAAGCAGAGGTGCATACTTATGCACATTTGAATACAAATGATATCTGGTTTGATATTTATGCGATACCTCTCGATCATAATGACGGGAATACTTTTTTCTGTACATATACAGCGACTGTCAATGATGAGGCCGATCCGATCCTTAATACCGTAAATATATCCCAGACATCAAACGATGTCCTTAAGACATGTATCAATCTCCATAAGGCGGATAACCTTGAAGATGCGATGAAAAATGTCATTTCTGACATCAGGCGTATCTGTAATGCCGAAGGATGTACGGTCCTTTTAATGAATTACGATGAAGAAAAGTACTCGATCCTTGCAACGGACTACGTTAAAGGAAGTAAGATCAAAAAAGTTACTACTTTTGTAAATTTCTATGATATAGCAAATTCCTGGGAAAAAATGATCGGGGATGAAGGCGACTGTATCATCATTGCCGATGCAGATGACATGGAATATGTAAAACGTGTAAATAATCCCTGGTATTTGACACTTGTCGAAGCAGGCGTGGAAAGCGTTGTTTTATTCCCTCTTCGTCAGGGCAACGAACTGCTCGGCTTTATATGGGCAGTAAACTTTGATACAGATAAAACAAAACGTATCAAGGAAACGCTTGAACTTACCACGTTTTTTATTTCATCGCATATTGCGCGATATAAAGTCGTAAAGCGTTTAAAACAGATGAGTTATACGGATGCAATGACAGGTCTTCCGAACCGTTTTGCATGCGCTGATTATATTTCAAAATCCATATATGAAAATGTCAGATTTGCTGTTGTTTCAGTCGATCTGAACCATTTTAAGAGTATTAACGATACTTTGGGCTTTGATGCAGGTAACAAAGTTCTTATCGAGATTAAAGATCGCTGGAAAAAAGTATCGGATGCGACAGATTCTGATCTTGAGATCTATCTTGCGCGTATAAGCGGAGATGAATTCTATCTTGTCATAAGCGGTTACCGGTCAGATGAAGAATTAAGAAGCGTTATCGACCGTTATGTTGATGCCATGGGAGAGAGAATGACCTTTGACGGTTACGACCTTTTCGTTTCGGCAAGTTTCGGTTATGCCGAATATCCCAACGATGCAGATAACACGGATGCGCTTATCTCACATGCCAACGCGGCAATGAATGAGATAAAGAAAGCACGTAACAGTGAACATGTTCTTCGTTTCTCATCGGAACTTCTTCAAAACGAACATATGCTTGAGATCGAAAATATGATCAGAACCGCTCTTGAGAACGAGACGATCTATTTCAATCTTCAGCCTCAGTACGATATGGAACATAATCTTCGCGGATTTGAGGCACTGGCCCGAATGAGAGATGCAGACGGAAACAACATAAGTCCGGGTGAATTTATACCGGTTGCCGAAAAGGTCGGACTTATCGATAAAGTCGACGGAATGGTATTCAAGAAAGCGGGTAAGTTCTTTGGGGATCTTATTAAAAAGACTAATCTTGACTTAACCCTCAGTATCAATGCTTCGGTTCGACATCTGATGAAGACGGACTTCCTTGATGAGATCAGGGATCTTTTGAAAACAAGTGATATCCCTGCCGATAAACTTGAGGTTGAGATCACCGAATCCATAATGATAGATGCGGATAAGGCACTGCAGCGTATTGAAGAACTTAAGGAAATGGGCATAAATATAGCGATCGATGATTTCGGAACAGGCTATTCATCTT
>CADARM010000184.1 GCA_902790275.1 uncultured Lachnospiraceae bacterium
GATCCCATATTTTATCATTACCACCTATCCCATCCATAAAAGATCATGACTTTTATATTAATTTTTACTAAGAATAAGCGTTCATGTCCTCAACCCCTTGATTTTACTGGTTTTTTAAGTACTTTCCATTGACTATCCGCTCTTTTTGTAGTAAAATATTTACTATAAAAGGAGGGCTAAGCCATGGGGAGACCGAAAGATCCGATCAGTCCTTACCGGGTATCGACACATAAATCAAACGGACATATATATGCGACCACTCAACCATTTGTAACAGATAATACCGGGAAGACTGTCCGGAGGCATTTCTCCTGGGGACTTCTCATCGGTTCAAAGTTTATTCCAAACAAAAACTATATCTATGCTTCGCAGGAAGAACGGGATAAACTGATCTTTCCCGAAGAATGGGATCTTTCCGCGATTGAGAAAAAAGCGTCTGTCCGGAAAGAAACCTTTGATCTTTCTCTTCCGGACAACTATCATGACCGTTTCTTCGGAACCACATGGCTTCTCGGAAAGATCGCAGATAAACTTCATATCACGGAAGACCTTTTGAAAACATTTGACGGTGATGAGCAAATGGTCAAAGACATTCTCACCATCGCAATGTTTCCATATATTACTACTTATAATCTCAATCGGCTGCAGAAATGGCAACAGCTGGAGAAGTATCCTTCCGAAAGGCTGCTGGATCCGCCGAGTATAACATATCTTACGCAGGCTATCCGTGACCGCCACAGGATATGTTTTCTCAAGGAAAGAGCGCTTCGGCTGAAAGATGATGAACTTCTGGCCGTGGACTCCACAACAAAATCAGGATGGGAAGACACTCTTATTAATGTCCGGTGGGGCAAAAATAAGGAGGGGCTCCCTCTCGAAGTAACGGTTGAAGCCGTGATCTATACACTTACATCTCATCAGCCGGTTTACTATAGGATATTTCCCGGAAACATGCATGATGCAAAGACCATCCGGATCATTCTCGCCGACCTTAAAGAGGCCGGCTTCAAGAACGTTATCCTTATCACCGACAGAGGGTATGACTCCACACAGAATCTGGAAGAGTATATCCTCAATGAACAAAAGATGATCATGTGCGTGAAATCCGGATCGGGATTTGCCCTTGATGCCATAAAAAAGCTCGGAGCCTATTCTTATGTGCCTGACGGATTTGAACTTGATTATAATAAAGAACTTTATTACCGCCAGACGGACATTTCGCATTCTTTTACTCTGAGTGACGGAACGGTGAAAACGTCCGATCGTTTAAAACTGAACCTTTATTTCGATCCGGTACGCCGAAGCGCCGAACTGAAACGGATAGACATCGTACAAAAAGGAAGCAAGGAAGAGCTCAATGAGCTGATTGAGCAAAAATGTCCGATCGATAACCCTTCGGCGCTTCAGAAAAAGTATCCTTATCTGAAGCTTTCCTTTAAAACGATTCCGGCTTCCAATTGGGTAGAGCCTCACGGCAAGATCATCCCCATACCGGAACACAAGATCCTTTCAGGCTATAAACGAGACGATGAAGCCGTTGCGGAAGGAAGAAAAACTGCCGGATTTTTTGCACTGCTGACTCTCGGAAAAGATTTTGATCCGTTAGAGGCGTTGGAACAGTATGCTCTTCGCGACGAACAGGAAAAATACTTTTCTCAAATGAAAACACAGATGCTTTGCGATCGTCAGCGGAATTCATCCGAAGACGGAAAAGCGGGCCGTGCTTTTACACAGTTTGTCGGGCTGATGCTCAGTTCCTATCTCAGGCATATATGGAAAACGACTGAACTGCATAAGATGTTTTCCACATCTCTCGAGATTCTGGACGAGATGAGAAGCATCCGCTGTATCGAATATCCGGAACAACAAGTAGTAAAGCTGACACCGTTTACCGGAAAGCAGCTGGACATATGCCGGGTTTTCGGCTTCGAAGTCCCCAATGAAAGCGATTCCGAGCTTCATATGCCTGTGGTTCAAAAACGCAGGCGCGGACGACCACCCGGTAGTAAAAACAAGAAGAAACTGTAACGAGCAAAATCCGATCCGCTGCCGGCATTACATAGCTGTGCTGCAGCGGAGAGGGTTTTTAGTAAAAAATATTCCAAAAGTCATGCTATAATGTATTGACAAATTATAATCTGGATGATGCTGCTGTTTCCCTGAAACGTATGGGTATAACATATGAAGATGCACAGGAGACTCTTGCGGATGGGAATTGTCTTGTGGTGTGCCCCGCTGAGGATACATACGAAGAGTGCAGAATTGCCTTGATTATGGCAGTTTATGTTGCTTTCCTTTTAAAAC
>CADARM010000185.1 GCA_902790275.1 uncultured Lachnospiraceae bacterium
AACGAAATGAGGACTCTGATTGTTGTTGCTCATCACTTGCCCTCCTTTCCGGATTCAATTGCCGCGATAAGAGAACGAAGTCTGATCTTTACGGCACCGCGGTTTGTAACCTCGTCTATCTTTATCTGGGTGTAGAGTTTTCCTCTGCACTCAAGTATCTCTCTTACTTCATCTGTTGTGAGCGCATCGAGACCGCAGCCGAACGATACAAGATGAACCATATAAAAATCAGGTGTATCCGCCACGTATTTGGCCGCAGAGAAAAGTCTCTGGTGGAATGTCCACTGAGCTATGATATTCGTATTAAACTTAGGCACTTTATACGATACGCAGTCTTCGCTGACCACCGCAAATCCGAGTCCCGCGATAAGCTTATGGATACCGTGGTTGACCTCGGGATCGGCATGGTAAGGTCTGCCTGCAAGAAGGATGATCTTCTTTCCTTCTTCCTTCGCTCTCTTAATGATCTCATCGCCCTTTGCTCTTACTTTTGATACATAATTACCGTACTCAGTGTAAGCCGCATCACAGGCTTTCTTAATCTCCGATTTGGTGAAGTTTGTATTTAATCTGTTCTCAAGGATAGCCTTTATCTTCTCGGGGAATTTGCTTCTTACGTGAGGTCCCACATAATCGCAGATATATGTGATATCGCCGAAATTGACGGTATTTGCATTGATCACTTCGGGGTATCCGGAGATAACGGCACAGTTGTAATTCTTTCTTCCCTTATGCTCGTCAAAATGATAAGTCATACCGGGATAAAAAATAACATCAACACCCATCTCGATAAGAGTCTGGATATGTCCGTGCATCATCTTTGCAGGGAAACATACAGTATCCGAAGGGATGGTTCCCTGACCCTTTATGTACATCGCTCTGTTAGAGAAACCGGATGTTTTTACGGTGTATCCGAGCGACTTGAAGAATGCATACCAGAAAGGAAGCATCTCGTACATATTCATCGCAAGAGGAATACCGATCACTTTGTTTCTGTCCGATTTATCGGACATATTGTTCTTTGAAGCATCAGCATTTTCCGCTTCGTCTTTTACATCGGAATACTCTTTAAGAAGTGATATTTTATACTCATATACATTGAGCGAATCATCCTGCGCTTTCTTTGTAACAGGCTTTTCACAGCGGTTTCCGCCGATGAACTTTCTGCCGCCGCTGAATGTATTTACCGTAAGCTGACAGTGGTTGTTACAGCCGTTACATGTAACGCTCTTTACATCATACGAGAATGTCTTTAACTCTTCGCTCGATATTACGCCTTCGTAATCTTCGGCATGTCTGCCGCCTTTTCTTACATACAGTTCTTTTGCATACAAAGCTGCGCCGTAAGCACCCATCATTCCGGCGATGTCGGGACGGATAACGTTTACACCCATCTCTTTTTCAAATGCACGAAGAACCGCGTTGTTTAAGAATGTACCGCCCTGTACGACGATCTTCTTACCGAGTTCATCCGCGGAGTGTACACGGATAACTTTATAGAGTGCGTTTTTGATAACACTTATCGAAAGGCCCGCAGAAATGTTCTCAACGGTAACGCCTTCTTTCTGAGCCTGCTTAACCGAAGAGTTCATGAATACGGTACATCTTGAACCGAGATCCACGGGGTTGTCTCCGAAAAGTCCGAGGTTTGCGAATTCCTCGATACCGTAGCCCATTGAAGAAGCAAATGTCTGAAGGAATGAACCGCATCCCGAAGAACATGCTTCGTTTAAGAAGATGTTGTCGATCGCACCGTTTCTTATCTTAAAGCACTTCATATCCTGTCCGCCGATATCGATGATGAATTCGACATCGGGAAGGAAGAATTTGGCTGCTGTAAAATGCGCGACCGTTTCAACCACACCGTATTCGATATTGAGTGCGGCTTTTATCATATCTTCGCCGTAACCCGTAACGGCACTTGATGCGATGTGTGCCTTCGGATAACGCGAATACATTTCTTTTAATGAATCAACGACAACGTCGATGGGCTTACCCTGATTGGATTCGTATCTTGAATAAAGGATCTCGCCCTTGTCGTTTGTAAGAATGACTTTGAGTGTCGTCGAACCTGAATCGATACCAAGGAACGCTTCGCCTTCAGGTAAACCTGAGCAAGGAAGAACAAAGGAAGAAACCTGATTCTGAGAGGATGAAGGGAGGAGGCCTTTGAGAAGGGCTCTCTGGTTCAGCTAGAGAAAGCCACCGCCTGAGTTCGCTGGCGGCCGGTAAGTCCGGGAAAAAGCGGGCTGCGGAAA
>CADARM010000186.1 GCA_902790275.1 uncultured Lachnospiraceae bacterium
CGCATTAATTTTATGTTCATGGCTTGGTTTTATATTATAATTCCTGTCTTGTTTTTTCTTCACAATATTTAGATCTGTGTACTTCCTTCTTTTCGTCGAGAACGAAGATCTGAGGGAGTTCCTGTTCGATACTGCTTATGCAGCGGGGATTTTTACATTTGTAGATATTTTTTATTTCTTTGGGAAGAGTGAGTTCTTTCTTTGCAACGATCTCACCGTCTTTGATAACGTTGACCGTAATGTTGTGATCGATAACAGCAAGAACGTCCATATCCATTTCTTCGATATCACATTCAACCTTAAGGATATCTTTCTTGCCCATTTTTTCGCTTTTTGCATTCATAATCATCGCAACTGTACAGTCTTTTTTATCGAGCTGAAGATGATGATAGAGCGAGAGGCTTTTGCCTGCTTTTATATGATCGAGCACAAAGCCTTCATTTATCTTTCCTACGTTAAGCATATTCGTTCCTTTCTTAATTAAAGATTGTTTACATCGATCTCAAGAAGAGTGAGGATCAGGGCCATTCTTACATATACACCGTACTGAACCTGCTTGAAATATACGGCTCTTTCGTCATCGTCGACTTCGACCGAGATCTCGTTAACTCTGGGAAGGGGATGGAGCACAAGCATATCTTCTTTGGCGAGCGCCATCTTTTCCTTGTTTAAGATGTAGAAATCTTTTAATCTTACGTAATCTTCTTCGTTGAAGAATCTTTCTCTCTGTACTCTTGTCATGTACAAAAGATCAAGCCTGGGCATAACCTCTTCGAGAGAGATGACCTCTTCGTAAGGAATGTTCTTTTCTTTTAAATTGTCTGTAATGTATTCGGGAATTCTTAATTCTTCCGGAGAAACAAAGATAAATGTGATATTGTCATATCTGGATAATGCATTGATTAAAGAATGAACGGTTCGACCGAATTTAAGGTCTCCGCAAAGTCCGATAGTGAAGTTGTCCAAACGTCCTTTGAGTGAACGTATTGTTAAAAGATCGGTTAATGTCTGGGTGGGATGCTGATGTCCGCCGTCGCCTGCATTGATAACAGGGATCCTGCTGTGAGTGGAAGCTACCATAGGAGCACCTTCTTTAGGATGTCTCATAGCACATATATCGGCGTAACAGGAAATCATACGAATTGTATCGGAAACGCTTTCTCCTTTAGCTGCCGAAGAAGAATTGGCATCGGAGAAGCCGAGGACGTTACCTCCGAGAGATAACATAGCTGACTCGAAACTGAGTCTTGTTCGTGTGCTTGGTTCGTAGAAACAAGTGGCGAGTTTTTTACCTACGCAGGCGTGAGAATACTTTTCTCTGTTTTTTTCGATGTCGTTCGCCAAATCAAACAGTCTGTCGAGTTCTTCGACCGAAAAATCCAAAGGACTCATTAAATGACGCATATAATTTCTCCTATAAAAATCATTTTTCCTATGATACCACTTCAAATTATTGAAATCAAGACACAAATGTAGTAAAATTATGGCGATGGGGCTATATAAAAGATAAATAATGTTAGGAGATTTTTACCGATGAAGATTATTGCTGCTGATGATGAAATCATAGCTTTGGAAGTTCTTGTTGACGCTATCAAAGAAGCGGAACCCAATGCTGAAGTTATCTCGTTCAGAAACGGAAGAGACGTACTTGATTACATTGCCGAGAACAGTTGCGATGTATGCTTTTTCGATATTGAAATGCGTGATATTAACGGAATTGAACTTGCTTATGAAGCTAAAAAGTTCAATCCCAAGATAAATATTGTATTCGTTACCGGTTATTCCGAATATACAAAGAATGCATTCGAAGTACGTGCCAGCGGATATGTTTTAAAACCCGTTACTGCCGTAAAGATCGCAGAGGAAATGAGAAACCTTCGTAATCCGGTAGAAGAAGACAAGAATACATACGATGTTTACGTAAAGACTTTCGGAAACTTCGATGTATACGCCAAGGGCGATTCGATCGTATTCAAGAGAACAAGATCCAAAGAACTCCTGGCTTATCTGGTAAATAAGGCCGGCGTTCTCTGCCCGGTCACGGAAATCTGTAATGTTATATTTCGGAACAGTTCCGACTCTTATATACGTGTCGCAAAGAAGGACCTGTGCGGCGCGCCCTTCATCCGCGATGAAAAGCTGGCGATCTTTTATCCGCTGCAGTATCAGGAGATCAACATGGGTTTCATGGTGCTGACGGTGCCGCCCTCGGTGGCATCCATGCATCTGCATGAGAGCATCATCAACCTGTTCGTGT
>CADARM010000187.1 GCA_902790275.1 uncultured Lachnospiraceae bacterium
CTCAGGATGATATTCCAAGAAAGATAAAAGAAGCTTTAAAAGGATACACATCCGAAATAAAACTATGGACAGTACAGAATGATGTTGAAGGTTTTGACAATCTTACAAAGCAGACGGAAGATGCAGGTGAAGAACTTGAACGTATCCCGACACTTGCGACCGATCCGATGCTTATGTATTTTACTTCAGGTACTACCGGCTATCCAAAGGGCGTAATTCACAATTATACCTACCCTTTGGCTCATATAATAACAGCCAGATATTGGCAGCAAACTGAGGATAACGGTTTGCATTTCACTCTTGCGGAAACAGGATGGGCAAAAGCCTCCTGGGGCAAATTGTACGGACAATGGCTCACGGGATGCGCTGTAATGGTTTATGATTTCGACAACTTTGAGCCCAAGCAACTTACATACGTCATAAACAAATACGGCGTCACATCCTTTTGCGCTCCACCTACAGTATACCGTTATCTCGTTCGAAAAGGGATTCCGAAGATGCCTTCTTTAAAGCATGCTTCTACAGCCGGAGAAATGCTTTCTCCCGATGTATTCCGTAAATTCTTCGAGCAGACGGGTCTAACCCTGTGCGAAGGTTACGGACAGACCGAAACTACTTTACTGATTGCTAACTTCAAGGGAAGAAAAACCAAAGAAGGCTCAATAGGGATCCCCTCTCCTTTTTACAACATCGAATTAAGAAACAAGGAAGGCAAAATACCCTCTCCGGGAGAGATCGGAGAAGTCGTGATAATCCCTAAAGACAACGAACATCCTGTCGGCATATTCTGTTCATATCTCGATAATAAAGAACAGTATGAATATGTCTGGAGGGACGGCGTTTATCATACGGGAGATGCTGCTTACATTAATGAAGACGGCATATTCTATTTTCACGGCCGCTTTGATGACATCATTAAAACGGGCGGCTTCCGTGTAGGTCCTTACGAGGTAGAAAACGTACTGTTAGAACACCCGGCTGTTGTCGAATGCAGCGTTATCGGTGTGCCCGATACATTAAGAGGCCAGGCAATAAAAGCTGTCGTTGTTTTGGACAAGGATTACTCTCCCTCAGGGAAACTCGAAACAGACATAAAAGAATTCTGCAATAAAAAACTTGCGGAATACAAATGGATAAGACTTATCGAATTCGTAAAAGAAATGCCGAAAACTATAAGCGGCAAGATCGTAAAACCGGCTCTCAGAGGTTAATTTTCATTTGAAATAAGGCTGGGAAAGTTGAAAAGAAATATCATCTTTGATAAAATTCTTTTAATCACTTCAGAGTCCATGCTAAAGGAAAACAAATGAACAATACACCGAAAAGAGCCGAAGACATACTAAAAGAACAAATTAACGGCTTTCATCAATATATCTTAAGCGATACCGTAGCTTTATGTTATGTAAGCAAAAGCTTATGTGATCTGACCGGGTACGCTGAAGATGAACTTCTTGATGAAAGCAATGATTTGTATTCATCTTTGATCCATCCCGATGATCTGAAAGTTTATTCTTCTTTATTCGAGAAACTTCTAAACGGAAAAGACCATGCAAGTGCAAAATATCATATTAAAAGAAAGGATAATACACTTCTGTATGTCCTTGATTCTTTAAGCGCGATCAAACTTGAAGACGGCACTCTCCTTGCGTCGTCTTATCTTACCGATATCTCGGAATTCGAATCAGAAAACGATCCCGTCATCTCCAATGACAAAAGCATAAGATACCTGAAAGCATTAAGCGAAGTATACGATAAGATCTTTGAATTCAATACTTCCAACAATACGATCAAATGTCTGTACAGCAACAACTCGTCAATGTTTAAGCATTTTGAGAATATACCGATGTCGCTTGATGAAGCTTTGGAAAAATGGATCATGGATTCCGTTGACAAAGAGGATGTTGAGACCGTTCGTGCTTTCTTTTCGGATTTCAGTCTTAACAAATTCCTAAAGCCTGATGCGAAGCCTCCTCAGATCACATACAAAGCACTCTCTTCCGACCATGTTTTAAGGCAGTACGGAGGGATATTTATAAATGTCAGCGAATCGATCGGTTATTACTGCTGCAGACGCATTCACGAATCTGAAGAAGTAAACGATCTTAAAGATCAGAATCTTCAGCTTAAGGAAAAAATGATTCATCCAGCAAACATTATCGATGTCACTCAGATTCCGGAACTGAACGTTTTCGAAATCAAAGAAGGCGAAGGCGGTATCATCTGGAATACGCAGGGCTCCGGCAAGA
>CADARM010000188.1 GCA_902790275.1 uncultured Lachnospiraceae bacterium
TCCTGCAGTGATCTCAAGTATCTGCTGTCTTTCCACTACGGGAATATCGAGGTATGCGACCCATTTGTTTTCCAGGCTGTTCATGAATGTTAATGCCGAATCGACATCCGAATAAGCTTCACCGGTAAGCCAGCCGTCCGTGGTCATGGTCGCCGGAAACTCTTTATTCTTTTCAACATAATCATCGAAAAGAGACTGCATCAGTCTGTTAAGGCTTCCTTCTTTAAACATAGGATATACGCTTAAGAAAGCCGACAGGAGAACAACGCCTGTAAGCAGACAGAAATTAAGCCACTTTTTATTCAGTATTTTGTATTTGATAAATCTTATCATTTTATCTTTCCTCTGTTACTTTACAAGAATGTCTCCAACATGAAGTCCGTTTATTATCACAGGATCGTTTTTCTTTCCGAGATTCTGTGATGTTCCTGTCTCTACATATCTTTTGAAATACTCGTCTCCGTTTTTAACCCAGACGTAATAATATGTCTTTTTATCAAAAGATATCTCTTCGAAAACATAATCTCCGGGTACATAAAGCATGTTTTCTACCCTTAATGACTCATAGAATGTTCCGAGTACCTGGAACTGGCTCGACATTTTATAAAAATCTTCGCCGTCAACCCTTGCATAGAATGCAGATGCATCCGTGACCGGAGGAGTGGATTTTACTTTTCCGTTCTCGGTAAACACATGTGCAAATCTTCCGATGTTACCCGCGATAACATGAGCATTGAACTCGTCTTCTTCGATCGTTATCTTGTAATCAAATCCTGTGGGCAAAGGTCCGCTCGCGCCGCCGAATTTTACCAGATCGTCAAAGTAAACCGCAGTGTCGCAAAGTCTTGTATTAAGGTCGACCTGCTCACCTTCGGAAACCTTCATTGAAGAGATGACACCGTCGTATTTTGCATATATCGTCTTATAACCTGTACCGTCGTTTTCCTTCTTAGTTGTCGCAAGTTTCTTATTCAGAGAATTGATGGTGTTGTCATGCTGTTTCTTACGGAAATCAGCTTCAAGTTTTTCAATCTCCATATCGATCTCGGCATACTGTTTTGTATATGCCGCACCGTTGATATCGCCTTCGAGCATCGCCTTCTCCTGAGCCAGCTGCATGATCTTGGACTGGTCTGTTTCGGATGCGAGTGATTTCTTTATCGCTTCAAGGCTGTCGCCCTTATGGCTTATATCCGAAAGAGCATCGTAATACTTCTTGTTAAGATCCTCCATCGCTTTGGTATGACTCTTTGTATAAGCATCGTAATCGCTGTTTTCTTTTTTGATCCTGTTTTCGATGTCGACTATATTTCCTCTTTCCGCATCAAGAGTTATCCTCATGATCGGATCGCCCTTTTTCACTTCATCAAGATCGTGAACATAAAGCGTATCGACTTCTCCCTTATCGGGACTTAAATAAAGGTAGGATGACTGCTCAACAAATTTAACACCCTTCGAATCCGAAAGATCCGTGTAAGTCTTAAGCTTAACCTCATACTCACCGTCAAGCTTCGGAGGTGTGGATTCATGCGTATAAAGGATCATCTCTCCTTCTTCGAGTCCGCTTACGACTTCGATATAATGTTCATCCGTCATTCCGCCTTCGAAATGCTTCTTCTCAACGGATCCGTCCTCGTTTCTTACATATACAAACATACCTTCGTCATCGGTAAGGTAAGAATCTTTTCCGACTGCGAGGCATTCGTTTTTATCAGCTGAGTAAAACTCAAGAAGAACAAAATCACCGAATTTAAGTTCCACATCTTCATCGGGCTTAAATCTCATTACGGGGAAAACATTCTGAGCTTTAGCAAAAGCGATCTCACTGTCCGTATATTCATATTCCGATATGGGCACTTTCTTACCGTTTAAAAATGCGAACTTTCCTTTAAACTTGGTGTACTGATAAGAACGCGTATCCATATTTGCCGCGATGAAAAGATCCTTATCGTCCGTTACGATAACAATGTTTTCATATGAACCGCTGACTATACTGTTTCTCAGATCCTTTACATATGTAACGACTCCGGATGCTTTTGCCCTGATCACACCGTCGTTTACGATCTTGTTAAGATCAGTGATGCTCTCGTTTGTCTTTCTCTTCTGGAATTCATACATCTTCTGCTCGTAATCATGATTTTCTTTGGCAAC
>CADARM010000189.1 GCA_902790275.1 uncultured Lachnospiraceae bacterium
GCGAGCGGCGAGGGCATAATAAAGCTTCTCGAAGAAGGTCTTAATGTCGTACAGGTATCTGATGCGGGAATGCCTGCAATAAGCGATCCCGGAGCGGATCTCGTTAAGCTCGCGATTGAAAAGGGGATAGAGGTATCCGTAATTCCGGGACCTTCAGCCGTAACCGCTGCTCTGGCGATCTCGGGACTTGATACGAGATACTTCCATTTCGAGGGTTTCCTGCCTTCGGAAGGCGGTGACAGAAAGAAGCGTATCAAAGCACTTGCTGATATCCATGAGACTATCGTCATGTATGAAGCACCGCACCGCATAAAAAAGCTTTTCGATGAGCTTTCCGAGGCCGGTTTCGGTTCATGCAAAGCCTCTGTCTGCAGGGAGCTTACTAAAAAGTACGAGCAGGCAATCCGAATGACCGTCGATGAGCTTCGTGAATACTATCAGAAGACTGAGCCAAAGGGTGAGTTCTGCATATGCCTGGAGCCCCTCCCGGAAAAGGAAACAGGCGCGTCAGGCACGGTCGAAGCGGATAAGCTCATAGAAATGCTCTGCGAAAAGGGAATGTCCACCAAGGACGTTGCATCCGTTGTGTCTTCTCTTACGGGCATGAACAAGAAGGAAGCCTATAATCAGGCGATGAAGCTCAAGGAATAAAAACCGAATCAAGCGTAAGATCGTTGATAAAACTGATTATCCTTTGTTTTACCGCGTTGACAGTCGGCAGGTAATTCCCGTCGCCGACTATTATCAGCAGATCGCGCCCCGGATATATACCGTTTCTGATGTAGTTTTCGATTCTTGAACTGTTGTTGTCCATGTAATTCGGATCATCAGCCATTCCCATGAACTCGATGAAGAAGAAACGTCCGAGGGCGGGGATAAGGACAACAAAATCAGGAAAGATCTTTCTGTAAGGGTTTAAGTAGTAGAGCACTTCGTATTTATATTCGAGATGAAGATCGTCAAGCACGCCGGCAATAAGCATCTCGCCTCTGGAATCAACGTTGTTCATATGGTTGTCGTAATACCCCTTGCCCTTACCGAGTTCGTTTAATCCGGTGATCATTTCCGTCCACAGCTTTGCATTGAACTTGGTATTTGGCGAACAAACGCATATGTTTTCCGGAACGATCAACCTTCGCTTACTGAGCTCGTGATCAAAGTATTCCATTTGTTTTGAAAGCTTTCTTCGCTCAGCCATCTTATCTGAGTATTCTTTATATCTTCGCCCGCCCTGTATGCTTTCGAAACGTATTCTTTTACCGCTGCTGTCTTTAACCGTAACGCGGATCGTACGTTTGCCTCCGTGCATGCCGAAATGAAAAGTAGGCATGCTGTCCAACTTTGTTTTCAGATACTGATGATTGATTATGATGTATTCGTCGCAAAATGTATTCATTCTTTTAGCGTATAGTGTTTAAGCAGGATTTTTACCGACAAAAACCTACAAAAACCGACAAACCCTGCACTGAAGAAGTGAGTCGGTTCTTAATAATCTAAAGACCTAGTTAAAAATTCGCACTTTTGCTTACCATCTTTCCGTCAAATGGTGAATGAGTTAGGGAGAAAGATGGATATTGTCTGTATTTCGCAATTTTATATGCCAATCAGTTGGAGAATGGTGAGTGAAGAAGAGAGAATGAATATGACAGCCAGCGCTGAGTGTTAGTTGAGTGTTAGCCGAAGATTTGAAGTAATAGAAAGCGGCCGGATCGTCCGAAATCTTGAAAACACCGCTATAAATATTTATAATCAATAAGTTTTAGACTTTAAGTCACTATAAGGAGGCCGTTATGGCAGACAAGAAACCATTCTACATCACTACGCCCATCTACTATCCGTCGGGCAATCCGCACATCGGACATTGCTACACGACGATCGCTTGCGATTGCATCGCACGAATGAAGCGAATGCAGGGCTACGATGTAATGTTCCTTACCGGTACTGACGAGCACGGCCAGAAGATCGAGAAAAAGGCCCAGGAAGAGGGCACGACACCCAAGGCTTATGTTGATGCCATTGTTGAGAACTTCAAAAAGCTCTGGGCAAGACTCGGCATTTCTTATGACAGATATGTCCGTACAACTGATGATTACCACATCAAGACGGTTCAGAACATTTTCGAAAAGCTCTAC
>CADARM010000190.1 GCA_902790275.1 uncultured Lachnospiraceae bacterium
GTTTCTCATTTTTTCCTCCTTTACGATTTTGGGTCACAGATGTTTATGTTTTAGCGCGGAAATCGCATATAATCTATTGTATGCTTAAATTTGGAATGATGTCAAGAAAAATTTAGTACCTCGAAAGCACAAAGTATCGAAAAAAAATACCCCGACGGCGAACTTCCCGATGTACTTGTTTTGTATCTTCCAAACTGCCATGTTGCGATATGCGGTCTGGTAGCCGGAAGGATAAGGGAAAAATATTATCATCCGACTCTGGTCTTTACCGATTCGAATTCGGAAGTAACCGGTTCCGGACGTTCGATAGAAGAATACAATATGATCGAAAACATTCAGAAATGTTCAGATCTTTTGTCGAAATTCGGAGGTCATAAAGCGGCCTGCGGACTTAGTTTAAAGAAGGATAACTTAAAAGAACTGTCCGACAGATTAAACGTAATGTCCGAACTTACGGAAGATGATCTTACCGAGAAACTCTATATTGATGCGGATATGCCTTTCGGATATGTATCTTTCAGAGTGATCGAAGATCTTGAAAAACTAGAACCTTTCGGAGTAAAGAATCAGACTCCCGTATTTGCGGTAAAAAATCTTTTGCTTGTTAAAGCAAAGAGAGTCGGCGAGAACCATTTGTTCTTAAGTGTAAAAGACGCCGGCGGACGTATCAGGGATCTGAAACTCTGGAGAAGAGCTGATGAATTCGAAGAATTTATTTCCGAACGACTCGGGACTGACTCTAACCGGATACTTTATGACGAAAGTCTTCTCACATCAAAAAACATCCTGCTTACCGTTTCGTATTATCCTTCTGTAAACACGTTCAGAAACAATACGAGCATTGACTTTACGGTAAGAGACTATAAATTTTCATAACCCGAGGCAGAAATGATCCTTTGTGTATCTCTTAATCCCGCAGTGGATAAGATGCTTAAAATAAATTCAATAAATATCGGAAAAGTGAACCGTGCGAGCGTGGAGAGCGTTCATGCGGGCGGCAAGGCCGTAAACGTTGCTTTCGATCTTTCTTTGCAGGGAGAAGAAGTTCTTCTTACCGGATTTGTCGGAGGAAGATGCGGAAGGATGATACTTGACGAATTAAAGCAAAGAGAAATGCCAAACAAATTCGTCATGCTATCGACCGAAACGAGGACCAACATGAATTACATCGATTCTCTCGGAAACGTTACCGAGATCCTCGAAGGCGGTCATCTTGTGGATGCAAAGAGCGAAGAAGAGTTCCTGCATCTTTACATGAACCTTGTGAAAAAAGCGGAGATGGTCGTTTTATCCGGAAGCCTTCCCATAGGACTTGACGACGGATTCTACGGAACACTTATAGATCGTGCAAACAGAGTTGGAGTGCCCGTATGCCTGGACACATCGGGTGCACCGCTTGCAAATGCGGTAACTCACTCGCCCTTCCTTATCAAGCCCAATATAAACGAGCTTGAGAGCCTTACAAATCATAAGTACGATCTTTCGCCGCTTGATATCGGATTTGAAGAGTTTTTTGACTCGGCATCCTTTAAGAACGTAATGCTTGAGGACCTTAAGGATCTTCAGGATCTGGGGATCGCGATCATATGTGTGACCCTCGGAAAAAAAGGAATGCTTTTATTCGCAAAGGATCAGATAATTATTTGCGATGCGCCGGAAGTCGAAGTGGTCAATACCGTCGGAAGCGGGGACTGTACTCTGGCAGCACTCATACATTCGCTTATCAAAAAAGTATCGCTTCGTGAATGTGCCATTTATGCATCAGCCGTTTCGAGCGCACACGTAAATACCATGAACGTCGGAGACATCGACCCGGATCTCGTTTCCGAACTTACGGGAAAAGTTAAATACGGCATTTTCAAATGCCCTGAGAATTGATATTTGGTGACTGATTTGTACGCAGAAGTAATAGTTGACATTTCACACGAGAAACTGGACAGACCGTTTACTTATAAGATCCCGGATTCGCTCCTTCCTTTTATCGAGGAAGGAACGAATGTGGAGATCCCGTTCGGAGCAGGCAATAAAGTAATAAACGGTTATGTAATAAGAATAAAAGAGAATAACGATTACGACCCGGGAAAGACAAAAGAACTGATAGGCATAGCAAAAGGAAGCGTCAAAGCGGATGTTACGGTTCCACACAGATCAACGCTTTAAAGACGGTAATGCCCGTAAAAAAGAGCGTCAAGAGGGAAGTAAAGAAAAGGGTCATCGCGCTTCTTGATCCCGACAAACTTGAATATCTTGCAAACGAAGCGGCAAAGAAACATAAGAATGCCCAGGAGAGGCTTTTAAGGGAACTTGTCAAATATCCCGATATCTCTTATTCGTTCATCACGAACAAGATGAATGTTTCTTCGCAGACTATCGCTTCTCTGGTTAAAAACGATGTATGCAGGATAGAGGAAGAGACTGTATACCGTAATCCCATCAAGATCGACAAGCCTTCGGACAGTAAAGTCGAACTTTCGGACGAACAGAAGAAGATTATCGATGACGTAAACAGAGACATCGCAAACGGTGAGAGAAATACTTATCTTATCCACGGCATTACCGGTTCCGGCAAAACGGAAGTCTACATGCACCTTATCGAGGACAGGATAAAAGAAGGGAAGCAGGCGATAATGCTCATTCCCGAGATCGCGCTTACATATCAGAACCTTATGAGGTTTTATGCAAGATTCGGCGATACAGTAAGCGTCATCCATTCGAAGATGACAGCGGGAGAAAGATACGATCAGTATTTAAGGGTTAAAGAAGGCAAGGTAAATATAATGATCGGACCGAGATCCGCATTGTTTACACCCTTTGAAAACCTCGGTATCGTGGTCATCGACGAGGAACACGAAAGTTCC
>CADARM010000191.1 GCA_902790275.1 uncultured Lachnospiraceae bacterium
CCCCACAGGCGGAGTAAGGGATCTGATGAGATATCAGTACGTGCTCGTTTTTGCGATACTTCTTTTCCTTCATTCTTATATAGGAAAGAAAATATACAACAACTTGCTGGCTTATGTTTCGATCGCGATGATCGTGCTTACGCTTTTCGGAAACATCCTTGCCGCAAACTGCACTACCTTTATGTATAAGTACTGTTACGACTATGCGGAGAAGCAGGCTCTCCTGATGCTCGAGGAAATATATGAGATCCCCGAATACGATCCTGACAAGACCCCGATCGTAATGGGCGGTGCATTCTCGTATACGCCGATAAAGCAGAGATACCCTCAGATCTTTATGTATGCCGAGCAGGAAGGCGGGATCATATTCTGGAACAATATCTACGGAATGATCTCCTGCAGATATCATTTCTTTATGGATTATATGGGAGTGAACGCGGAATACTTCACCAGTCAGGAATATCTCGAAGCGGTCCAGAGCGATGAATATGCCGAAATGCCTATCTGGCCGGAGAAGGGTTCCATCCAAATGATCGGAGACAAGGTCGTGGTCAAACTCTGGGAACAGGCACCCGACAGATAACATTTATATATAGAAACAAAACAAACAGCAAAAAGACTTAAATATAAAAATCGCCTTCGTATAAAAAATCTGTTGACTTTCATGGAGTTGTTATGATATTCTACATAGGCAAGATTGGTTTTTAGGTCTTTTTTTTATGCACTCAAAAACCGGTCGGATTGCTTAAATTACTGTGAACATACGGTTACGGAGGTAATAAATAATGCGTACAAGAATCACATTGGCATGCACTGAATGCAAGCAGACAAACTATAATACTACAAAGGATAAAAAGACTCATCCCGACAGAATGGAAACCAAGAAGTACTGCAGATTCTGCAAGGCTCATACATTACATAAAGAAACAAAATAATCGGGTATTCGGCTTAATCCGGAAAGGGATACGATATGGCAGAAGAAAAGCAGAATAAACCCAAAAGAAGCTTCTTTAAGGGTATAAGATCTGAATTTAAGAAGATTACATGGCCTACCAAGAACGATGTGATCAAGCAGACGGTCGTTGTTACCGTTATCACGGTAGTGGTTGCTGTTTTGATCGCTTTTATCGATTTGGGAGTACAGTACGGAATTAATTTCCTTACAGGTCTGTAAAGATTTGCGAAACCGGCTTTCATTATATATAAGTAATGACGGCGGGCACGGAGGTTTAAATGGAAGGATTTATCGAAGAAGAGTACGATATCGGGCAGAGCGACAATAAGTCCGGCAAGGGTATGGGATGGTATGTTGTTCATACTTACTCGGGATACGAGAATAAGGTAAAGACCAACATTGAAAAAGCTATCGAAAACAGACCCGAACTCAGAGAGACCATTCTTGAGGTGAAAGTTCCCATGCAGGAAGTTTCCGAAGTTAAGAACGGTGTGAGAAAGACATCTGAAAAGAAGATGTTCCCCGGTTATGTACTTATTCATATGGATGCGGATGACAACTCCGCATGGTATGTAGTCAGAAACACCAGAGGTGTTACGGGATTCGTTGGACCCGGAAGCAAGCCTGTTCCCCTCACAGAGGATGAAATGAAGGCACTTAGCTTCGAAGGACCCGAAAGGATCCATGTTGATGTTGCCGAAGGAGACATGGTCAATGTTATTGCCGGTGTCTGGGTCGGAACAGTCGGCGTGGTCAAAAGGGTTGACGAAAACAAGCAGGTTGTTACTATCAACGTTGAACTCTTCGGACGTGAGACACCTGTTGAGATCAGTTTTGCAGACATCAAAAAGATGTAATTGCTTTACAACTTAGGTTGTTCATAGGATTTCCTATATTTTATAGATGTTCTTGAACAGTGGGAGCCGCAAAATAGGTTGCGGCGCCGAACCACATTTTATTAGGAGGTAGCCAAATGGCAAAGAAAGTTTCAGGTTATATCAAGTTACAGATTCCTGCCGGCAAAGCAACACCGGCACCCCCTGTTGGTCCCGCTTTAGGCCAGCATGGTGTTAACATCGTTGAATTCACAAAGCAGTTCAACGCAAAGACAGCAGATAAGGGTGATGTTATCATTCCTGTTGTTATCACAGTTTACGCAGACAAGAGTTTCA
>CADARM010000192.1 GCA_902790275.1 uncultured Lachnospiraceae bacterium
CAACGCCGGCGTGAATGCGGTGAAGGAGGTACTCGGGAAAGAGGACGTGACCTTCTTCCATGATCTGGCGATGACGGCGGAAAAGGCAATGTGCGAGGATGCGGAAAAAGCAATGCGAGTATTTGCGGCGATGTGATGAAATAAAAGTTTCCCAAATTTTTGTACTATAGGTTTCAGATAAATCAGCATGCACTCATTCAACTGTCAGTCAATATCTTGATGAACAATAGCAGCCGATACCTGTCAACTGCCGTTTGCATGATATTGCGGACAGAAATTCTCTCCAAAATTAATTAAATTAAAATATCAATAATGCGAATAAATTATTGACTATAGTACTGTATTATGGTATAATGTACTATATTTATAAA
Source organism: uncultured Lachnospiraceae bacterium (assembly GCA_902790275.1). Taxonomy (GTDB): domain Bacteria; phylum Bacillota; class Clostridia; order Lachnospirales; family Lachnospiraceae; genus UBA3766. The sequence goes on from CADARM010000192.1 coordinate 372, forward strand.
ACATCTGCATTATTATTTTAAATTAATTTATTTTAATTTTGAGGGATTATTGCCATGCCTGTTCCAGAGGATATTAGGAATGTAAAAAGGCCTCCTAACACAATTATTCAGGATTCCGGGAAGGACGGCCCAAAAAGATACAGTGTACGAGAACGGAAAGGTACTCGCTATGTTGCCGGCGGGAATCCACAGCCTGTCAATGGTAAAACCATCGGCTACATCATTGACCATAAATACGTTCCTTTATGTGAAAAAGCTGCCGATCATGGACCTACGATGCTGTCTTACGGTGCGGCATCATTGGTTAATTCACTGTCAGCCGATCTCCTTAAAGATTTATTGGAGGTCTATCCTCCGAATGAGGCTTTCTCGATTATGGCATTAGCCTCGATCAAAATAACAAAACCGGGTGTTGCGGGAAACCGCGTAAACAGCATTTACAGTTCTTCGTTTACAAGCATCTTCCTGCCCGGCGCCGGCCTTTCGAAAAACTCAATCACATCGCTTTATCAGCGCCTTGGCGCCGATGGGATAAAACGGGCTCAGTTTTTCGAAAGGAGAATCTCTCACGTTTGCGATGAAGATCATATCCTTATTGACGGGACACTCAAACAGAATACGAGCCGCATTAACGATCTTTCGGCTTTTTCATATAAGGCAAGGCTGAAAGGATGTGAAGATATCTCGATTTTGTATGCCTATGATCTTGAAAAGATGGAGCCCGTTTGTGCGCAGGTTTTTCCGGGCAACAGTATCGATGCCGTATCTTACAGGTCCTTTGTTCACGACAACGGACTGAAAAGAGGGATCATTATCTCCGACAAAGGATTTCCGCCAAATGAAATCAGGGATATTCTTTTTAAGAATCCTCTGCTCCATTACCTCACCCCGATCAAGCGGAATGATGAAAGGATCAATAAGTTCTGTCTTACAAACTACGACGGTGTCCTGACAGGTGTTAACGGAATTATACAGTATAAAAAGGTAAATACCGCCCCGGGTGTATGGTTGTATGCATTCAGAGACGCCCGAAAAGCTGCCGCTGAAGAAAAATCATTTCTCGAACATGCAAAAAATAAGGATACCTACAATGACTCGAAATACATTAAAAAGAAAAATACGTTTGGCGTCATTGTTTTTGAATCCGATCGGGATCTGGAACCGAAAGTTGCATATTTAAGTTATGCCGAACGTTGGAAACTCGAGCTGGTATTCAAAGCTTATAAAAATGATGAATGTTTGGATAATACTTCTGTACAAGGTGATTTTTCCGTTATAGGGAGCGAGTTTGTAAATTTTATCAGTTCCGTTGTCACATGTCGAATCATCACAAAGGCCACAAAAGCCGGATTGTTCGATGAGATGACATATCGAGATATGATAGATGATCTTAACTCGGCGTGGAGGCTTACATCGGCACCGTATGAAGCAAAACCTGTTACCGGCGATAATTATTGGGTACATACAATTCCAAAGGTATCCGAAATACTTGAACGTCTTGACATCAGTACGCCGGCACTTAGGCCGCCGCCTCAACGAAGAGGCCGTAAGCCAAAGCGGCTTGCAAACATCGAGAAGAATGCCGGCGAGAAAGAACAGGCACCCGAATTACCAAAGGATAGAGATGATGCCCCTAAATGCTTAGAACCCCGGAAACCGGAGAAAATAGTTCCGACAGGCGCGGAATACATTTCCTGCGACCGCTTTCTGCCCGCTCTGAGCAAACAGGAAGAGGAAAATATGAAAAA
>CADARM010000193.1 GCA_902790275.1 uncultured Lachnospiraceae bacterium
AAATCATCTGCGGCCGCTATGCTTTTGCTTGCGGATGCGGGCAAAGTGTGCTTTAATAAAGAATATATAGTGGCGGAAAAGCGCAGAGCTTTTGCCATATATTCCTCCAGCACTTGAGGGGTATGACCATGACCGGAAACAGCAAACTGAAACGGGCTGTGGGATGGGCGCTGGCCTGTCTGGCGGCGCTGCTCCTGCTGCCCTCCGCGGCCTTCGCCGCCGGGAACGAGAGCCGGCATCCGAACTATATCACGGACGTCTTCAATGAGGAGACGGGCCTCCCCACCGGCGAGGCCAATACCGTCGTCCAGGGCAAGGACGGCTACCTCTGGATCGGCAGCTACGGCGGCCTGATCCGCTACGACGGCTCGACCTTTACGGATTATAGCAGCCGCCTGGAGAGCAGCGCGATCCGCGCGCTCTTCGCCGGCAGCGACGGGGCGCTCTACATCGGTACCAACGACGCCGGCGCCTACCGGCTGAAGGACGACGAGTTCACCCACCTGACGCCCGACGGGGACCAGGGCTTCCTCTGCGTCCGCGGCTTCTTCCTCTGCGTCCGCGGCTTTGCCGAGGGGCCGGACGGCACGGTCTACGCCGCCTCCACCACCGGCCTCGGCAGGATCAACGGCGAACAGATCATCCCCTATCAATATCCCGAGCTGGAAAACGAACAGTATAAAGGTAATCTTTTCAAATCCGACGGGTTTTGCAAGTGTGGATAAAAGTGCGCTTGCTGCGGTAAAAACATATAAGAGTTCGTAAAGGATAGTGACCATCAGAGCACCTCCTTTAACTTATCTTCATATCCGATCCTTTTATAGATCGTGTTTTTGCCAAGATCTGCCGAAAGGTCGTAATTTTCGTCGCTTATATGACAGATGATCACGGGTGTTGAAGTCTTTATAAGCTCATCGACCGCAAAAAGACAGGCATCGTTAACTTCGTGAACTATTAAGTAAACGAGGCTGCTTGAAGTGACATTTGACATGTGAGCCGCCTGGAATAATTTATCGCCTGTATTATCTTCGTCAAAAGAAAAATCTGACATGGCTGCATAGAAATCTTCAAAAGAAGAGATGTTTTGCATATGATATTTCTTCGGCTCTTTTTCATATGCATATACACTTGCCTGAATGCCCTTTGAAAGGTAATAATGCGAGAGTGCGAGAGTGGTTTCCAATATCTTGTTTTCAAGCGGAAGATGATCTTCGGGCTTTTTGCTGTAGCGGCACGAATCCATTATGATGCCGATATTCGGAGTCTCTTCGCCTGTTTTTGTTCTGACGTAGGGCTTTCCCAGATGCGCACTCATTTTCCAGTTGATGTTTCTTATATCATCGCCGGGAATGTATTCCCTTACGAGCACATCGGGAACGTTTGGATTGATATTCGAATCCTTATAGATATCCTGGGAGTATTCGTGTGAAAGAGTCTCAAGGATCTCAAGACGCGGAAGAACGGTAGCTCTTAAATTCTCCCTGTTCATGAAATTGAATCTGAAAATTTTGAAATAATCCGTTACGATAATGTTTCTAATTCCGACATCATACTCACCGCGATACTTACAGGTTATAAGAGTTTCGTTTTTTAATCCCGAATGAGGCGGGATCTCGTATTCGTAATTGTCGGCAAGTTCGTTGATATTGGAAAAATCCGAGAAGAACTCAACCTTTATTCCCGAGAAGGTATAAAAGTCTTCGTTCTGCAGTCTGAAATAATAGTCGGTGGGTGTACCGGCTACGACATTTTTTGTGACGATCTGCTGTAAGATCCTGAATCGGAAATAGACTAAATAACAGTATGAGATGCTGAAGATCGGAACCAAAAGCATAAGAAAGAAAAACCCGTAAGTTACAGGGCCGCCGTAGAAAGATATTGCGATTAAAGAGAGGATGAATAGCCCCAGTACTATGAGTCTGTTTCTTAACATTTTACACCATCGGAACCTTAGCCTTAAGAATGATAGCTTTTAATAATTTGTCGACGTCTTCTTTTGCGATCTTTGCTTCGTATGTGAGTGTGAGTCTGTGATGAAGCGTATTGATCGCTACGGCTTTGATATCATCGGGTTTTACGAAATCGCGACCCGAGATGAATGCTTTTGCCTGTGCGGCACGTATAAGATGCAACATCGCACGGGGCGATGCACCCATAACAAAGTTCTTTTCGTTTCTTGTCATTGCGATGATATCGTTTGCGTATTTTATTACATCGTCGACAACCTTTACTTTTTCGACTTCTTTTTTAAGCTCGATTATTTTTTCAGCGTTAAGTACTCTTTCGATCTCTTCGATAGTCTGACCGTCAAGGAAGTTTTTGGTCATCTCGATCTCGCTCTCGGACTTGGGATAACCGATCGAGAGTTTCATCATAAAACGGTCCATCTGAGCCTCGGGAAGAGGGTAAGTACCTAAGAATTCAATGGGGTTCTGGGTAGCTATTACCATAAAAGGTTCCGGAAGTTTTTTCCTTTCCTTGTCGATCGTAACATATCCTTCGGCCATGGCTTCAAGAAGGCTTGACTGGG
>CADARM010000194.1 GCA_902790275.1 uncultured Lachnospiraceae bacterium
GAGTACGCTGCCTTCCTTTTTCTCCTCATCCGTAACCTCTATCTTGCAATTGTCTCCGACTAAAGGCTTTATCTTTTTATCTCTTAATTTGCCCTGACCGCGACAGGTATAGACATTCGCATTTTCATACGAATACACATAATAAAAGCCTGAAATTCCTTTAATTATCTTACCGGTCATCAATCAAATTCCACTTCGTAGCTTACACTGTCCTGCTTGGGAACGTTCTGAACAGTAACATTGCCGTTTTCGTCAACAACCTGCTCGGTATTGATAACGGTATATGTAACTTCAACTATTCCTCTGGATACACCGTAGATCTGAGAAAGATTAATATTGAACGGGAAAACAGGTGCGGACTCACGGTATAATTCTGTTCCGTCCAGCGTCTTAAGAACGATGGTCGCAGCACCGCCCGTATAGTTTTCGGGTGCCTGAACCATGATATTGCATGAATAATATCTGGGTTCGGGTCCGATACTCTTCTTTAATACGACTTCATAGTCTTCTTTTACCACGGCTCCGGGAGAATAACTCTGTCCGCAGATAAGTCCTGACTCTACGGTATCGGAATAAACCTCAGTCACCTGAGATACTTTCATTCCCACGCTCTCGACAAGGCTTCTTGCTTCTTCTTCCGTTTTTCCTGTAAGATCGGGCATCTTGGCCTTCTCTTTGGCGGAACCGTCACTAATTACAACTGTAATGGGTTTATCGTAACTCCATGAACTTCCTGCTTCGGGATTCTGTGATACAACTTTACCCTTTGCAACGGTTTCATTCTTTTCGAATGTCTTCTCTACTTTATAACCGTCGTTTTCAAGCTTAGCGGTAGCTTCGGCTTCGGACATGTTGGTCACGTCGGGTACAACCTTTGTATCCTTCGTAGTACTTATATAAAGAGTGACCGTAGTACCTTCCTGAACATTGCTTCCGCCCGAAGGATCTGATTTGATCACTCTGTTGGGAGCATAATCGTTTGATTCTTCAAACTTTGTCTCGACGGTAAATCCTCTGTCCTGAAGATACTTGGTTGCTTCGGTAGCCGTCATGTTGCTCACTACGGGTACTGTGGCAAATTTGACCGTATCATCTCTGGTCGTAAAGATTCCGAGTGCATTACCGAGAAGGATAAGAAGAAGGATACCGATTGTTACCGCTATGGCGATAATTACGCCTGTCTTTATCTTTTCAACGGTCGCGGAATTGCCCTGATTCTTTCTCTTCTGAGGGCTCTGCTTATATCCGCTGCCTGAAGACTTCTGCTGAGGCTTAGGCTGAGGCTTCGGCTGGCCCTGGGGTTTTGCCTGTTGCTGAGGTCTTTGCTGAGGCTTCGGCTGGGGTGTGGGCTGTTATTTACGCGAACAAGATCCTCTTTAGCGGGATTTGTTACTTCCGGCGCTTCTTTTGCATTTCTCTTTTCGCGGCGATACATGGAATCGAGATTGGTCTTTGTAACCGAATTCTGTTCATAAGTATCGATCTTTACAAAATTCTCGTCAGGTGAAATATAAGCCTTCTTTAAGTCTTCTATCACCTCACTCATCTTCTGATATCTTCTGTCGGGACTCTTCTGAGTACACTTCAAGATGATCTGCTCTATACTGATGGGAATGTCTTCAACATAGATACGGGGTGAAGGCATCTCTTCCTGAATATGCTTGATAGCGATCGCAACGGTAGTATCACCGTTAAAAGGAACTCTGCCCGTAACCATTTCAAAAAGTGTGATACCCAACGAATAAATATCACTCTTTTCATCGGAAAAACCGCCTCTGGCCTGTTCGGGAGAAGTATAATGAACGCTTCCCATTACATTGCTGGAAATCGTATTTGATGTGGTGGTCTTGGCAATACCGAAGTCTGTAACCTTAACCTTACCGTCTTTTGAAATGATAACATTCTGGGGCTTGATATCCCTGTGAATGATACCGTTATTGTGAGCAGCCTCGATACCCGATGCGATGGGTATCGCGATACTGATACATTCGCTTATAGTGAGTCTGGATTTTTTCTCAATATACTGTTTCAGAGTGTATCCGTCCACTAGTTCCATAACGATATAAGAGATTCCGTTTTCCTCTCCTACATCGTATACGGTAACGATATTCGGATGCATAAGATTAGCCGCAGCTTCGGCCTCACGGCGGAATTTGGCTACAAAATCCCTGTTCTCCGAGAATTCCTGCTTAAGTACCTTAACTGCTACGTTTCTGTTTAATTTATTATCTTTTGCTCTGTAAACATCTGACATTCCACCGGTGCCGATCAATTCCTGGATCTCATATCGGCCGCCGATGACCATACCAATCTTTACCATAAAAACCTCATTCCTGTTGCTCGTATACGATTAAAACCACGGAAATATTGTCGTTACCGCCGTTCTCGTTTGCTGTGGCGATAAGATCCGATGCAATGGCATCGGGAGCCTTTCCCGAGGTTACTATTTCGAGAATATCTTTGTCTTCTATCATATTGGAAAGTCCGTCCGAGCACATAAGAATAATATCCTTATCTCTCAAAGGAACTTCAAAGAAATCAATATTGACATTACCTGTGGCACCTATGGCCCTGGTAATGATATTTTTATCAGGATGGTTTCTCGCACTGACGCGGTCGATTCCTCCCATACGTACCATTTCCTCAACAAGTGAATGGTCTCTGGTGATCTGAGTGATGGTTTTGTCGGCAGAAATAATATAAAGTCTTGAGTCACCTACATTGGCAACGGTAAGCGTGTCGTTTGATATGGTAGCAAGAACGGTAGTCGTTCCCATTCCCACCATATTGACATCTTCCATTGCTTTTCTTCTGATCCTTGTATTTGCTTCGTTAATAGCATCGGAAATGGCCGTAACGGTCTTCTTTCCCCTGCTCTTTGAACACATTTCGGTAATGGTCTCTACAGCACATTTGGAAGCGTAATCACCGGCCTTATGTCCGCCCATTCCGTCCGCAACCAGAAAAAGATTATCCAGTGCGCCGAGTGGATAAATCGAAGTGAACACAAAATCCTGATTCAGTTGTCTTAATTTTCCTATATCTGTTTTAGATACAGCCTTGATCACTGCCAAACCCCCGGGCTTCTTCATTGTGCCGGCGTCTTAACTGTCCGCAGGCGCCGTCTATATCCTTGCCCATTTCCCTTCTTATAGTAACATTTATCCCGTTTTTTTCAAGTTTATTTTGAAATGCAAATATCCTTGTTTTGTCCGATCTTTTGAAATCCCTTTCTTTGATCGGATTTACGGGTATTAAGTTAACATGACCGTTG
>CADARM010000195.1 GCA_902790275.1 uncultured Lachnospiraceae bacterium
AATGCATGAGAAATTAAAACCGATCCTTATATTCAATAAAGACGATCTTGATTCTTCGGACAAAGAAGAAGTTAAGAATATATACAAAGGATTCGATGCACCGCTTATCTTTACGAGTGCAAAAGAAAATATAAATGTCGATACCGTAAGAGATCTTTTAAAAGGAAAGACTACGGCGGTCGCCGGACCGAGCGGTGTCGGAAAATCAACGCTTATTAATGCCATAGTCGGCAGCAGTATAATGGAAACCGGAGAGATATCAAAGAAGACATTAAGAGGCAGGCATACCACAAGGCATACCGAGATGTTTGAATTTGATGTGGACGGAACGGATTCGTTTATCCTGGACACACCCGGTTTTTCTTCTTTTTATCTTCCTGCACTTCACGAGCAGGAGAGAGCTTCGGATTATTATCCCGAATTTTTGCCTTTCATGCATAAGTGTAAGTTCAATGCGTGCCTTCACGATAAAGAACCCGAATGCGGTGTAAAAAATGCAGTGGAAGAAGGTATTATTTCAAGGGAAAGATACGAGAATTATCTAAAGATATTATCAGAGATCAAAAAAAACTATAGATTCTGACGAGAGGTTACTTCATGAATTACATTTTGGCTCCGTCCATTCTTTCGGCGGACTTCCTTGATTTGAGAGATCAGATTGAAAAGGTTGAAAAAGCCGGAGCAAAATATCTTCATTTTGACGTTATGGACGGCTTGTTCGTCCCCAATATCTCATTTGGGATACCGGTGCTTAACTGCATCAAAGGCAATACGGATCTTACGCTTGATGTTCATTTGATGATCACGGATCCGAACAGATATTTCGAAAAGTTTAAAGAAGCGGGAGCCGAGATCCTTACGGTTCATATCGAGGCGATGAAGGATCCCGCAGCCGATCTTAAAAAGATAAAAGAACTCGGTATGATCCCTTCGATCACATTAAGCCCCGATACGCCTGCGGAAAGTGTATTTCCTTTCCTTGATATGGTAAAGCAGGTGCTTGTGATGACCGTTAATCCCGGAGCAGGTGCACAGCCCTATATTGAAAAGTGCACCGACAAGATAAAGGCTATCAGAAACGAGATCACAAAAAGAGGTCTTGATGTCGATGTCGAAGTTGACGGCGGCATCAATGAGAAGACGATAAAGATCGCAAGAGATGCCGGAGCAAATGTATTTGTAATGGGTTCTTCGATCTTCAATCATGAGCCTTACGAATCCGTAAAAAAGTATCTCGATATTTTAAAATGATCATAAAAACAAAGAAGTCGTAAAAAACTTCTTTGTTTTTTTATAATTTGTGATAGAATACATTAAAAGTTTTTCCAAAGGAGATTTTGATGAAAACAAGAGACCAGGCTTTAAAATACGGACTGTCTTTCCCTGACACATATCAGGATGCACCTTTTCATGACGATAACTGGCAGCTTGTCAGATTTAAGGGAAACGACAAAGCATTTCTTTGGACATACGAAAAAGACGGATATGTAAATCTTAACGTAAAGACGGATCCCGAAAAGGCATATTTCTGGAGAGGACTCCATAAGTCGGTGATACCGGGATATCATCAGAACAAAGATCACTGGAATACGATCATTTTAGACGGAAGCATTCCGGATAAGGATATAAAGATAATGATCGCTGAAAGTTATGACCTTATATCGGACAGCCCTTCAAAACGCATATACGAGGCTGTAAAAAAGATCCCTTACGGTTTTGTGGCGACTTATTCACAGGTGGCTGAGATCGCAGGTGACAGGAAGATGGCACGTGCAGTCGGAAATGCTCTCCATAAGAATCCTGACCCTGACAATATACCATGTTTTCGTGTCGTAAACGCCAAAGGAGGATTATCCGGTGAATTTGCATTCGGAGGCCCCGATGCTCAGGCGAAGCTCTTAAGAAAAGAGGGAATCGAAGTTAAAGACGGTAAAGTCGATCTGGTAAAATATCAATGGAAAAACAATATAAAGATCATCTTTTCCGATCTTGACGGAACACTTTTGAATTCTAAAAAAGGGATCT
>CADARM010000196.1:0-1409 GCA_902790275.1 uncultured Lachnospiraceae bacterium
ATATTAAGAAATAATATTTTTGCCCAAAATATTTTAAAAGGAATTGAAAAAGATACAACAAATGTGGTGGTTGTCGGCGGATTTCATAATGAACTTGAAACATTATTAGATAAAAATAACATTAAATACATAAGTATCTTCCCTAATGCAAGAGGTATTCTTGCAGTAGAAGACAACAAACCTGACTGCGTTAAGATCTTAAGAGAACTTACAAAGGATGACGAAAGAATTACAGTCATTCCTTTGAAAACAAAGTATCCTCAGGGATCCGAGCGTCATCTTATTTTTGCTACAACAAAGAGAGCCATCAACTCATCGATGCTTCCCGCTGATGCAGGATGTATCGTAAACAACGTTGATACGATCTGCTCTATCTATCAGGCTGTAGTTGAGGGAAGACCTCTTTTACACAGGATCGTTACCGTAACCGGTGACTGTGTCAAGAACCCTCAGAACTTCAGAATCCCCATAGGTACAAATTATCATGAACTGATCGATGAAGCCGGCGGATTTATCAAAGATCCCGAAAAGATCATTTCGGGCGGTCCCATGATGGGATTTGCGATCTTTGATCTCGATGTTCCCGCTACCAAGACTTCATCTGCACTTCTTTGCCTTTCGAAGGATGCCATTCCCTCGACAAATGAGACTGCCTGCATCAACTGCGGCAGATGTGTTGAAGTTTGCCCCGGAAGAGTAATCCCTTCCAAGCTTGCTGACTTCGCTCAGAACGGAGACAGAGAACAGTTTGAAAAATACAACGGTATGGAATGCTGCGAATGCGGATGCTGCAGTTATATCTGCCCTGCAAAGCGTTACCTTACCCAGTCCATTAAATCCATGAGAAGAATGATTCTCGCCGACAGAAAGAAAGGGGGTAAGTAATAATGGATAAGAAATTAAAAGTATCCTCGAACCCTCACGTCAGAGACGGCATGTCGACAAGAGGGATAATGCTGGCTGTTATCATAGCGTTAATGCCTACAACGATCTTCGGTATCATCAATTTCGGTTATCATGCCGCATTGGTTATCCTTGTATCCGTAGGTTTTGCGGTTTTAGCAGAATTCGTAATGTGTAAGATATTGAAGAAAACCGTTACGATAGGAGACTGCTCTGCGATCGTTACCGGCCTTTTGCTTGCACTTAACTTACCTGCAAGATTTCCTTTATGGATGACTGCACTCGGTGCCTGCTTTGCCATCGTAGTCGTTAAGATGCTTTTCGGCGGACTCGGTCAGAACTTTATGAACCCCGCACTCGGAGCAAGATGCTTCCTTGTCATTTCTTTTGCAAAGTACATGACTAACTTCGAATGCGACGCATATACGGGACCCACACCTCTGGCTATCGTTAAAGCCGGCGGTGAAGTAAATATTTTCGATATGGTCATCGGTCATACGGCCGGA
>CADARM010000196.1:1435-3350 GCA_902790275.1 uncultured Lachnospiraceae bacterium
ATGATCGCCATCGTACTCGGCGCATGCTTCCTTATCGCACTCGGAATTATCGATCTTAAGATCCCCGGAACTTATATTTTATCTTTTGTTATCTTTATAATCATTTTCTCGAAGAGAGGATTTGACTTAAACTACATCTGCGCACAGCTCGCAGGCGGCGGTCTTATGCTCGGTGCTTTCTTTATGGCTACCGATTACGTAACAAGACCCATTACCAAGAAAGGCCAGTATGTATTCGGCGTGCTTCTTGGTATCTTAACCGGTGTATTCCGTATATTCGGACCCGGTGCGGAAGGAGTTTCGTTTGCTATTATATTAGGAAACCTTCTTGTTCCGCTCATTGAGAAGATTACTCTTCCTAAAGCTTTCGGTAAAGGAGGAGAGAATTCACTATGAAAATTTCAAATGAAGAAATAATCAAGATCATAAAAGATACCGCAGTTATTTTCGGTATTACCCTTGTTGCCGGACTGGGCTTAGGTTTTGTATATGAACTGACAAAAGAACCCATCGCAACACAGGAAGCTCAGGCTCAGGCTGATGCCTGCAATGAAGTATTTAAGGAAGTTAACGCAGCAGGTGTGCTTGAAAGCGTGGAAACCCTTACTTTCAATCCCATCGATGTTGACGCTTCCATCAGCGATAAGTTAAAAGCTGAAGGTTATGATGTTGCCTATATCGACAGCGCTTATGAAGCAAAGAAAGCTGACGGCTCTCTTTACGGATATGTTATCGGTGTAACGTCTACATCGGGTTACGGTGGAAACATAAGCTTTTATATGGGTATCACAACCGACAATATGCTTAAAGGAATATCTATCCTTTCGATCTCCGAAACTCCCGGACTTGGTATGAACGCAGAGAACGTACTCGTTCCCCAGTTCAGAAACAGAAAACTTGAACAATTCAAGGTCGTAAAGACCGGCGCTGCTTCTTCGGATGAGATCGATGCCATCACATCTGCAACGATCACTTCGAATGCCGTAACAAACGGTGTCAATACTGGCGTCAGATATTACACAATCTTAAGCGAAGGAGGGGATAACTAATGAAAAGATGTTTGGAACGTCTCTATAACGGACTCATTAAAGAAAACCCTACTTTCGTACTTATGCTCGGTATGTGTCCGACACTTGCCGTAACCACATCGGCTATCAACGGTCTCGGTATGGGACTTTCGACAATGGTGGTACTTGCGTTAAGTAATATGATCATTTCGGCTTTGAGAAAGATCATTCCCGATAAGGTTCGTATTCCCGCATATATCGTTATCATTGCAACATTCGTTACTATAGTTGAACTTTTAATGCATGCTTTCGTTCCCGGCCTTTATTCAGCTCTCGGAATCTACATTTCCCTGATAGTTGTTAACTGTATCATCTTAGGCCGTGCGGAAAGCTATGCTTCCAAGAATCCCGTTCTTCCTTCACTTTTCGATGGAATCGGTATGGGACTCGGATTTACAATGGCACTTACTTTGATCGGTCTTGTCAGAGAATTCCTCGGTGCAGGTACCGTATTCGGATTTTCGATCGACGGAGTATTCGGAAATCCCATCCCTGTAATTATGGTTGGTCTGATAAACAAAGTTATCAATCCTTCCTCAAAGGGATTCCTTAAAGTGTTAAGCGATATCTTTACTATCGAGTTTTCTTCGATATCACCTATCGGAATCCTCGTTATGGCTCCCGGAGCATTCTTTGTACTTGCTACACTTACAATGATCCAGAACGTGATCAAGGATAAGGGTGCAAAAGCAGGAAAAGATACTTCCAAGATCGGTTCAGGCTGCTCACATGACTGTATGAACTGCGGCGATTCGGGCTGTGCTCACAGGATCGTTGACAATACCGTTAAGGAAGAAACTGCTGAAAAGGCTGAAGTAAAGCCTGCAAATAAAGAAGAAAAGGATTCT
>CADARM010000197.1 GCA_902790275.1 uncultured Lachnospiraceae bacterium
ATCTTATAACAGATTTTGGAAAATTTGCCGATCCCCTTGCGGATAAACTTCTGGTATGCTCGGCACTTATCTGCCTGCTGGCTCTGGGAAAGATAAGTTATATCATCGTGCTGATCATTATCTCCAGAGACTTTATCATTTCGGGATTCAGACTTGTTGCCGCATCCAAAGGCGTAGTGATCGCGGCTGACTGGAGCGGCAAAGTAAAAACAGCTCTTCAGATGGTCATGATACCGATGATCATCGCTGAATTAAAGTTCCTCTACTGGCCGACGATCGTTCTTGAGATCGTTGTAACCGCACTTACGGTTATATCTCTTATAGAATGTATCGTTAAAAACAGAGCCGTACTTAAAGAAGATAAAAAATAATCTTTTTTCGGAGTCCATATGATAGTTGAATATATTTCCGTCGGAACGGAGATCTTACTCGGTAACATTGTAAATACAAATGCGGCATTTCTTGCCGAGCAGTTTGCGAAGCTCGGTCTTACCGCTTATTATCAGACAAGTGTAGGCGACAATAAAGCCCGTATAAACGAATGCCTTACCATTGCTACAGGCAGAGCCGATATCATCGTTTTATCGGGAGGGATGGGTCCTTCTGCGGAAGACGTTACCATGGAGAGCGTATCTTTGTTTTTGGGCAAAGACATAAAAGACGGTTCGATAGAAGGAAGCGATGTCATTCCTAACGAATTCGGCAATTCGGCAGGTGAGATCATCGTGGATTCGGGACATTATTATATTCTGCTTCCCGGCCAGTTCAACGAGATAAAGCCGATGTTCTTAAAATACGTCGTTCCTTATCTTGAGAAGATATCGGATTCAGTGATCATGACAAAGACCGTTAAGATCGCAGGAGTTTCGGAAAATGAAGTCGAAGAAAAGATTAAAGATCTGATCATGGATCATTCGAATCCTTCGATAACGATCTACCCCAAATCCGGAGAAGTTCATATCCATGTTACGGCGAAAGGATCCGATGAAGCAGAATGTGACAGACTTAATAAACCGGTAATAAAAGAATTAAAAAATCTTATAGGTGAATATATTTATACAAATCAAACGGTTTAAGCATATCATGTGCGGAATCATGTACCGGCGGAATGGTCGCTTCGAGACTTATCAATGTTGCGGGCGTATCGGAAGTTTTAAACAATTGCTATGTTACCTATTCCGACAAAAGCAAACATAAGATCCTGGGTGTTAAAAAATCCACTCTGGCAAAATACACGGCCGTGTCCGAAGAAGTTGCGGAAGAGATGTCCCAGGCTTCAGCTGTATCCAATAAGGCTGATGTATTTGTGTCCGTGACCGGAGTTGCCGGACCGGACAGCCCGTATGAAGGAAAAGAAGTAGGGCTTGTCTATATCGGATGTAATGTTAAGGGAAAGAACAAGGTTAAGGAATTTAAGTTTAAAGGTGACAGAATAAAGATAAGAGAATGTGCCACCACGGCAGCTCTTGATTTTGCAAGGGTATGCATTCTTGAATATATTACCGAAACACAATTCGGCCTTAATAAGTGATAAAAGGAGAAGTATTATGAATCAGGAATTTCTTTTTTGCCCAAGATGCGGTGCTGTTACACCTCCCGGAGTATGTACCAATTGCGGTTTTAAAATAGAAACCGAAAAAGAAGAGGTTAACGAAACAAATAACGAAAGCACGACCGGTAATGAAGGTGAGAATCTTCATCCTTTCTATAATGTAAATAATGACGGGAATACTTCGGAAGCGGGTGCTGCTTTTGCACAGCCTGAAAAGAAAAAATCCAAAGGGCTTATCATCGGCATCATTCTCGGAATAGTAGCCGTTGTATTTCTTATCGTTGTCCTTATCGCAGTTGCAGCGATCGCTGTTGTTCCCATTGCATTTAAGAGCATTTATACGGCAAACAATTCTATTTATAACAATAACAACATCAATACGACTCCCACGCCCGATCCCGACTTTAAGATCGAACTTGATACGGACGATGATGAAGACGAAGATGAAGACGATAAAGACAAAGAAGAAGACGAAGAAGATGAGGATGATGCCGACAACGATATCGATTACGAAGAGTATTCCTCTTACTATGACACGATCACTCCTTTATACGGCGGTACTTCCGAATTTGATTACGATAAATTCGTAGAAGATTTTGCTAATAATGCAAACGAATACTGGGACGAACCTGCGGATGATGCATCGGATTATTATATCAACGGTCCCTGCGCTTCGTACATGCAGTCTCCTTACAGCCATGAATTTGCCGAAAGAGACGGTTTTTCAACGCCTTATTATGAATATGTCGTAGATTCATATGTTGAGAACAAAAACTATTCCGTAGAAAGAAGACTTATCCGTTTCGAAGGTCAGATAAACGGCATTTTTGCAAATGCTTATTGCGCATATTATACACTTGATTCCGATAAAGTTGATTTTACCGCTGTAAACGAAACTTTAAGAAATCAGGCTTTAACATCTTTATATGATTACTGCTCGAATCATTCTTCATCCGAATACAAGAATTACACTCTTTATTCGGATTGTGTTATTACATTCAATAATGATGAGATATGTTCGATCGCTTACAATACGACCGCTTATCTTGACAATTCGACAGAGACTTTCTATATCCATGGCATAAATATCGATACAAAGAACGGTGAAGTCATGGATAACACAAAGATCCTCAATATCGATGATGATTTCTCGAAATTCTTTGCCAGGTCTCCGTTGGTGATATTGAGCGCAAGGT
>CADARM010000198.1 GCA_902790275.1 uncultured Lachnospiraceae bacterium
CGTAGGCGTGCTCTTCGGCGGTACACATACATTCAAGGCTGCGGAGAGAGGAAACAGGATCATTTATCTTGCGGACGGTGTTATCTCCGATGAGATCTATCTGGGTGAGTATTTAGGCGATTACAAAGACGAGAGCAATCCTAATATTGAAGAAGCAAGGGAGAGACATAACAGACTTAAGATCTTCCTTCAGAATATGGGGTGGTAAAATGTATCGTTATTTCTTTATAGCCAAAAACAATATGAAGAAGCAGAAGGGCGATATGATCACTTTCTTCATAATGACATTTCTTGCTTCTTTTATGATATTCATATGTCTTAACCTTCTGATCGGTACCGTCAGGGTACAGGATACAAACAAGGAAAAGATAAACGGCGCGGATATCCTTATTATGAAATCCAAAGAGCCCGTAACCGATTTTAAGCTCGAAGAACTGCTTGAGGGAAGCGAATATCTTACGGATCATTATACAGACAGATTTATTTCGATGCCTCAGGCGAAATACCGTAAAAAAGGTACGGAATCCTGGTCGAATTATGTGTTCTATCTTTTCTCATATGAAGACGAAAGACCTATTCAGACAAGCAGTATAGATACATCTTCTTTTTCGGGAGATGACATAGTACTTCCCATATCGATGTCTTCGAATTTTAAGATTGGAGACAGAATAGAATTAAAAGTCGGGGATAATGTTTATGAGTTTAAAGTTGCCGGCTTTAACGAGGATTTTATCATCTGTTCTCCGATGAACTTCAGTGTCTACAAATGTTTTATGTCTGACAGGATGTATGAACAGATCCTCTTTGAAAACGGCAATCTGGCTGAAGAATGTCAGAGCTATAACTCACATCTTACAAAAAAGGCATTAAACGATCATATATCGGATGAAACGATATGTGAAGATCTGTATAACGAATTGAACATCTGGATGATCTCTTATTCAAAAACGCATCCTGATGTAAGTCTCGGAGGCAGTCTTAACTTTATTCCCACAGGCATGATGAAAACAGCAAATATGATCTTACCTTATATTTTTATCAGCATTATTCTGGTATTTGCAGTTGTGATCCTGGCTATAGCATTTGTTGTTATAGATTTCTCGATCAAGAACTTCATAATGAACAATATGAAAAATACAGGTATCATGGAGGCGAGCGGATATACCGTAAAGGAACTGACGGTGATCCTTCTGGTACAGCTTCTTCTGGTATCCGGTATAGGAAGTATCGCCGGTGTGATCTTCGGTGCACTTCTTCAGGGAAAGATCGGTTTTATAATGCTTTACCTTTTGGGATTGTCATGGAATCAGAAAGCCGACTTGATCCTCTGTGCGGCAGTTGTTATCGGTATATGCCTTCTTGTAGGTATATTCACGCTTTTCCTCGGAAGAGAATACAAGAAGACCAGCGTTCTCGAAGCTTTGAGAGGCGGTATCAACAATCACAGTTACAGAAAGAATTTCTTTCCTTTTGACAAGAGTTCGCTTCCGATTTTCTTAAACATCGCAATGAAAGAAACATTCGGAAAATTCAGATCCCAGGTCGGAGTCATCGCGATCATATCCGTACTTTCGTTTTCGGCTGCGATGGGCTTCGGAATGTATGAGAACATGGGTAAGGATGTTGATACGCTTCTGCGTATAGCGGGTACTGAACTTCCCGACGCGGATGTTTCCGGTGATAAGAATATGGCTGATATAAAGTAGGCAATAAAACAAAAGCAACGACTACCAGAGTCATGGCAGATACTACGGGAATGCGTGAAGATTATGTAGTCGAAGGAAGATGGCCCAAGTACGAAAATGAAGTAGCTGTAGGAACCATGCTTGCCAACAGCATGGGAATAAAAATAGGTGACACCATTACGGCAAAGAACGGTGAAGAGAGTGCTTCATACATAGTAACGGGTTACATTCAGACATTTAACAATATGGGTCAGATGGGTTATATGACCGAGGAAGGCTTTGTACGTATCGGCGGTTCGATGCCTGAAGGTTCGATATCTGTCTACCTTAAAGACGGATATACATTTGATGATCTGAACAAAGAGTTTAAAGACATATATCCCGATTCGGAACTTATCGATGAAGTTGCCGCAACCGGCGGACTCTTTGTAATGCTGAAAGTTTCAATGCAGGCTATCCTCTGGATAATCATGATCGTAACCGCATTTATCGTGGCACTGGCTGAAGCATTGATCATTCGTACCAATATCACAAAGGACTGGAGAAACTTAGGCGTTTTCAAAGCACTTGGCTTTTCGTCCAAAGAACTCATCCTTCAGGTAATGTTTTCCAACCTGCCTGCGATAGCTGTCGGCATCGTGATAGGCCTTGTGACGGTAACATTCTTTGGCGATAAAGTATTGCTCCTTATGTTTGCGATATTCGGATTCAAAAAAGTTGTATTTGCACTTTCACCTGTCGCATACATCTCGGTAGTAGTAGTTATCACTGGAGTGGCAATGCTCGTATCGTATATTAACGGAAGCAAGATCAAGAAACTTGAACCCGTAAAGATGATCACGGAAGAATAAACTTTTTATGCGCCCGAAGGGAAACTTTCGGGCGTAAAGTGTTTATGTACAACATTGACAAAGCGTACACTTTGTACATATAATTAAATCAGATAAAGCCGGACTCATACAGGGAGGTTTATTATGGATTTATTAAATGCTACAGATGTACGAAAAAACTGGTCGGTCACCCTTGACAACGTGGCACACGAAAAGCCTGCATATATAAAAAGAACGCATGACAATGTTGCGATCATCAGTGTCAATACGCT
>CADARM010000199.1:0-2672 GCA_902790275.1 uncultured Lachnospiraceae bacterium
TACTAAAAATGAGGAGTGCTGACGACATAAGTCGTCAAGCAATGAATAAATGATTTAATAAGAGTATATTTTTTAATTGTGAAAATTGTATGAAAAAAAGTGGACAAATCTCAAATAAAATTATTTGTTTTTTGTTCTTTTTTAATTTATTATTTATAATACAAAAGTTGTCAAATCGTTGAAAAAATGATATTATTTAAATAATGCGATTTAGGTTAACTATAAAGTGGGGGTAAAGGAGTTTTATCCATGGATAATTTTACAGATAAGCTTGCACAGAAATTAAGCGCTCAGGAGATGATCAAGGCAAATGCTCAGGCTGAAGCCAATGAGATGCGCCGTCTTCAGGAACAGGTAGCTCAGTACGAAGCAATCCTCCAGGATATGCGTAAATTGAACTACAAGAACTCCGAGCTTACGGATAAAATCAATGCTTTGGTCGATGAATCCATCAACAAAGTTCAGGTTAGCCATGTTGAAGGCGAAGAAGGCGAGAATGCTGAAGTATCCAAGCAGCTTTCCGAAGAGATCATCACAGCCATCGACGAAGCTTTAAGTAACCTCGATCACACGGTAGGAAGCGCATTGAACGAGTCGGTCAATAATACCCTTATGGTACCCGTTGACGAGATGAAGCAGTCTTCAATGGAAGTTTCCGGATCCGTAGCTGCAGTAAAGCAGATCGCAGAAGATTTCAAGGGCAGCGCAGACGATATCAGATATGCGTCCGATCTCGTAAGAAGCAGCGCAGACGATCTTAAATTAAGCGCAGAAGAAGTTAAGAATTCGGCTGATGCCATGAATTCTTCCATCGAAGGAATTCTTTCTTCAAGCGAAGAGATCAAGAATACAACCGCAGAACTCAAGAATTCAAACGATGAGTTAAAGACAAGCGTTAAGACCAGTGTCGACAACGCTTTACTTGCCATCAGAAGAGAGAACAGAGAGATCGCGGATCATCTTGAATATATTCGTTCCGGTATTGAGACCATTAACCGTCCCAATGAGGAAGATGAATTGTTAAAGAGAGAAGAGGAAGAAAGAAAACTCTTCGAAGAACAGCAGAAAGAGGAAGCCCGTCAGATTAAGGAAGAGGAAGACAGAAGAGCTCTTCAGGAAATGTTTAAGCAGTCTGACGACTTTGTACATAAGGAGAATGTGAAGGTATACCGTAACGTTCAGGCAGTCGTTGTAGACGAATTTAAGAGCCAGACCGAAGGACTCACAAAGCATAACAGAGAACTTTATGCAAAGCTTAAGTCCACAAAGGTAGCGGTTACCATCGCGATAGTGCTTGGAGCACTGAATCTGGTTGTTACTTTACTTGTAGCACTCGGGATTATTTAATTTTCCGGCACTGTCGATTTATCTATGAAATTATTAACGCACCATTATAAACGCATTCGCACTACATTTATAATAACAAGCCTATCCGTTTTTGTTTTAGGCTTGTTTTTGTTGCCAAATTTCACCACCTATTCTTCAGAGGGTAAAAACATCTTTACGATCTGGATCTTAGGCGAGGATATGGGTACTGTGGAAAGCGTCGAAAAGGCTGACGCTACAAATCTATCGATGACGAGGAAGCCGTTTATAACAAGATCAAAAAGACATTAAAGGATCATCAGAAAGAGACTATGACAAGGGCTTACATGGTTAAGGTCAACAATACCACCGTAAACCTTGCGAGCTCATACGATGTTGATGATCT
This sequence comes from uncultured Lachnospiraceae bacterium, assembly GCA_902790275.1. GTDB lineage: Bacteria > Bacillota > Clostridia > Lachnospirales > Lachnospiraceae > UBA3766. The sequence continues at coordinate 1,712 of CADARM010000199.1, forward strand.
TTTAACCAGAGCCATCGCTAAATACGATGAAGACAACAAATACGAAGTCAAGACCGAGATAAATCAGGAAAGGATCATGTCCACACTTACCGCAAACCTTACGAAAAAGGATGTGGAATTCGATACGATTTCCTTTAATGCAGGTGCCGAAAACCTTGTGGGAAAGGATATAGCCGAGTCCGAACTTATCGAGTATCTCGATTTTAAGGATATCACACAGGGGATCATGGATATCGGGTTTGCCGAAGAGGTAGAAGTTGCCGAGACATACATTCCCAAGAGTGAGATCGTCGATGTAGACACAGCGCTTTCAATTCTTACGGGTATGCAGGATGTGCAGCAGATCTACGAAGTTCAGGCAGGTGACACATTGTCTGCTATCTCACGTAAGACCGGTATCTCGATGGAAGAGCTCGTTGAACTCAACAGCGAGTATTTAAAGGATGTCAATTCGACCATCCGTGCGGGACAGGCTCTTATCATCACTGTTCCCGAACCCGAACTTTCCGTTCTCTGGACAAGAAGAGAAATAGTTGAAGAAAGTTACGAAGCGGATATAATATATATCGATAACGACGATTGGTATACGACCAAGCAGGTTACGCTTACCGAGCCTTCGGCAGGCTACAGAAAGGTCGTAAGCGACGTTACTTACAAGAACGAAAATGCCATCAACAAGAATATAGTTAAGGAGGAGATCCTTCTTGAGGCGATCGCCAAGGTTGTCGAGAGAGGTACAAAGGTTCCTCCCACATATATCAAGCCTATCTCCGGCGGTTCCGTATCCAGCGGATTCGGAAGAAGAAGTTCACCCGGCGGTATAGGTTCGAAAAACCATCAGGGTGTTGACTTTGCCATTCCTTCGGGTAGTACGGTCATGGCTTCGAGCGGTGGTACTGTATCTGCTGCAGGATGGAGCGGCGGTTACGGTTATATGGTACTTATCACACATCCCGACGGT
>CADARM010000199.1:2684-3893 GCA_902790275.1 uncultured Lachnospiraceae bacterium
TCACAGACAAGATATGCCCATCTTTCCAAGGTGCTCGTTTCCGTGGGCCAGACTGTATCCCAGGGACAGAAGATCGCACTTTCGGGTAATACGGGTATTTCGACCGGACCTCACTTACACTTTGAGATCATCTTAAACGGCACTCCGGTCAATCCTTTGAATTATATTAACTAACCTTTAAATGAGGGAATAAATGGAAATTTACAGAATAAGAGGAGGAGCAGCCTTAAACGGAACGGTTGATATAAGCGGTGCTAAAAATGCCGCTCTGCCTATCCTTGCTGCTACGATTCTTACCGATGAGACAATTACATTAGAGAATGTTCCTAAAGTTAACGACACGCTCATCATGGCGGAGACCTTAAGGAATCTCGGAGCTGAAGTCGAGTATCTTGACGACAACACGTTAAAGATCAACACATCGACTATCAACAAATACGTGGTAGACAATCCCAGTATTAAAAAGATAAGAGCTTCGTATTATTTCGCAGGAGCACTGCTCGGTCGTTACCATCAGGCAAAAGTACCCCTTCCCGGCGGATGCAATATCGGCGGAAGAGGTCTCGACATGCATGAAAAAGGTTTCGAAGCTTTAGGTGCCGACGTAAAGATCACCGCTACCGAGATCGTCGTTGACGGAATGCAGGGACCTTTAAGCGGAACCAGAATGTACATGGATAAGGTTTCGGTAGGAGCTACCATCAATATCATGCTCGCCGCAGTACTTACACCCGGCAAAACGATCATTGAAGGTGCAGCAAAAGAACCTCATGTCGTTGATGTTGCAAACTTTATAAACGGTATCGGAGGACATATCACCGGTGCCGGTACGGATAAGATAAGGATTAACGGTGTACCGTCACTCAAAGGCGGTTCATATGCAGTCATTCCCGACCAGATCGAGGCCGGAACATTTATGATGGCAGCAGCCATCACACACGGCGATATCACCGTAAACAACGTTATTCCTACCCACCTTGACAGTATCTCTTCAAAGCTTCGAGAGATCGGATGCAGGATTGAAGAGTCAGATGACTGGGTAAGGGTAATAGGACCCAAGGACAGACTTAAGAGAACCCAGGTTAAGACACTTCCTTATCCCGGCTTCCCTACGGATATGCAGCCTCAGATCTCCGTGGCACTCGGTCTTGCAGACGGATGCAGTACGGTAGTAGAATCCATCTTCGATAATAGATTCATGTATGTTAA
>CADARM010000200.1 GCA_902790275.1 uncultured Lachnospiraceae bacterium
GCCGCCCCTCCGTCCAAGAAGATGCGGCTTATTTAGCTAAACTTCGAGGATAACCGTCTATACGGTAATGCCTCATTCCTAAAACAATTATAGCTTCTGCTTAATACACCGTCAATTTCGTTTTTAGGACAATAAATCCTGTTACAGCTTAACGATATGTTACCCACGCATCGTGGAATGGCGGACATAGTATTCCCTTGTGATTTGTGGGGATTATAAATGTCCCATTTTAAAGGGGTCTCGGCAGCATTATCGAGAGGACGAAAGTGTTCTCTTCAGATGAGACCTTTAATATTCCGTTGCAGGCTTCTACCGTGCGCCTGACATTCATGAGGCCGAAGCCGTGGCTCTCTTTATCTTTCTTGGATGTATAACCTGTGGAGTTCAGGAGCTTCTCGATATCGACCTTGCCTGATGCCGAATTCGTTATCCTGAATACGAAAAACTTATCCGTTCTTTTGATGGAGAAAGACACAAAAGGATCTTCGCATGAAGAGGCTGCCTCGATCGCATTATCCAATGCGTTTGCGAAAATGCTGCACATATCCATCGGCTTGATCTTCAAGCCGCCGTCAGCCACACCGTCAAGCGCGAAACGGATATTCAATTCATCCATTTTATCTGCTTTCATGGAGATGATGATGTCGAGCATCTCATCACCGGAAACGTATTTCGGAGAGAGCGAACTGATACTGCCGAGCATATCGCTTATGTGCTCTTTGGCCTGATCCGAATGGCCTTCTTCAAGCATCATCTGTGTCATTGCCAGGTGGTTATTGATGTCATGACGGAAAGCCCTGGTCTCAGTCTGCTTACGCTTATACTGTTCGATATATTCCAGTTCGGCGCTGATATATGCTTCCTGTCTTCTCAAGATAAGATCTCTCAGCCGAGGAGATAACTACAAAAACCGGAGCGGCAAGTCCGAGGATAATGATGCCGAGACCGAACATTATGCTCATGATGTGATATCTGTATTCGATCGTGATGAACTCTGACGGAATAAGGGAGGGGATGCATGGCATGAACAGGAATATGACTATCCATACAATAAACAACACCCTGGCAGGAACGCTGATTATGCAATACTTTTTCGGCTTGAAGAAACCGAAATATGTAATGAGAAAAAGCGCCAGAGTAAAAATGAAATTGACGGCTGCCATCACCAGCCATAAAGGTCCTGATCCAACATTCTCATAAAATACGGAATATGCCAGTTCTTCAGTTCCGCCTGCCAGATAAATTACAGTCATATTGGAAAAGGTGGATATATATTGGACAAAAAGGAAAAACCATATCCATGCTTCGATGGCACGCTTTAATCTTTTTTCTTTGAATGCCAAAAGGAAGAATACAAATGCATAGACATAAAAGATTCCGGCAAGAATGAAATTCAAACTCAATATCAGATCAGAGTCCGCATCTGCAAAAAGAAAATTAATTGCAATGGAGAAGATTACAGTTACTCCGATTACGCCGAATGCCGATAAGACGAGCTTTTTTGAGAATTCAACCTGTCTACCGAGAAAGCAGGCCGAAATAACAACTATCAAGAGCAGAGCAAAGACGATCTGAAAGTTGCTCAGTACCGAAGTTATAATTGTTATGATATCGTTTGCCAATGTATCTGTCATATCAGAAAGCAGTTCCTTCTACATATGCATATAAAGCATCTTTTAACGCCTTTATGTTGCTGCGGCTTACCGGAAGAGAGATATCCCCGTCCATTACGACATCGTTTTTTACGATCTTCTTTACCTTGGATAAAGATATCAGATAACCCCTGTGGATCCTTAAAAAACCGCTGTTCTTCAGTTCTTCTTCATAATCACTGATGTTGTATCTTGTGATGTATTCGCTTTTGGAAGTAACGATCCTGACGTTCTTATCCATGGACTCCATATAAATAACATCGCTTATGTCGATCACGATGTCTTCGCCTTCCTGCTTGATCATGATCTGACGCGAATTATTCTTTTTATCCTGGATATACTTCAGAACTTCACTGAGCTTATTCATATCAACCGGCTTTACAAGATACCTTAATGCGTTGACTTCATATCCTTCGAGCGCATATTCGATGTGCGATGTAAGGAACACTATCTGGACATTTTCTGATACCGCCCGTAATCTTTTCGCGAGCGTAATACCGTCAATGCCCGGCATCTCGATATCAAGGAACACCAGATCAAAAGTATTTTTCAAGAAAGCCTCGTAAAGACTTAAAAAAAAAAAAAAAGTGTCGATATCGTATTCGGCGTTAATAAGCACTTTATCAAGAACAGATTTAAATTCTATCCGGAATAACTCTTCATCATCACAAACAGCAATACGCATATTTCTACTCCTCACCAGCCAAACTTACTGAATAGTATTATAA
>CADARM010000201.1:0-637 GCA_902790275.1 uncultured Lachnospiraceae bacterium
TTGATCTTTTCAAGTTCGTCGTCGGAAACATTTCCTTCGAGAACATATGTGATAGCTGTCTGGATAATGGGATTTTCTTCAGCATCCAAAAACTGTACGCACTGAACTGCGGAATCCGCTCTCTGATCGTACTGTCCGGGAAGATATTCCACGCTGAATACTTTGTCGGAAGGATTTACCTTTAAATCCTCAAGAAAATAATTATCTACGGGAGGTTCTGAAAATACGGTCTTGCATGCCTTCTCAAAAATTTCGTCTGAAATGTTTTCAACATCGTAACGAATGAGATATCTTACGCCTGTCACACTCGTAATTCCGAGATAACTCTTTATATCCTTAAAGAGCTCCTTAGCCTTAACCGCGTATTCCGGTTTCTTCTCTACATAAATTCTTCTTACGTTGCTCATATTCTTCCTCCGTAGTGATTTATTTATAAGTTTGTATTTATTTCAATATAAGCGGGCATCAGGCGGTTTAGACGGGAGCGTCGACCACGTGATGCACAAGTGGGTAATTTTTGCCGTCGGTACTTAATGAGACGAGCACACGCGAAGTCGAATTTAGTACCGTTACGTGCAAAACTATAGCGGGAGCGGCCCACGGTGTATCGCGTGGTCGACACTCCTCCCCCCTTTAA
>CADARM010000201.1:679-2151 GCA_902790275.1 uncultured Lachnospiraceae bacterium
CCTTTAAAGCACTTTCGCCAGAAACTGTTTAAGTCTCTCGGATTTGGGATTGTCGAAGAAATCTTTGGCGTTGCCTTGCTCTTCGATCTGTCCGTCTGCCATAAAGATAACTCTGTTGGCGATCTCTTTTGCGAACGCTATTTCGTGAGTTACCACTATCATCGTCATGTTATCTTTTGCAAGTTCCCTCATAACTTCGAGTACTTCCCCTACCATCTCGGGGTCGAGTGCCGAAGTGGGTTCGTCAAAGAGCATAACGTCGGGCTTCATGCAAAGTGCTCTGACGATCGCGATACGCTGTTTCTGACCACCCGAAAGCTGATTGGGATATGCGTTTGCTCTGTCCGCAAGACCAACTCTTTCCAAAAGTGCTATGGCTTCTTTCGTAGCCTCTTCTTTGGATTTGTGCTGAAGTTTTACGGGACCGAGAATAAGGTTCTTTAATACTGTCATGTGAGGGAAAAGATTAAACTGCTGGAATACCATTCCCATTCTCTCACGATAAACATTAATGTCCGTTTTCTTATCTGTAATGTCGATCCCTTCAAAAATGATCTTTCCGCCCGTAGGCTCCTCAAGTCTGTTTAAACATCTAAGGAAAGTGGATTTACCGGATCCCGAAGGACCTACCACGAAAACGACATCACCTTTGTAAATATCTATTGAAACTCCGTTAAGTGCATGCAGATCGTCAAAATGTTTTGAAAGATTGTCTACACTTATAAGGACCTGTTTTCCTGTATTATCGCTCACTGTTTCTCAACCTCCTCTCCAGTTTCTTAAGAAGGAATGAAAGGAGCATTACGATTCCAAGATAGATCGCAGCTACCGACAGAAGCGGCATAAAAGGATTGTATGTCTGGCTTCGTATGATGTCGGCACCCTTCGTCAGATCTTCGAGTGCTATATAGCCCGCAACCGATGTCTCTTTCAAAAGAACGATGAACTCGTTTCCGAGTGCGGGAAGCACGTTTTTAAACGCCTGCGGAACGATGATGTACCACATGGTCTGAATATAATTAAATCCTAAGGATCTTCCGGCTTCCATCTGGCCGGGATCGATGGACATGATTCCGCTTCGAACGATCTCTGCCACATACGCTCCGGAGTTGATACCGAAAGCCAGTATGGCAACAAAGATCTTGTCGACCCTCGTGGAGCCGAATATTACAAAATAAATGATCAAAAGCTGTACTACAACCGGCGTTCCTCTTATCACGGTAAGATAAACATTTGCCAAAAAATTACAAATCTTAAGCTTTCCGGTCTTTTCGTAAGTGGAACGGATTATAGCCACAACGAAGCCGATGGCTATACCGATTAAAACGGCAAAGAGAGTTACCCTAAGAGTAACTCCCAAACCGTTTATAATGTATTTCCATCTGCTTTCTTCTATGAAGTTTTGTTTAAAACTGTCAAGAAATGTCATAAAAGCACCTAGTTATCGGCAGAGATGTATTTATTTACGATCT